>DASXDR010000101.1:0-64605 GCA_036490535.1 Tepidisphaeraceae bacterium | reverse complement strand
GATCGCATGGGTGCAATTATTTTCGAATTCGATTGTTTGTGAATCCGCAGACGGATCCTGCCAGGAGCTATGGAGCGGTGCAGAATCTGGATTTTGTGAAGTCGTTGGCGCGGCGTGCGAAAGCGAGCCGAGCGGGGTTTTTGCTGGATATTCATTATTCGGATACCTGGGCTGATCCTGGCAAGCAGATTACCCCTGCGGCGTGGGAACATCTGGATTTTTCTGCTCTGCGGGATCGCGTGCATGAATACACTCTCTCGGTGCTGACGGAATTGGATCATGCCGGCGCTCGGCCGGATATGGTGCAGGTTGGCAATGAGATCACGTCGGGCATGCTCTGGCCGACAGGCAAGGTGTGGGGACCGCCGCCGGACCAGATTGAAAAACAGTGGGATCATTTCGCCGCTCTGTTCAACGCGGGCGCATCAGCGGTGCGCAGCTTTGCTGGAAAGGAACATCCCATCCGCATCGTTCTGCACATTGATGGTGGCGGGAAAGAGGGGCGCACTAAATGGTTCCTGAACAAAATCGCTAGCCGCTCTTTCGATTACGATGTGTTGGGTTTGAGTTTTTATCCTGCATGGGGCGATTCCTTTGATTTCCTGAAGCAGAATCTGGCCGACGCTACCACCCTGACCAATAAAGACGTTTTTATCGCGGAAACCAGCTATCCCTGGCACGAATTGCCGGACATTCCCAGTGGCACTTCCGTGATGCGCTGGCCCGCCACGCCTGCGGGGCAGAAGGAATTTTTGCGCGATTTAATTCTTCTGTTGCAGAACCAGCCGGGACATCACGGGATCGGCTTTGCCTGGTGGTATCCGGAAGCTATTCCAGTTTCGCACATGCGGACCTGGCGGCAGGGTTATGAAGCGCTTTTCGATGGTAACGGCAATGCTCTGCCGGCACTGGATGATTTTCGGATGCGCCCGTGAGAAATAATATGTCGCGATCTCCTTCGCATCTTCGCAGTAAACCTCAGCGGCCCAGCGTGCGGCGCGAAATCCAGGTAACGCCTTCGCCTCAATCGCGAGAGCATCTTTGTCTCAATGCGGATTGGCAATTCTTACGCGGGGAATCTGCTGATAATTGGGAGAGTGTGAACCTTCCGCACTCCGTGCGGTTGGAGCCGCTCAACGCGAGCGGAGGCCGCAATTATCAGGGGATTTGTTCGTATCGTAAAAATCTTCCTATTGCGCCGGAACACCAGGGGCGCGTGCTTTATTTAAAATTCGAAGGCGCGATGCAGGTTGCGGAGGTATTTCTAAATGGCCAGCTCATTGCCACCAATTACTGTGGCTATCTCCCATTCACCGTCGACATCACTCATGCGGTAAATTTCTCTGGCTCCAACGAACTAACAGTTCGCCTCGATAATCGGGACAACCCCCAGGTGCCACCCGGCAAGCCGCAGGCGCAGCTCGACTTTGCGTATTTTGGCGGCCTTTATCGAAATGTCTGGCTCAATATTGTCTCGCCGCTACATATCAGCGATGCGCTTCTCGCTAACATCCCTGCTGGCGGGGGTATTTTTGTTACGATCCCCCAAGTTGATTCGGATCGCGCCAGGGTGCAAATCCAAACGCACCTTCGCAACGCAGCCTCAGCTCTAACGCACGGGGAGATTTCGCACCAATTAATCGATCCCGCGGGCCAGGTCGTCGCAAGCGACATCAAAGCTTTTCAGGTCACTAGCGAAATCACTCTCACCCAAACTCTCGCTGTTTCTCGTCCGCAACTTTGGCATCCGCATCATCCGCATCTGTATACATTGCAAACGAAAATAATCTGCGACAATCGAACGGTGGATGAGCAGTCCACTCGCGTCGGGATTCGACATATAAAATTTGATGAATCCAAGGGGCTCTTGATTAACGGGGAAAGATTTTTCTCCATCGGGGCTAACCGGCATCAGGATCATCCCTATGTTGGCTATGCAATGCCTGACAATCAGCACTTTCGCGATGTAAAGAAACTGCGCGAGGCTGGGTTCACTTCATTTCGCAGTCACTATCCGCAGGCGCCGGCATTTATGGATGCGTGCGATGAGCTTGGCATGCTCGCCATTGTCTCGAATCCGGGTTGGCAATTCGTAGGGGATGAAGTCTTTCAAAAACGCGCAATTGAAAATGCGCGGCTAATGGTGCGGCGCGATCGTAATCGGGCGTCGGTTATTGCCTGGGAAGCGGCGCTGAATGAATCGGAGAATTCCGGAATCGCTGCGGAGCTGCAGCGCGCGATTCATGAAGAATATCCTGGTGACCAGTGCTTTACCGCTGGCGATCGCGAAGAAGGATTTATCAGAACGAATTTTCCGGGCTGGGACATCGACTATCTCCATCACGATGGGCGAAAGCCTCACTGGATTCGCGAATGGGGTGATCACGTGGATAACTGGAGTGATCAGCAATCGCGCAGTCGGGTGAGACGTAGCTGGGGCGAAGTGCCGATGCTGTTGCAAGCTAATTCGCGGCTGCTTCGGCTGGATCAGATTCTCAAGGAGGGTGATGCTCTTGCGGGCGCTTGTCTTTGGGCTGGCATCGACTGTCAGCGCGGGTACCATCATCAGCCGTTCTATGGCGGCGTGCTCGATCTATTCCGCATTCCCAAATTCAATTATTACTTTTTTCGGAGCCAACGCCCGCCGGGAGTGCACGTTCCCGGTCTCAAGGATGGGCCGATGGTTTACATCGCTAATTATGCGACGTTTTTATCTCCTACGCGCGTGACAGTTTTCAGTAACTGCGAGGAAGTAAGACTGTTACTGGATAACAAAGAAATCGCCCGTAAATCGCCTGACACCGGACACACGGTACCGCATCCGCCCTTTACTTTTGATGTCGAATGCTTTGCACACGAGCAATCCACGATGTACATGACCGGCGTGGCGCATGTGCAACAGCCGCCGGCGGAATTGGTGGCGGAGGGTTTTATTGGTGGACAGCTGGCGGCGCGTCATGTGGTTCATCCTCCGGGTGCGCCGGCGAAACTCGTTCTAGAGGCCGATGAATGTGGCCGAGCGCTGATTGCGGATGGTTCGGATTGGCTGCGTATCTATGCCCGCGTCACCGATGCACGCGGAACGCTTTGCCCCTTTGCGGATGACCAGATCACCGTCACCGCTCAAGGCGGCGGCAGAATCCTTGGCGATTCTTCCATTGGGGCTAACCCCATCTGCGCCGAAGCCGGCATCGCAACGGTTCTAGTGCAATCGATCAATAAGGCGTCGCAAATCCTCGTCCGTGCAAATGCTTTTGGTTTGCAACACGGCGAAATCGTTATTAACTCCACGTAGCATGGGCGTCTCGCCCATGTTTTGAAAATCATGGGCGAGACGCCCATGCTACGGCTGCTTTCGTGAAGTACGCTACGTCTAACGATAGAATCGGCGTCGTTATTTTCTATTGACTATTTCATGGCGTGGATCAAACGAATCATCTTTAGCGCAATGGCTCTCGTCGCGCTGATCGCATTTCTGCTCGGCTCGCGCCCGACCGAAGAAGTCGCCCCTCCTGGCTTCACCGTCGTCGAATACTGGGAAAAGTGGGTTGGCAACGAAGCCGCCCAGATGAAAGTCATCGTCGATGATTTCAATCACACCGTCGGCCAGCAAAAGAAAATCTATGTCCGCTACATGTCCATGAGCGACATCGACCAGAAAACGCTCATCGCCGTCTCCGCGGGCGTGCCGCCGGATATCGCAGGCCTGTGGGATCAGCAGCTTGGCGGATTCGCTGCCTTAGGCGCCCTTGAGCCGCTGGATAATCTCGCCACCCAACACGGCATCACCGCCAAGTCCTATCTCCCTGTTTTCTGGAACGCCTGCCATTACAACGGCCACCTTTACGGTCTGGTCAGCACGCCCGGCACCATCGCCCTGATCTATAACAAACTAATCTTTGAACAATCCGCCGCAAAACTCCGCGCCGCAGGCCTGGATCCCAATCGCGCGCCTACCACGCTGGCGGAATTCGATCGCTATGCCGCCGCTCTCGACCTGCGCGATTCCTCCGGCCAGATCGACCGCGTCGGCTATCTCCCCCTGCAAAGCTGGTATCACCCACTGATCTCATATTGGTTCGGCGGGGATATTTTTGATCCAAAAACACATCACTTCACCCTGACCTCCCCTGCTACTGTCCACGCGTATCAGTGGATGCAGAGCTATTCGACTCGTCTCGGGCAGCGCACGCTGATTGATTTTCAGAACAGTCTGGGGGCTTTTGACGCTCCGAATAATCCCTTTCTCGTTGGCAAACTCGTCATGGAACAGCAAGGCCCATGGATGGCCAGCTACATACAAAACCTTAAACCTTCGATGTCCGAGATCCTCGTCCCCAAAAGCGAGGAATATAAATTGCCTGATCGCCGCGCCAATTACGCCTGGGCCGTTGCTCCGTTTCCTTCGGCCGTCCCCGGCGAAGATGACATCAGCTACAACAGTTTCGATGTATTGGTCATTCCCGCCAACGCTCCCCATCCGCGCGAGGCATTCGAATTCCTCGCTTATGTCAATCGCCAGGATGTCGCCGAAAAACTCTGCACCCTACAGAGCAAGAATTGCCAGCTCGCTCACGTGAGCGCCGCGTTTTTAAAAAATCATCCCAATCCCTACATCGATGTCTACCAGAAACTCGCCGCCAGCCCACACGCTCGCGCCGTCCCCTCCGTTCCCATCTGGCCTGAGGTTTTTAAAGAACTCACTGACACGGCGCAAAATATCACTCTAAGCGGCGCCGACGTAACCACTGCGCTGGCTGCTGCTCAGCAGCGCATGCAGGAACGCTACGATCGTTTTCATCGAATTGAACTGGCGCGCCAGCGGGCGGGTTTAAATTAACATGAATCACGAGCGGCGGAATTTTTTCAAAGGGATCGCATTCGTTTCTCCATGGCTCATTGGCTTTATCGTTTTCACAGCCGTCCCGATTGTTCTTTCGCTCTATTACAGTTTTTGCGATTACGCACTGACTAATCCGCATCGCGGACCGTATTGGATTGGGCTGGATAATTATCGCCAGCTTCTTCACGACGCTCTCTTCTGGAAATCACTGGTCAACACTCTCTATTACGCCGCCATGGCGTTGCCTGCGGGTCTGCTGGTGTCGCTGGGATTCGCGCTGATGCTCAACGCCGACATTCGTGGCCAGGCGTTTTACCGAACCATCATCTTCCTTCCCTCGCTGATTCCTGCGATTGCTTCCGCGATGGTCTGGCTGTGGATGTTCAATGGGCGCCTGGGACTATTCAATTATCTTCTGGGAAAAGTCCATCTTCCCCCTGTCAATTGGCTCGGCGAGCGCTGGGCCATGCCGTCGCTGGCGCTTATGAGCCTGTGGGGAGTGGGAAATACCGTGGTGATTTATCTCGCGGGGCTGCAGGATGTTCCTACGGCACTCTATGAGGCGGCACACATCGATGGCGCCGGCCCTTTTCGCCGATTGTTCGCCGTCACCATTCCTATTCTCACCCCGGTCATTTTTTTCAATCTGGTCATGGCAATCATCGCGACGTTTTCAATTCTTACGGTTCCTTACATCATGACACAGGGCGGCCCGAACAACGCGACCTATTTTTATACGATGTTCAATTACGATCAGGCGTTTCGGTTTCTGCACATGGGATACGCCAGCGCCTTGGCCTGGATTCAATTGCTGATCACGCTTTTCTTCACGGCGATTGCTTTCTGGTCGGCGCGAAAGTGGGTGCATTATGAATAAACGCGGCCGACTGGTTAGCGCGTTATTCCTGCACGCGGGTCTGCTCTGCGTTTGCGCGGGGTTGATTCTTCCGTTTCTATGGATGCTCTCCACGAGCCTGAAAACGCTGCCGCAAACGACTGAGACGCCGCCGCGTTTTCTGCCTCATCCATGGCAGCCACAGAATTATGGGGCTATTTTCACGCATCCCAATTTCCATGCCCTGCTTTACACGCGCAACACCTTGCTCATCGCTGCCCTTACCGTGATCGGGACAGTGATATCAAGCTCGATTGTCGCCTACGGATTTGCGCGCATTGCTTTTCGTGGTAAAGGGATTCTTTTCGCCATCATGCTCGGCACGATCATGATTCCGTTCCCGATTACCATGGTATCGCTGTTTCGTATCTTCCGATGGATGGATGTTCATACTGCGGCGTGGCTGGGAGCTGGGAATTTTCTGCAAATGCTGGGGACGTTCAAGCCGCTTTGGCTGCCGGCATGGTTTGGGTCGGCATTTAACATCTTTCTCCTCCGGCAATTCTTCATCACCATTCCTCGCGAGCTCTCTGAAGCGGCGCGCATTGATGGATGCAGCGAATTGGGGATTTTCTTGCGAATTATCCTGCCTCTGGCGCGGCCCGCTCTGGCTGTAGTCGCGTTGTTTTCGTTTCTTGGCGTGTGGAATGATTTTCTCGGACCGTTGGTTTTTATCCAGCGGCCTAACCAATACACCTTGGCGCTGGGGCTGGAAGCGTTTCAGAATCGCGTGGGGGGCTCGGAATGGAATCTTCTGATGGCAGCATCGGTATTGGTGTGCGTGCCCACGCTGTTGTTGTTCTTTCTCGCCCAACGCACTTTTATTCGCGGGATCGCTACCACGGGCGGGAAATAAAAAAACCGGAGCGAGGGTGCTCCGGTTTTTCTCTAAAAGGTGCGCAACTTTATTTTCTTCGTCGCGCTAGAAGCAAGCCCGCGGCCGCGATCAATCCTAAAGAAGCCGGTTCCGGCGCTGCAGTCAGGTTGGCCGTAAAATTCGCATCGCCTGCGTATGAGAAGGCGCTGAAATATCCGCTCGAAATATAATTCGTGGTGGTGTATTGATACTCGCCCTCGGTGCCGTAATTGGTCGCGGGGTGATAATTGCTGTCGCTTTCCTGAACGTAATTAGTGGTCAGCGCCGAGACCAGCACTGGCGTGAGCGTGCCCCCGGAATCATTCACAAAAATGGCGCTGTAATCCGAGCCATACGCCAGTGACAAATTATTGAACATGAAATTGATCGGATCGCCTGTATTCAGGGAAGCCGTGGAGGCGATCGTGTTGGTGGAGAGCCCGACGAATCCCGTGCTTGGATCGGTGCTCATCGCAGCGGTGTTGGGATACATGGTGTTGAAGATGGCCAGTTGAATATTGGTAGCGCTGTCGGAATTGCCGGATTTATAAAACGAGAACTGGCTCAGGGTCACGGGATCACCGGTATTGGCTGTAGGTGTCGGGGAAGCGCCCAGTGACGTGTTAAAGCCCTGTGCGTAGACCGTATTCCATGTGCCGCCGTCAGTATAGGAAACCGTGTAATTCGTCTGCGCCAGCGCCGCTGCCGTTAAAAGGCCGACCGCTGCCGCGCCTATAGTCGCACTTATTTTCTGCATCTTCATAATTTTCCTCTCCGCGTGGAAATGCTTTTGCCCTGGATCGCCCGACTCTCGGGCTAATCTTACGTAAATAAGATTACCCTATCCCCGGATTATTGCTCTGGATAATTGCGAATTAACCCTTCGATTCTGCGACACGTCGTAAAAGAAGTCCGCTGAAGATTGCGAGAATCATTCCGCAGGGTCCTGGTTCGGGCAAAAAGCCGGTGATTGCGGAGGATGCATTGACAGCTGGCAGAGCATTTCCGGATGAATCAAACAGCGCCGTAGCGCCGCCGTTGTAAACAAAATGCCCGGCCAGCGGCACTGATTCGGGATACCAATAGAGCACTCCCTCGCCATCTCCATTGGGAAGATTCCGAATCGCGCTGGCGAGATTGAGGAGGTAATCCAACTGCCCGGTCTGGGTATCCGGATAATCCGGATCGCTTGCGACACTGGTGCTCTCAGACGGCGTGTCGGTTTCCAGCACCATGATGTTTTTGTTGTACGTATCAGCCAGGGTGGTGAGATTGCTGGTCAGAGTTTGGAGCGCCCCCGATGCGGTGGGGTAATAGCTCACGCCCATGATATCGAATGAACTTAAGGGGACATTCCCGTAAGCGGGGTTGGTCAGATTGCCGAAGAAATATTGTGGCTCGCCGTTCTGATCGCCGTTGGCGATGTGAATGGCTACCTGCACCGCCGGGCCGGTTCCCTGAGCCGCGCGGACACCGGCAATTGCGGAGTTAATCAGTCCTCCAAATGATTGCCAACTGGCTTTCTGCTGGGCGGTAGTGCCGCTGAAAAGTAATTGGCCCGTTGGCCAAAGCATTCCGTTGTTCACCTCATTACCCACCTGCACCATGGTGGGCATTACGCCGGCATTTTTGAAAGCGAGCAGGGTATTATCCGTATAACTTTCAACAGTATTTTCCAATTGCGGGAGCGATTCTCCTTGCCAAGCAGCGGGGATCGTCTGATGCCCGGGGTCGGCCCAGGTATCAGAATAATGAAAATCGAGCATCAGCTGTGCGCTGGGATCGTCCGCTTTGATTTGCTGGGCTAATGTGATGTCATACGCCTGGCTCTGGATTGCGCCATCGGTGTCGTTGTAATTGGTATCGGGATTCACAAAAATACGCAGGCGAAACACGTTATCGCCGGCGTTGTAAAGAATCTCATCAGCCGGCGTGGCGACTCCACCTTGCTTATACACCACCCCCTGCTGCTGCATATACGACAGCATCGAAATATCCGCCCCCATGTAGAACGGATTGCCAAAAGCACACGAAGCCCCTGCCCATATCGCAATCGCCAAGATTTTGTATCGCAACCAATTACTCCGCATAAGCACTGATTACTGTACACCATACGCAATTCTTCATCCTCTCTAATATTGCGAATCCCATCTTCGATTTCCGTCTTAGAGCTTCTAAATTAGTAGCATGGGCGTCTCGCCCATGTTTAATTTTATCCGACATGGGCGAGACGCCCATGCTACGCACCTTGAGCGATCAAATCGCACTTTTAGAAGCTCGTTTTTTCTGGGTAAATAAGCTCTTTGTATTTGCGACAAGACGATTTCGGTGTAGATTTCATATCAGCTTATGCCGCGCAAGGAGCAAAAATTTCTGCACATCGCTTTGGTTTTGCCCACGGAGTTCGCCTACGCGCGCGGCGTACTCCGTGGAATCATCGCAGCCACGCGCGAACGTAATCTTTACACGGCCGGGCTGCCGCGCCAGCGAAGCCGCCGCGCCCTTCCCTGGCTTTTTCGTGTTTACCGGGGCATTTACGGGCATTCCACAAAATACCTTGCCCGCTGGTTCGAAGACTGGAAGCCGGATGGGATCATCTGCCAGATTTATGATGATCGCCTGGCCAAGGTTTATCGCGATTGCGGAAAGCCAGTCGTGGAGCTTTTCGAGAGTCGTGCGTCTTCGGAATTTGCGCGCATTCTTCCCGACGATGTGGCAACAGGTGAGCTTGCGGCCCGGCATTTCATCGAGCGGGGGTTCCGTCATTTCGCTTTCTTCGGGGCTTCCTGGATGCTCTGGTCGCGCGAGCGCGAGGCGGGATTTCGTGCTGAAATCCAACGCGCTATGCGCACCCGAGCCCAGCAGTTCGGCGGTTCTGATCCGCGCGGCACTTTCAGCGTGACCAGCTATAGCTCCCCTGCTCATTCCCAGGCTGTTTTCGGTGATCCTTCTGATCGGCGCACGGCGGCCATTGGTCGCTGGCTACGCTCGCTGCCACGCCCTCTCGCGCTCTTTGCTGCGAATGATCTTTGGGGGTTCGAGCTGCTGCAGGCGACGCGCGAAACCGGCCTGCAGGTTCCCGCGGATGTCGCCATTCTGGGCGTCGACAATGAAGAATTGCTCTGCGAGATTTCTCATCCCCCCCTTTCCAGCATCCGCATCGGTGCTGAGCAGATCGGCCGCACGGCCGTCACAGTGCTGGATGATTTGCTGCGCGGTAAATCGCCGCGCGATCTGAAGCTGGTCGCGCCGCTTGAAGTAGTCACTCGCCAATCCACGGATGTTCTGGCTGTCGATGACGCGGATGTGGCGCTGGCTTTGCGTCATATCCGCCAGCATGCCATCGAAGGATTATCCGTAAAGCAATTGCTCGACGCTGTTCCCGTGAATCGCCGTACGCTGGAGCGAAGATTTGTCAGTGTTCTCGGGCATACGCCTTTGGAAGAAATCCGCCGGGTGCGACTCGAACGTGTTAAAGTGCTTCTGCAAACTGATTTGCCCATTTACGAAGTCGCCCGGCAATCCGGCTTTGCCACTCCGGAATATCTGGCTACCAGCTTTCTAAAATCCACTGGCATCACCCCTACCGTCTACCGCCGCCAATTCACTCCGGGTCCTCGCTGGCAGCAACTGCCTCCGGGATAATGATTCTTCTAAATCATTTTCTAATAATGTGGATTTAGGAGCGAGTTGGAGCGGCTCGAAAAAGATTGCACAATTTTTAATTCGTAATCGTCGGCACAGGAATATCGACGTTGGAATAAAATCTTGCGACTGGATTATTTGACATACAATAGACATATGACTGCTTTCACGACATCGCCATCTGATCCCATTGCTTTTCCAGTTTTACAAACGAATGAAATGGAAGCGCTGCGGCGACTGGCGCCATCCAGCTCATTCGAAGATGGCCAGATTGTTTTCCACATCGGCGATTCCAATCTGGATTTATTCGTCGTCGAATCCGGCGGAATCGAGATCATCAATCCTGCTGATGAAAATAGTCATGTCGTCACGCACGGACCCGGGCAATTCGCTGGTGATATCGATTTACTCACGCGTCGGCCGGTACTCGTCACAGGCATCGCGCGGGGACCAACGCGAGTCTTGCGCATCCCGGGTGAACGGATTCGTGAAGTGCTGACTAAAGTCCCTTTGATCAGCGAAAAAATGCTCGTCGCGATTCAGGAGCGGCGCCGGCTTCTTTCGCAGGCTGGCGTTGTGGGAATGAAAGTGGTCGGACCAGGCAAATGCCGCGATACCAACCTCGTGCGTGAATTTCTCTTTAAAAATTTTGTCCCATTCACCTGGTATGATTCCGATTCAGAGCAGGGGAAAAAACTGCTGGCCAATTGGGGCTCGCCCAAAAAATCCCCGGTTATCGAATACTCTGGGGGAAAGATCCTGCTCAATCCCAATTTACGCGAGCTGGCGCAAAATGCCGGCATCTGGCAGAATTGCCCCAGTGATACATTCGATCTGGCTATTATCGGCGCCGGGCCCGCGGGAATGGCTGCCGCCGTCTATGCCGCTTCTGAAGGCCTGGGGACACTGGTCATCGATCGTCTTGGCCCCGGCGGACAAGCGGGAGGCTCATCAAAAATTGAAAATTTCATCGGATTTCCCAGCGGTCTTTCCGGTACCGAGCTGGCGACGCGCAGCGTTCTACAACTTCTGAAATTCGGCGCAAAAATCGTCGCTCCGATCAACGTCGACCGTATCGAGCCCGGGCAAATTAACAGTCAGCCTCATATTTTGCGGCTGGACTGCGGCGCAGCAATTAAGGCCAAGACCATTCTAATTGCCGCCGGCGTGCGCTGGCGAAAACTTGAAGCTGAGGGCGCAGAGCGTTTCGAATCCGCTGGCATCCATTACGCCTGCACCTCTGTCGAGGCGCTGCTGTACAACAACGCGGATGTCGCAGTGGTCGGTGCTGGAAACTCCGCCGGCCAGGCGGCCATGTTCCTTTCCGAATGTTGCCGGGATCGCACCGTTCATCTGCTGGTCCGCCGCCGGCTCGGTCCGGACATGTCGGAATATCTGGTCAATCGCATTCGCGCCGCCGCGAACATTAACGTGCATGAGGGAGTGGAAGTCGCCCAGGTGTACGGCAAACACCGCCTCGAAGGCCTCGCTTTGCGCGCATTCAATCCGAATGGTAATGACGGACAAATAGCAGCCCCATTACAACATCTGAATATCTCTGCGGCCTTCGTCTTCATTGGCGCTGATCCAGGCTGCGAGTGGCTTCCTAATATTATCGCGCGCGACAAACTCGGTTATATTGTGACCGGGATAGACGCTTTGCGCTCAAACCAATGGCCCCTGACAGACCGAGAGCCCTGTCCCCTCGAAACGACCATCCCAGGCATCCTTGCCGCCGGTGATATTCGATCCGGCTCCACTAAACGCGTTGGCTTCGCCGTCGGTGACGGCTCGCTCGCCATCACTTGCGTGCACAAATTGATCGCGATTCGCAACTAAGCTGCAAACAACCAGAAGCTGAATCGCTTGTAGCGTTTGTGTGGTCGACCGGATAATACCGTCACCTCTTCCACCAGCAATCACCCGAACATTATCAACAACGCCAATTTCTCGATCACCGCAGGTTCGAAATTCATCGGCACTCTCACCGGCCCCGGAAATACTTCTGTCTCCTCCAGCGCTTCTCTTTCCGTAGCCACAATTGACGCTTAAACCTTAAGTAAACGATATAGTCACGCTATACGAATACGCACATCGCTCTAAAAGCAATGCGAAAACTCTGACGTGGTGCAATGAAAAATGGGGCGAGGAAGTGATCCGCTCAACAACGAAATGGCCAAGGTCATTTCTCCATGGACATGAATAACGTATTCAATCCCTCGGCAAGGGCTGGATGGGCGAAGATACCGTCTTCGAGGGCGGTAAAGGGGAGCTTGCCCATCATGGCGATTTCGAGCATCGACATGATTTCGCCGCCTTCGATTCCCAGAACGGCAGCCCCGACGATCTGCTGGGTCTGGGCATCGACGATGGCTTTGATGAAGCCGCGTGTTTCGGCGGTTTCGACGGCGCGGGCAACCCAGGCCATGGGAATCTTGGCGACACGGATGGCGCGACCCTGTGAATGCGCCTCCTGTTCGGTCAAACCAATTCGCCCTAGCTGCGGGTCGATGTAGACGGTGTACGGAACCGGACGATCCTTTGTCGATGATTGGCCGCTGCGAAGCAGGTTGTTGCGGATGATGCGATAGTCATCGTAGGAGATGTGCGTAAAGGCTGGGCCGCCTTTGACGTCTCCCAGAGCGTAGATGCCGGCGACGTTCGTCTCCAGGCGATCGTTAACAATGATGAAGCCGTGCGCATCGACGTTCACACCGGCGGCGGCGAGGTTTAGCTGATCGCTATTCGGTACTCGGCCAATGGCGAGCAGGAGATGGGAGCCGGTGATAATCCGATCTCCTGTGGGGCCACGTAGATTCAAGCTAATGCCGGATGCGCTAGCCTGCGCGCCTGTCGCTTCGGTTTCGAGCAAAATCTCGATGCCATCATCCTTGAGCACTTTGTAAACTTCAGCAGCGACGTCCGGGTCTTCGCGACCCATGAGTTGCTTACCGTGTTGCACGATGGTGACAGCGCTGCCGAAACGCCGAAACATCTGGCCGAATTCCAAACCGACGTAGCCGCCTCCCAGAACCAGCAAATGTTGCGGGAGAGTTTGCAGCTCCATGATCGAAGTGGAGTCGAGGGTCTTCGTCAGATCGATCCCAGGGATACGCGGTTGTGTTGGCCGAGCGCCGGTGTTGATGAAAATATTATCGGCGGTCAAGGCGCGCGTGCCGCCGGTGGTGATTTTCACCTCGACAGTTTTGGGACCAATGAATTTCGCTTCGCCGAAAATGAGATCGACATTTTTGGTGGCTTCGAGTCGATGCTGATCGCCGGTGCGAAACTCATCAACGATTGCCTGCTTGCGCCGGTGCACTTGGGCAAGATCGACGTCGACAGGACCGCAGCGAATGCCGTAGTCGGCGGCGCGACGAGCCAGGTACGCGACTCGAGCGCTGGCAACCATCGTCTTGGTCGGGGTGCAGCCTTCATTGATACAGGTGCCGCCGACGTGCTTCCGTTCCACGAGAGCGGTTTTTCGCCCCGCCTCGGCGAGCGCGATGGAGAGAGGCATTCCTGCCTGTCCCGATCCAATTACGATGGCATCGTAGCGATCCATTATTTATCCGTTGTGCTATTTCTGTTTTTCCACCCATTGCGAGCGCCATGCCGGCGCTTTGAAAGGTTCACAAAAGTACTGAGTTTCGTGGACGACCTTGCCATTCTGAAACTCCATGATGCTGACCGTCTGGACAATCGTGTTGGTATATTTGATGACGTACTCGGTGACCCACAGATCGCCATTGCCCACGATGCGGCGGACCATGAAGCCGCTTGGCTTATCCGGATGGTGGCCACGCAAAGCCTGCAGATTGTGGCGGCCAAGAATTTTTTCTCCCGACTGCGGATATTCGCAGAGGACATTCTCGTCATAGATCTGATGTTCTGCTTCCAGGTTTCCTGAGGCTGAAGCTTTCCAGTGCTGGTCCAGGGCGGCGCGGTTGTTTTCGCTTTTCATGTGATTTTCTGCCATTCCCTTGGTGGGGTCGTAGCGTCACTTCACACGTGCAAGAGTAACGGAAAACCAGGCGCGCTCATCGGTCCAGGTCTGTTCGGTTTTAAAGCCCGCTTCCGCCAGAAGAACACGGATTTTCTCGTGCGTGAACTTGTAACTGTTTTCGGTATGGATGCGTTCTCCCTGCGCGAACTCGACGTCGATGTTTGCCGCGGCAATGCATACACGCTGGTCGCATGTGCTCTCCAGGTGCATCTCGATGCGCGAGTGTTCGGGATCCCAAACAGCTCGATGGCGGAAACTCGTGGGATCAAAATCAGCGTCGAGCTCCCGATTCAGACGATGCAGTAAGTTCAGGTTGAATTCCGCGGTAACGCCAGCTTCATCATCGTAGGCGGCTAGCAATGTGGGCTCGTCTTTTACCAAATCAACGCCCAATAGCAGCGCGTCACCGGCTTGCAACTGACTCCTGAGATTGCGAAGAATCTTTCGAGCTTCCTGCGGAGTGAAATTTCCGATGCTTGAACCGATGTATAGCGCAAGCGTTGTTCCATTGAATGAGTCGAGTTGGGGTGGATCGGTGACGTAATTTGCGATAACCGGCAATACCGATATTTCGGGCAGTGCAACAGCGATGGTTTCGCAGGCTATGTCCAGAGCATCGGACGATACATCCACCGGCGCGTACAAAACTTCATTCCGCAATTTAGCGGCAGCTTCGAGCAGGATGGTAGTTTTCCTTGCAGTGCCCGCCCCCAGCTCGACAAGACGAAAAGCTTGCGCTTCGGCAGGACAGGCAGCGGAGATGATGGCTTCACAATATCGCACGAAGATGCTGCGCTCGGTGCGGGTGGGATAGTACTCGGGGATTTCAGTGATTCGTTCGAAAATGCTTGAGCCGCGCGCGTCGTAGAACATCCATGGGGAGAGTGATCGGGGACGTCCGAGCAAACCGCGTCGAGCTTCCCAGATCAGCATTTCGCGCGAATCTATCGAAGCGGGTCGCTGTAAGTTCGGCGCAACGGTGTAGGTGGTCATGAATGCGATCCTTTCTACTTTGCCAAGCGGATGCCGCTGAATTGCCAGCGCGTTTCGGGCTGGAAGAAGTTGCGATACGTAGCGCGGATGTGATCCGCCGGTGTGACGCAGGATCCACCGCGCAGGACCATTTGGCCGGACATGAATTTGCCGTTGTATTCGCCGAGCGCGCCGGGGAGCGGCTTGTATCCCGGGTAACCAGTGTAGGCGCTTGCTGTCCACTCCCAGCAATCGCCGAAGAGTTGCTCGATGCCCCCGCCGCGTGCTGGCGCGGGATGCAATCTTCCGCTATCCAATAAATTTCCGCTTAACGGCGATTCAGTGGCGACATGTTCCCATTCGGCTTCGGTCGGGAGCCGGCAACCACGCCAGCGGGCATAGGCATCGGCTTCGAATAAACTGATGTGACAAACGGGCGTGTCGCGCAGCACAGATAATCCATGCCAGCCCCTCAATGTGAAGAGGTGCCATCCAGTCTCATCGAGTTCATCGCGTTGCCAGTAAAGCGGCCCCTGCCAGCCTAGGGCCTTTACGGTGTTCCAACCCGCAGAGAGCCAGAATTCGGGACGTGTGTATGCGTTATCCAGCATGAATTCCAGATATTCGCCGCAAGTCACTTCGCGGTTTGCGATCTGGAATGGCTCTAAGTAGACCTTGTGTTGAGGCGTCTCGTTATCGAAGCAAAAATCCCGGGGATTTTCTGTGTCGAGTGGATAGCCAATTTCTATCAGCCCACCCTCGAAAGAATGCCAGTGGAGTTTAGGGATTGCGAGATTGCCCTCTTCCGAGAGAGAGCCAGTGGAAAATGAAGGGTGGAGAGGATTTGTGAAGAATGCGTTCTTGATGTCGGTCAGCGCGAGTTCCTGGTGCTGCTGCTCGTGATTCAAGCCCAAAACGATTCGCCGGGTAGGTTCGTCATCGACCGGGCTTGCGAGAAATTTCTTCATCTCCTGATCAACATGCGCCCGGAAAGCCACGATCTCATCGAGTGAGGGGCGGGAAAATGAAGCGCGCAGTTTTTTCTCGGGAATCACCTCGCCGAGTGAGTTGTAATAACTATTGAACAGCCAACGGAAATCTTCACAAAGGGGTTCATAGTCCGTCATGAAAGCTCGCAACACGAAGGTCTCGAAGAACCACGTCGTATGCGCCTGATGCCATTTGACCGGGCTGGCTTCAGGACAGGATTGGATCATCTGGTCTTCTGCGGAAAGACGGGCCGCCAGAGAACGCGTGACCGATCGTACGGCTTGGAATTTTAAATTGAGGCCCGATACTGCGACGTCCAGAGTTTGCGGTGGCATGAGAACTCCTTTGGCACAAGCTGCAGCGAGATTAGAAGGTGCGAAGAGAGAAAACTATTATACCAAAGTATTGGAAACGGGAAACCAATATTAAAGTCTAATGCCGGTGAAACTGGAATCGCGTGTTGTTATGCTGAATCCAGTCGAACAATCTTGGCTACACATCCACACATGTTCCGGCTCGATTCAGTTTTCAAGTCATATGGCAACGAACGAGCGCTTGACGGCGTCAGTCTCACAATAGCGCCGGCTGATACCACGGTGCTCATTGGTCCAAGCGGCAGCGGCAAATCGACCCTGTGCGGATTACTCACTGGTCTGGTGAAACCGGATGCGGGCGTTGTCTACTTCTGCGATCAGGACATCCGCAGTGGATCAATTCGTGAACTGAGGCAACGCATCGGCTACGTGATCCAGGACGGCGGACTTTTTCCACACCTGACCGGGCGCGCCAATGTGTCGCTCATGGCAGTGCATCTCGGGTGGTCCAAGAGCAAAATTGAATCGCGCATTGATGAATTAGTGAACCTCACGCAATTATCGCCAGATTTGCTTGCTCGCTATCCCGCGGAAATGTCCGGCGGTCAGCGGCAGCGGGTTGCGCTGGTGCGGGCACTGATGCTTGACGCGGACGTTTTATTGCTCGACGAGCCCTTAGGCGCTTTGGACCCAATTGTTCGGGCGCAACTTCAACTGGAACTAGCGAAGATTTTTCGGGAGCTGCGCAAGACCGTAGTTTTGATCACGCATGATTTGGCGGAAGCGGCGTTCTTTTCTGATCGAATCGTGCTTCTGAGGCAGGGCCGGGTTGTGCAAACAGGCTCGATCCGTGAGTTGCGGGATAACCCTGCCGATGATTTTGTCCGCCAATTCGTGAATGCACATCAATTGATCCAGGTGCAGCTTTGAATATGTTGCGGGCGTTATTTCTGTGTTGTGTCGTGATCACCGCGGCAATGCCCGCGCTAGCGAACGAACCCGTGCGGGTGGGATCAAAAGCATTTACCGAAAGCGTTATCCTCGGTGAGCTTGCCACACAGCTGGGCAACAATGCGGGCGTTGCGACAATCCATCGCAGCCAGCTTGGCGGCACGCGCCTATTGTGGGAAGCACTTCTCTCGGGCCAAATCGATATCTATCCCGAATACACCGGCACGATTATCCAGGAGCTGATTCCGGGAACAGCCAAAGACACGGCAGCCATCGAAGCAGCGCTGAAAGAGCGCGGAATCGGGATGACTCAGCCGCTCGGCTTCAACGACACCTACGCGCTGGGGGTTCCCGAAAATCTCGCTCGGAAATTGAATCTTCACTCAATCAGCGATTTGGGCAAATACCCACTGCTTCGTTTCGGATTCAGCAATGAATTTCTCAATCGCAAGGATGGTTGGCCGCTGGTGCAAGCTGTCTACGCTTTGCCGCAAACGAATGTAACGGGGTTGGACCACGATCTGGCCTATCGGGCAGTTTCGTCGGGATCGATCGATGTTATCGACTTGTATTCAACCGATGCAGAGATTGAATTCTATCACCTGCGCGTGCTCGATGATGACCGTCACGTGTTTCCCGGATACGAAGCGGTTTATCTCTACCGGCTGGACCTGCGCGATCGGGCACCAGCGATAATCAAAGCGATCAGTCGACTCGAAGGCGCTATCGACGCGCCGCACATGATTGCAATGAATGCTTCCAGCAAGCTGCAAAAGATCCCGGAGGCGACCGTTGCATCTCGATTCCTGCTGGCTCAGTTCCAGATAAAGAGCACCCCGCATGTGGACGGCATGGCAGCACAACTGCTTTTGCGCACGCGCGAGCATCTGCTGCTCGTGGGGATTTCCCTGGCGGCATCGATTATTTTGGCAATTCCGCTGGGAGTTCTGGCCTTTCTCTTACCTCGGACTGGCCAGGTGATTCTCGCGCTGGTTTCTGTGATTTACACGATTCCTTCGCTAGCACTCCTGGTATTCATGATTCCGCTGTTGGGGATCGGCACCGTGCCCGCGATCGTCGCATTATTCCTATATGGCCTCTTGCCGATCGTGCGTAATACTCACGCGGGTCTAGCCGGAATCGCCCCGAGCCTGCGCGAAAGCGCGATCGTGTTGGGGCTTTCACCGGGTGCGCGGCTGTGGAAGATCGAACTCCCGTTGGCAGCGCCGTCGATTCTCGCTGGGATCAAGACCGCCGCGGTAATCAACGTGGGCACGGCAACCATTGGCGCATTGATCGGCGCCGGCGGCTACGGACAACCGATCCTCACCGGCATACGGCTGGCGGATAACAGGCTCATTCTTTTGGGCGCGATCCCGGCCGCGATTCTGGCGTTGTTGGTTCAAGGCGGCTTTGGATTACTGGAAAGATATATTGTCCCCCGCGGGCTGCGCATCAAAGCTCGTACATAAATTACCAACCCATACCGAGGTGTGCCCAATACCATAGTCTAATGGATTTTCTTTACGGTTCTGAAACAATGCCAATTTGTGGGCTCGTTTACGCGCCTACAGGAAATGTATATGAAAGCAATCGTCGTCCATCAATATGGCGGTCCTGAAGTACTCAAGTTTGAAGAGTACCCCGACCCGGTGGCGGGCCCCGGCGAAGTGCTCGTGCGCGTCGCTGCCGCGAGCGTGAACCCGATCGACTTCAAGCGGCGTGCGGGGTTAACGAAAGACTTCTATCCTCTCACTTTTCCAGGACTCATTGGAGTCGATATGGCCGGGACCGTAGTAAAGATCGGTTCGGGAGTAACCGACTTTTCCGTCGGCGACCAGGTGTTCGCCATGGCGGACAACACTTACGCCGAACTCTGTGTCGTAAAGGCGGCCGTCCTGGCGAAAGTGCCCAAGGGGCTCGATTTGATCGAGGCTGCCGCGCTGCCGTTGGTGACCGTGACCGGCAATCAGCTTATGTCAGCGACGGGAATCAACGCGAGCCAGACCGTTCTCGTTGCAGGTGCCAACGGAAATGTCGGGCGATCAGCCGTATTCACTGCCAAGGCGCGCGGTGCGACCGTGATCGCGGGAATACGGAAAAAGCAGATGAACGAGGCGAAGACGATCGGAGCGGATCAGCTCCTCGCCACCGACGACGATGCCGCCATTGCGAATCTTGCCCCTGTCGATGCGGTAGCGGATGCCGTCGGCGGAAAAACCGCCGAGAAGTTGATCGCCAAGGTCAAGCCCGGCGGAGTATTCGCTTCGGTTGACGGAACGCCACAGAACGCAGCGAAGTATCCATCGGTAAAGGCGGTGTTCGTATTTTCGAAATTCGACAGGAAAACGCTCGAGTTCATGGCCGAAGCGGTGCGCGATGAGAAGTTGGTGATCCCGATAGGCCGGAAAATGCCCCTCAGCCAGGCCGCCGAAGCCCAAGCAGTGGCGGAAAAGGGTGGTATCGGGAAAATCGTTCTAGTGGTTTGAATTCTTTAGTGGATATGCAACGTCGAAAGGAGAACCCAAAATGAACGACCATCACCGCGGAATTAATCCGGATTCGAAACCCAGTGGGACCGGATGTGTAGAGTGCCTGGCATCGCCAAAAAGCTGGTGGTTTCATCTTCGTCGCTGCGCCGAGTGCGGGCACATCGGATGTTGTGACAGTTCTCCGGGTCAGCATGCCTCAAAGCATGCCGCGGAAACCGGGCATCCGATCATTGCCAGCTTCGAGCCAGGTGAGGATTGGTTCTACGATTATGAAAAGCAGGACATGATCAAAGGTGCGAAATTGCTACCGCCGCATTCGCATCCCGAAAGCCAGCCCGTGCCCGGACCCGAAGGCAGGGTGCCCGCCAACTGGCGATCGCTCGTAACCTAGCAATGTGAAAGCTTGAGGAGCAGCAAAATGGAATCGGAGTTATCTGGCACACACCCAAAAGTTCATGATCGTCTTTTCCAGCACCCCCTGCCGCACAATCTGGAATGGCGAGAATTGTTGTCGATGCTCATAGGCCCACCTCGACTGGCCTGACATTTTATTCTGAATAAGGGCCTTGAGCATAAGCGAGCGCAGCAAAACTGCTATGATACTTTGGTCTAATAGTTTGTGCTTGCCAAGTCGTTAAATTGTGAGGCCGCAATGGCAGAATCAGATAACCTTCGCTATAGGAAAATAGCCCTCAACAATGGGACCAGCGCCATGCCGGCTCTCGGCTTCGGCACGCTCATTCCTGATCCGATCGCAACAAAGGCCGCCACGAAGGTGGCATTGGAAACGGGATTTTGCGTGCTCGACACTGCCGAACGCTATCGAACCGAAAAAGAGGTCGGCCAAGCGATGCAGGAAGTGTTCAGTGAGGGGAAGATCAGGCGCGAGGACGTATTCGTTATCACGAAGCTGTGGAATACCAATCATCGCCCTGAACGCGTGAAGCCGGCATTCGACGCTAGTCTCGAAAGACTCCAAATCGAATTCGCTGATCTTTACCTCATTCACACCCTCTTTGCGTTCCAGCCCGGAGATGACCAGGATCCAAGAGATAAAAACGGCAACGTGATTTATGACAAATCCGTCACGTTGCTCGATACCTGGCGAGCGATGGAGAAGCTGGTGGATGGAGGAAGATGCAAGTCCATTGGTTTATCCGACGTGAGTCTTGAACAGGCCCAAGAAATTTATGATGCTGCAAGGATCAAGCCCGCGGTCATTCACGTTGAATCCCATCCTTACCTTCCGCAGTGGGAGCTTTTGAACTTTTGCACAGAACGCGGCATCGTGCTGCAAGCCTTCGCATCGCTGGGTCATAATAGTAAGCCAAATTTGCTGGAAGACCCCGTGATCACAGCCATCGCAGGGCAGGCGAACAAGACGCCGGCACAGGTCCTGCTCGCATGGGCAATCCAGCGCGGCACCGCTCCACTGACCAGCTCAAAAACGCCGAGCCGCATCAAAGAAAATTTTGATGTCTCAGCGATCCCCGAAAACGCCGTGACACAGATCAGCGAAGGAATTCGATCGCGCATCCGATTTAACACGGTCGTGCAGACGGGCATTCCCGGGTTCATTCCACGAGCCAAGTGAGGTTGAGATATCCAGTGCTTCCATCAGTGCCAGGAAGTGCTCACAGGTAACAGGAAGCGCACGAGCCGGTGAGAAAGGATGATCCAATGACTCCCGCGCAGGTCACCACGTCCGCCACACCTATCGCTCCCAAGACCGCGTCGTCTCAAACGCTTGAGCATTACGGATGCGGCCAGATCGAATTGAGCGGCTCTCACGATGCGCTATATGACCGACACCTGGTCTTTGACAACGTCATCGACGTCGCCAGCGCCGGGCCGCGCGAGCGTTTCGAAAGTTTCGCCCACGCCGTGCGCGATGTGCTTTCACAGCGATGGTTACAGACGGAGCAAACGTACGAACGGGAGAACCCAAAGCGCATCTATTACCTGTCGATTGAGTACCTGATCGGCCGATCTCTGGCGAACAACGTGACCAATCTACTGCTCGATCCATTGGTCAAGCAGACGGCGAAGCAGGAACATCTCGATTGGCTGGAGATGCTCGAGAGCGAACCGGATGCGGGATTAGGGAACGGGGGCTTGGGACGCCTGGCCGCTTGCTTCCTCGACTCGATGGCCACCATGCAGCTTCCCGCGATGGGGTACGGATTGCGCTACGAGTACGGAATGTTCAAGCAGGCAATCAAGGAGGGATGGCAGCTCGAACAGCCTGATAATTGGCTGCGCCGCCCTGACCCGTGGGAAGTTGCCCGCCTGAACGAAACAGTCGAAGTGAAATTGAATTGTTCGTTCGAAGTTTCGGGTGGGACGTTGCGCGCGGTCACCGGTCACCCTTCGAGTCTGATCGGCGTGCCGTACGATCGACCGGTCGTCGGCTATGGAGGAAAGACGATCAATACGCTTCGCCTCTGGTCAGCGGCGGCGCCGGACTACTTTGACTTTCAGCGTTTCAGCCAGGGCGATTTCGTCGGCGCGCTGGCCGAGACACTGGAAGCCGAGACACTTACGCGCGTGCTTTATCCCGACGATGCGACCAGCCGCGGACAAGGCCTGCGCTTCGTGCAGGAATATTTCCTGGTCGCCTGCTCGCTGGCCGACCTGATTCGCCGCTTTCGTAAGACCAATGCCGACTGGAATGCGCTCCCCGATCAGGCAGCAATTCAGCTCAACGACACGCATCCTAGTATGTCTGTTGCCGAGTTAATGCGCATCTTGCTCGATGACGCGAAGCTCGGCTGGGACCAAGCATGGGAGATCACCCAGCGAACGCTTGGTTACACAAACCACACGCTGCTTCCCGAGGCGCTGGAAAGATGGCCAGTCGCGTGGTTTGAGATGCTTCTGCCGCGACATCTGCAAATTATCTATGAGATCAACCGCCGATTCCTCGACTCTGTACGCCAGCGTTTTCCAGGAGATGAGGGCCGCGTGCAGCGCGTTAGTCTCATCGATCAGACGCAGCACGTACGCATGGCAAACCTCGCCATTGTTGGCTCGCACAGCACCAACGGTGTTGCGGCGATCCACTCCCAACTGCTTCGCACGACAACGTTCAAGGACCTGGCCGAGATTTTCCCAAAGCGTTTCAACAACAAAACCAACGGCGTCACGCAACGACGATGGTTGCTACTCTGCAATCCCCTGCTGGCAGAAACGATTACCGGCGCGATCGGCAATGGCTGGATAACAAACCTCACTGAGTTGCACGCCCTCGAACCGCTGGCAACTGACAGCAATCTCCGAGAATCTTTCGCCAAGGCAAAGCGCGCCGCCAAGGCCGACTTCGCGAATTGGCTGCGCACCAGCACAGGTCAGATCGTCGACCCCGACACAATTTTCGATTGCCAGATCAAGCGCATTCACGAGTACAAGCGACAATTGCTCAACGTGCTGCGCATCATCGTCCTTTACAATCGGCTGCGCGAGAACCCATCACTCCAAATGATCCCGCGCACTTTTTTCTTCGCTGGCAAAGCTGCGCCGGCGTATACGCTAGCGAAGCTGATCATTAAATTGATCAACAATCTGGCCGGCACGATCGATGGCGATCCTGTCGTGCGCGGCCGCATGAACGTGGTCTTTCTCCCGGATTACCGTGTGACCTTGGCCGAGCAACTCATCCCGGCGAGCGACGTATCTAACCAGATTTCCACTGCTGGCTACGAAGCCAGTGGCACAAGCAACATGAAATTCATGATGAACGGCGCTCTCACCCTCGGCACGCGCGATGGCGCCACCATCGAAATGGCACAGGAGGCAGGAGAAGAAAACTTTTTCCTGTTCGGCCTCAGCGCGCAACAGGTAGTTGATTCTCGCGGTTGGTATAGCCCGTGGTGGCACTATAATAACGAACCGGAGACGCGGGGAGCGTTGGACCTGATCTTCTCCAACTACTTCAGCCGTAACGAACCTGGCGTCTTCGAGCCGCTCCACGAGACGTTGCTCACGCACGGCGACCCTTACATGCACTTAGCCGATCTAAAGGCCTATCTCCAGGCAGATCAGAATCTCACCGATCTCTATGCACACAAAGACGAATGGACGCGGCGAGCAATTCTCAACGTCGCCGCATCCGGCAAATTCTCCAGCGACCGCACCATCGGCGAGTACGCGACCGACATCTGGAATGTAACCGCATGCCCGGTATCCTGAATTCTGCAATGACAACAGACAATACAATCTCACCTCTCGCGGGGAAGCCGGCGCCAAAGGATTTGCTCATCGATCCGGCGAAAGTCGAGCGAGCATATTACCAGCGGCAGCCCGATATGGCCGATCCGAATCAGCGCGTCAGTTTCGGCACCAGCGGACACCGCGGGTCATCGCTGAACGGCACATTCACGGAAGCGCATATCCTGGCGATCACGCAAGCGATCTGCGATTACCGCCGCGCGAACGGGATCGATGGCCCTCTCTACATGGGCAAAGACACGCACGCGCTTTCATCGCCGGCGCAGCGGACAGCAATCGAGGTGCTGGCCGGCAACGCTATCGAGACAATCATCCAGAACAACGATGGCGTCACGCCCACTCCGGTCATTTCGCGCGCCATCCTGGTATACAACCGCGCCCGCCATGAACACCTCGCTGATGGCATCGTGATCACTCCCTCGCACAATCCCCCCGAGGACGGCGGCTTCAAATACAACCCCACCAACGGCGGCCCCGCCGATACCGACATTACCAAGTGGGTGCAGGATCGCGCCAACGAACTTTTACGCGCCGGAAATAAGGATGTAAAATGCATCCCCTTCGCTCGCGCCATCAGCGCTTTGACGACTCACCAACAGGATTTCGTCGAGCCATATGTCAGCGACTTGGGAAACGTCGTGGACATGGACGCTATTCGCTCCGCCGGCCTGAAACTAGCCGTGGACCCACTAGGTGGCGCGGCAGTCCACTACTGGGCCCCGATCAACCAGCGTTACAGCCTGAATATCGAGGTCGTGAACCCGGTCGTCGATCCAACTTTTTCATTCATGACCGTCGACCACGATGGCAAGATCCGCATGGACTGTTCCAGCCCCTACGCCATGGCGCGGCTCGTCTCATTGAAAGATCACTACCGCGTTGCCTTCGCCAATGATCCCGACTCTGACCGCCATGGCATCGTCACTCCGTCAGCGGGATTGATGAATCCGAACCATTTCCTCGCCGTCGCCATCCAATACTTGCTAACCAATCGCCCCGATTGGTCTCCGCAGGCGGAAGTCGGCAA
The DNA here is from genome assembly GCA_036490535.1 of Tepidisphaeraceae bacterium. GTDB lineage: Bacteria > Planctomycetota > Phycisphaerae > Tepidisphaerales > Tepidisphaeraceae > DASXDR01. The sequence continues at coordinate 39,387 of DASXDR010000101.1, read as the reverse complement.
AACGCTCGTGAGCAGCAGCATGATCGACCGAGTCGTCAAGAAGCTCGGCCGTCGGTTGTACGAAGTGCCCGTCGGTTTCAAGTGGTTCGCACCCGGCTTATTCGATGGCAGCGTCTGTTTTGGCGGCGAAGAAAGCGCCGGCGCAAGTTTTCTCCGCCGCGACGGCACTGTATGGACCACCGATAAAGATGGCCCGATCATGGACCTGCTCGCCGCCGAAATCACCGCGCGCACCGGCAAAGATCCCGGCGAACACTATCAGAAACTAACCGCCGAATTTGGCGCCCCGATTTACACCCGCATCGACACGCCCGCCACGCCCGAGCAAAAGACCGCGTTGTCAAAGTTGTCACCCGATGCCGTCGAAGAATCCACGCTGGCCGGCGAATCAATCATCGCGAAATTGACAACAGCCCCAGGAAACGGTGCCGCAGTCGGCGGCCTGAAAGTCGTTACCGCCAGCGGTTGGTTCGCCGCCCGTCCTTCCGGCACAGAGAATATCTACAAGATCTACGCCGAGAGTTTCAAAGATGAATCGCATCTCGCCGCGCTCGTCCGGGAAGCACGAGAAATCGTCAGCAACGCCTTTGGCAAGCGCGCGCCATCCACATAATAATGCTCAATTGTTGATCCAATCATTAAGATCGCCCTCCTATTCTGAATTTGTTGATGCGCTAGCGCGAAACGAGATAATCTGTGCACACTTGGAGCTTTGATATTTATGAATCGCTTAACCGCTTTTTTGCACGTGTTGCTCTTCTTCGCATTATTTGTTTTTGTCCCTCTCGCCAATGGCGCGGATTGGTCGGCAAAACAAGCACCCCTCATGACGCGCTTCGCTGCTGATGTGAGGCCCGACCATGTTTGGCCGGAATACCCGCGGCCTCAGATGACTCGGCCGGACTGGCAAAACCTCAACGGCATATGGCAATTCCAGCCCGGGGCGGATGATGACGCAACGCCAATAGGACAAACACTCTCTCAATCCATCCTGGTTCCCTTTTGTGAGGAGTCGGCTCTTTCAGGCGTCATGGAACACCACGATCGCATGTGGTATCGCAGGACTTTTGAAATCCCTGCTACCTGGCGCAATCGGCAAGTGGTATTGCACTTCGGTGCGGTCGATTACGAAACCGAAGTCTTCATCAACGGAAAAAGTGTTGGCACGCATAAAGGTGGCTACGATCCCTTTAGCTTCGATATTACCCCCCTGCTCACCACCGGCCCGCAGGAACTGATCGTCAAGGTGTATGATCCAACCGATGCAGGAGGACAGCCGCGCGGCAAACAGTCGCTGCATCCCGGTGGCATCATGTACACCTGCTGCAGCGGTATCTGGCAGACAGTCTGGTTGGAGCCCATCGCGCTCGGCGGAGTGCAAGACCTGAAAATTACCCCCGATGTCGACGGCGGCACCGTGCGCGTCACCACGAATTGCATCGGTAACATCGCCAACTCTGAAATAACCGTCACCGTGCTGAATGGCGCCACGCCAATCAGCTCCGCCACAGGAAAGCCGGGCCAACTGCTCAGCATCCCCGTCCCGAACGCCAAACTCTGGTCGCCGGATTCCCCCTTTCTGTACAATCTCTCAATCAAAGTCGCGCAGGGCGATCACACAATCGACGAGGTGAGCAGTTATTTCGGCATGCGAAAAATCGAGATTGGTGAAACAGCTGATGGCATCAAGCGAATGCTTCTCAACGGCAAATTCGTCTTCGAGATCGGGCCGCTCGACCAGGGTTTCTGGCCCGATGGAATCTACACCCCGCCCAGCGAAGCTGCGCTCAAGAACGACATACAGACCATCAAGGCTCTTGGCTTCAACATGATCCGCAAACATATCAAGGTTGAACCCGCCCGCTGGTATTACTGGACGGATCATCTCGGCCTGCTCGTCTGGCAGGATATGCCTTCGCCTAATAGTTACACCGAGCACACGCCGCCGGTTGATAAACCGGAGTTCGAAAGTGAATTGGTGCGGATGGTGCACAACCTGCAGAATGTGCCCTCGATTATCATGTGGGACATTTTCAATGAAGGGCAGGGCCAGCACGACACACGGAAATATGTCACGATCGTGAAGCGCATGGACCCGACCCGTTTGGTCAACCAGGCAAGCGGCGGCGGCTACGAAGATGTCGGCGACGTGTACGATCTCCATAGCTACCCCTCGCCAAACGCGCCCGAGCCGAGCGATTATCAAGCGCTGGTGTGCGGTGAATATGGCGGCATTGCTTTCCGCGTGCCCGGTCATATGTGGCGAGCAAACGGCGGCGGTTATATCAACGCAGTCGACCCGACCGAGCTCACTGATCTCTATGCTGAGTTCACTAATCGTCTCAAGGATTTGCGCGATCATCACGGTCTGAGCGCTGCGGTCTACACGCAAATCACCGATGTCGAAACCGAGATTAATGGCCTGCTCACCTACGACCGCGTGCCCAAGATGGACATCGCCACCATCGCCAAAGCCAATCACTTCCAAATCCTGCCGCCGAGCTACGCAACTGTTCTGAACACCTCCGAAACCAACGAGCAGGACTGGCGCTACACCACCGACCGACCCGCTAGCAATTGGATGAAGAAAAACTTCAACGACCAATCCTGGCCGCAGGGCAAAGGCGGCTTCGGCTCTCCCGGCACACCCAATATCGGCCAGCTCGGCACCGAATGGCATAGCGATGACATCTGGACGCGCTGTAACTTTAACCTTGGTTCGCTCACGCCAGACCAGATCAATGCATTACGCTTGCGTGTCTATCACGATGAAGACGTCGAGGTCTATATCAACGGAACCTTGGCCTATCGCGCCGGCGGTTTCAACGGCCGATATGAAAATGTAAAGATGGCACCGGAAGGCCTGCGGGCGATTGTTCCCAACGCCGAAAACCTGATGGCTGTGCATTGCCACCAGACCGTCGGCGGGCAATATGTGGATGTGGGCATTGTGCGCCGTGAATCAGGAACGAAGTGAAACGCGGATGGTAGGAAAAGGCAGCGTAATCCATTTTTCCAGATCTTCGATCAATCTAGGGCCGGCCGGTTTCCAGCCGAACCTTTTCGCATCAGGGTACTCGATGCCAAAGGTTCATGGGCGATAAACTCGGCTAAGAACCCAATGTGCGCGGAAGTACTTCCAGAGATGATCGCTTCGCCGGGATTTTTAAACCTCGCCCAATCACTTCAGCAATCTCCCGCATCGCAACGCCCTTCTTGGCAACCGCGTGATATTTTGCTCCAGTTTCGTTCTTTTCCAACGCGAGTCGATAACCAACTCGACAAGGCACCTCTATAACGTGCGCTTGAACAACAGCGTGGCGGCGCTCATGGTCAACAGCGTAAAGATACCGAGAAATGCCAGATCGGTGCTGATGGCCATGAGACTGGTGTTTTTGAGGATAAGGCATTTAAACCCATCCACCGCATAAGTGAACGGGTCGGCCATACTGATCACGCGCATCCAGTGCGGAAACGATTCTCTGGGATAGACCGCGCCGCTGGGGAAGTACAGGACCGTGTTAAGCATTCCGAAAATCGCGCGCGGCACCAGAGGATCGCTGACGCGCACCATGATCAGGAACATCATGCTGATCAGAGACAGCGAAGTGAAAATCACCAGCACACACATGCGCGCCAGACGCAGGGCATTGAGCGGATCGGGAATGCCCGCGATGAGCGAGCCAACAGTGATAAGCACCAGGCCGGAGATGATGCCTTTAACTGCCCCAGCAAGATTAAAACCGAGAATCAATTCGAATTTGCGGATCGGGGTGACCAGATAACCCTCGTGCAATCCGCGCGCCTTGTCATCGATGAAAATAATTCCGCCACCGATCATCGCCGAGACAAAAACTGAAAGCACAATCGTGCCCGGCAGAAGAAACTGGATGTAAGGAACATAAGGATAAACTTCGACAACAGAGAGCGAGGCATCGCTCGTGGTTCGCGCCGGCACGGCAGGAGCGTTGTAAGCCTGCAGCAAGCCATTCAGGCTGTTGGCCAAAGCGTTGGAAGAGAATTGATCGGTGTTATCCTCAATCAGAGCGACTTTCGGGTTGTCGGAAGCGAGAACTTTGCGCGAAAACAGCGGAGGAATATTTAAAACTCCGTTGATCTTCCCATTCCGCAGATCGCGCAGGGCTACGGATTTATCGTCATACGAGATGGTATCGAAGGTTCGCGCGTTGGCGGCGACAGCGCGGCACATTTCCTGAATGCGAACAGCAGAAATATGATGATCCTCGTCGACAACGCCCACCCTCAAATTCTTGATGATGCCGCCAAACGCATAGCCGAGGATAATCAATTGCACCAGCGGCATGATGATGGAGACAATGACGAGGACCGGGCTGCGACGAAATCGCCGAATGTCTCTCTCGATGATGGCCCATATGCGATGCATAAATTCTTTTAGATTCCAGGACGATTCATAATGAACGGACTATTAGCCGCATTGGGGGCTTGCAGCGTGTCGCGCAGCTGATGGCCTGTGTAATGCACGAACACATCATCGAGCGTCGTGCTTTGCACGGAGAGAGATTTCAGCGCGACATTCGCGTCTCGAGCAGCTTCGATCAGCGCCACCGTGGTACGCGGGCCGTTCTCAGAGGAGATGCGGAAAACATGATCCTCATTCTTCACCCCGGCCACGTCGGGTAAAACCTGGAGCGTCTGCAGCCAGTGATCGGGAACGGTAGAGAAGCTGACCTCCAGAACATTCTGTCCCGGAATGGATGCTTTGAGCTTCAGCGGGGAATCCAGCGCCACTAGCTTACCGTGATCAACAATGGCAATGCGGTCGCAGAGCTTATCCGCTTCATCCATGTAGTGGGTGGTGACCAGAATTGTCAGATCGCGCTCCGAGCGCAGACGGGATAGCATCTCCCAGACAGCGACGCGCGAGACGGGATCGAGGCCCGTGGTGGGCTCGTCAAGGAAGAATATTTTCGGCTCGTGAACGAGGCCGCGAGCAATTTCGAGCCGACGGCGCATGCCCCCGGAGAACTGTTTGATCGGTTTGTCGGCCCATTTTTCGAGGTCGACGTCTTTGAGAAGTTCTTTGATAATTTTTTCGCGGCGGCTGCGCGGAATGCCATACAGTTTGGCGAAGATGCTCATGTTCTCATTGGCGGTGAGATCGAGATCGGATGTCATGGCCTGCGGAATAACTCCGATGGATTGCCGAACGTCGTTGGCTTGGTGGCTAATATCAAAGCCGTTGATCCGTGCAGTGCCTTCGCTAGGCGGCACGAGCGTGGTAAGCATGCGGATAAGCGTGGATTTGCCCGCGCCGTTGGGACCGAGCAGGCCAAAGACCTCCCGCGGGGCAACGCTGAAGCTGATGTGATCCACTGCCGTGAAATCACCAAATCGCTTGACGAGATTGTTTACTTCGATGGCGTCCATGTGAAATCGTGAATCGGTAGCGCGACGTAGGCCGTCATGCCGACTGCTAATGAGCGGTCCGAGTTGTCGCAACGCAGGCGGATTTCAAAGGTGCGAATGTCGCGCTTCGTCCGGCTCACGTCGCGCTGCGTGGCGTAATCCGCATCGATACCGCGATAGAAAACCGTCCCCTGCCGCTGTGCTCCCGATGGAAGCGTGACGGTAAACTTGTCGCCCAAGCGAATGCGATCAATATAGGTTTCCTCGACATCCGCCCGAACCCAGAGATCATCGGGATTGATCAGCGTCACGATCGGCTGCGCGAGGTTCACCACCTCGCCTTGCAGCGCAGCCCGGGTATCGACAATCGCATTAATGGGCGAATACACCTTCGTGTAGTCCAGAATCACTTCCGCCTTCTGCTTTTGCGCGGCAGCCGCAGCTGCCTGACGCGAGGCGGCTTCATAGCGAGCCTGCGCGGCATCGAAAGTGCTCTTGGCCTGATCAATCTCCTGCTGTGAGAGCGCATTGGTCTTCAACAACGGCAGATAGCGGTTGTAGGTTATCTTGGCGATCTCCATGTCCGCCTTGGCAGATTCAATCTGCTTGGCGAGTTGCTGCTGGATGTCTTCGTAATAAGCGACGTCGGCGGTCTGCTCCTGCGGTTCAATCACCGCCAGGAGCTCTCCTTTTTTAACCGTGTCGCCCTGATCCACGTAAAGGCGATCGATTCTGCCCTGCATTTTCGGGCTGACGATGACTTCATCGGTCGTGACTGTCCCCGTGAGGACGATTTCGCTCGGCTGCCGCGTGGTTAGAGCGTAAATCCCGGCCGCAAGTGCCACGATTAAAAGGATGAAGATGATTGGGCGTAATTTCATGGCTTAATCTGCGGCTCAATGAATAGACCATGCCGGACGAAATCGAGAACTTCGCGCTTGCGGCGATCCAGGTTGCGTGATGAATAAGCTTCCGAATGTCCGAGAATTTTAAGCACCGGAGCCGACGAAAAATAAAAGACAATCAATGCGATAATCGATACGGAAGTCTGAAATGGATCGACTTTTCGAAATTCTCCCGTGCGAATGCCGCGGGCAATCACCTCACCCAGCGCTCGGCCCCGTGCCGCAAAATATCTGCGGACCAGGCCCTTGAGAAATTCATGCCTGTCCATCGTCATTTGCTGGAATAACGAAGCGGATTGATTTCGCTCACTGATAAAATCGAAATGCAGATTCACATAGCCGAGCAACGCTGCACGAGCAGAACCCGGCGAGGAAAGCACTTCGATGGCCTGCTTGTTGAACCCGGCAAATTGATCTTCGACCACAGCCTCGTAGAGCCCTTCCTTGCTCTTGAAGTAATAATAGAGCATCGCTTTGTTAACACCCGCCGCAGCCGCGATGGAATCCGTACGAGCCCCAGCAAGTCCTTTTTTGGCAAAGATTTCCGAGGCAGCTTTCAGGATAGCAGCACGCGTCGCCTGGCTGCGCGCGCCGTAGGATGCAGAAGGTTGAGATAAAGTGCTCGCTGGCATTCGTTAACTATCCGGTTAGTTAATTTATGCGCAGAGAGGCACAAAGTAAAGTTTCTAGACTCTCAAACAGGACGGAGTCAAAGCATCTCCAAAGGTAATGCGACGTTACACACAGGACCAGCTAAATGACGAATCAAGATCCCTACGCTGGTTTCCGGCAGATGAAGATGCAGATGCTGCCGACGCGTTCGTCAAATTGTCTAACGCTAGACGAATTACAGCCCAAGAACTGCACCCTAATGCGGAGGAAGCCACGGCTCATTTCTCGCAAATTTCTTTATGCCCGTGCTGAGCGCGAGAAAAATCCCACGGTGGATTGCAAGATGCGATGTCGAAGTGGCGCGGGGTCCTGATGGTTCTGCTTTTGGAAATCTTCCAGGTTTGCGCGACAGAACGAGCATCCCAAATGATTGATATGGAAATCGACGTATCCTTGCCAGGGATGATCCAGCGTATTGAGAAAATAACTGCCGACCGTGCTGCGCTTGGGGCAACTTGGACGCTCATCCTCCCAAATTTCGGTCAGAAGCGAATCCAGAGCCAGAGGCGCATCCCAGGGAATGGCTGACTCGTCTTGTGCAAGCAATTGCGTGACACGGTCTCGAAGCTGTTTCAGCCAGCGGTGTTTCAAAACTGCGACTCGACCGGCATCTTCTCCCAACTCCGTCGCGATCTGTTGATTGGGCCATTGCGCATAGAAGACTAGTTCGACAATTTGCATATCGTGCAATTCCAGATTTTCACGCATTCCATGGAGAAGAGAACGTAACGCCGTGGTCAAGGCGGTTCGGGCCATATCGTGTTGCTCGTCACGTCGGATATACCAACTTGCGGTTGGATCGGGGGCGGGCGCAGTGTCTGTAGCGTTTGATGCGTCGCTGGTCGTGGGCAAAGAACAGACGCGCATCTGCCGGCCACGATGAAGTTCTGCCAGGCGCCGGCGCAGGATGAGAAAAAGATAAGTCTCTACGCTGGCTTCCTCGCGATACCCAGCAAGTCCGCGAAGAAAATGGAGGAAAGTGTCCTGGACCAGGTCTTCGGCTTCGGTTCCTCTGGGAACGCGGTGACGGGCAAACGCGGTCAGACGTCCCTGGTAGCGCTCCACCAATTGCGACCATGCATCGCCGCTTCCACGGCGAATCTCTTCCAGCAGATGGCGTTCGGCCTCGGTCCGTTCGTTCATGGCAGCGCTATGTTAAACCGGACCGGCTGCATCAAATGAACAAAACGAAAGCCGCAGCCGTGACCACCGCGGCCCCAAGGCGAAGACGGGTCGTAAAATAACCCTTGGTAACCGCGTTCAAGAAAATATACAGCAACCACGCCGCCGCTACCAATATGAAAGCTCCGCTGCGTATCGCTGCGATGAGGTGCTGTCGCTTACGCCAGGCGCGCTCGCGGCCAGATAGAAATGAATCGAGTTTTTGAGGTGAGGCATCCAGCAGCACGGATTCGGTCCAGACGGTGCCATACGGACGATCGAAGCGCTCCGCGAGGTAATCGGCCTGCAAGCCACCCGAGGCGATGGCGGCCGTCAGGGAGCGTTTGAGCGCATCTGCATCCTCCGCATTGCGCAGTCGCGCAGGCACCAGTGTCCAGACTGCCTGAGCTGCGTTTTCACGGGCCGTCCGTTGCGCTTCGTCCTCAGATAAACAGGGATCAGGACTCCGACCGACAATCCAATGGCCGGGATGATTAATGCGAAAGGCAGCGAAATCATCGATCCATTGCTTTGAAGAACTTTTGATCGGCGAATTGCGAACTTCTAATGATCGAAACACGGATGCAACGTCGCGCGTCTCAGCCACTGAATATGCTGCAGGAACCATCGCCGCATCATGATAATGGGACCAATACCTCCGCAGCCCGAGCGCTGCGACGACAACAATCACGATGATGATCCATTTCCAAACGGACATTTTTATTATGAGCTACTTGGTCGTCCGGGGTTAACAGCTGGCGCTTGCAGAAATTGACGCCGCGCCGGCCAAAGCAAAATGGTGTATCCAGCTGCCCCGATCAGAGCCGCTCCGAAGGTGCGGTGCGTATACACATGTTTGAAAATCCAATCCACGTTCGCTCCTGCCATTTTGCTCGGGATAAAATACGCCCAATCGGGGAGCGCATGTCCGATAGCCACCGCTGCCACGAACAGAATCAGAATTCCAACAATCGCCCTGACGATGTGCAATCCGCCGCGCGACCGTCTAGCCAGCGAGATTAAAACAATGGCCGCCGCGCCAATGACGAAACTCGTGACCTGTCCAATTTCGCTCAGCAACTGCGGCCAGTTATCTGTTCCAAATGTTCGTGCAAATTCGCCCGGCATTGCTTGATTCAATGCGCCAGATGCAAACAACCCCGGCAAATCACTCACCATGGCCACCACTAATAAGAGTGAAACCAACAACAGCACGCTCCCCACCAATGACAAGATAAACCTGGCAAATCCCGACGCTAACCCTCCCACCGTTATCGAAGAATCCTGCGGAACGTGGTAGGCCGCGGGAGAATAACTGGATGCCATAAGGCCTCCGCGTCTGAGAAAAATCAAAAACATGATTAAGCACGATAGGAAGATAGGAAGCATCCGCAGCCGTGCGCCGTCGTGAGCAAACAACATGACCATCACCAACACGCACAGGGCAATGCCAAACCCCGTCGCAGGTCGAGGTCTTCGCCGTTGATAAGTTGGCGAGTTACTGAAGATCGGCGGTGCTTCCACCGGCGGAATTGGAGGCGGCGAAACCGGAGGCGGCGGCGCATCAGGACGATTCACAGCAGGAGCGCCCGGCACAACTCCAGGCCTGCCAGCCGCGCCCGAAAACGGCGCAATCTTCATTCTTTGATTCCACGGCACACACAGGCTCACTGCCAGCGAGGCCCCAGCGACAATTCCAATCACAATCCCCTGATCAGCGTTAAACATGCCCGCTAGCGCCAAGGCTAGAATCCCCGATGTAAAAAGATGGCCAATCGAGAATCGCTCTTCTCGATTCGGCAACAACCGCTCATCCCAACAGAGCAGAAGCAGCCCCAGGAAGCTCGCTTCCATCGCCGATGGCAAATAAAACGAGCGGCTTTGGCTGCTCACCCATACTGGAAAACTCAAAACGGAAGCTCCAATCGCGATCGGGGCGCCTAGAGCAAGTCGTTTGATCCAAGCCGATTCTCCGACAATACCGGGCAAGATCCATCGCCGCGAGACTCCCGCGCCAATCCACGCACCGCAAATGGCGACCCAAACCATAACCATCGCTTGTGCACCGTGGCGCGAGTCTGTGTTGGCCATCGCGAGAAATGCCGCTAGAAATGCCGCCATAAACGCCAGCAAAATACGGACAGGCTTCGTAACGGAATCGTTCTTGGCTGTCGCGCCTTCTGCCCCTGCGGCGGGAAAGGGAGAATTCTGATTCCAGCGACCTTGGTTCACTCGATCAGCGATTCGATCTCCCACATTTTTGATCCGATCGCCAAACTTGGTGAAGCGATCCGTTACGCGATCCGCCATCTCCTCCCATCGGTCCTGCGGCGGGCGCGGCGGAAATCCAGCCGCTGCACCGCTACCAATCTTCGGCGCTACCCGCCCCGCCACGGTGCTCAGGCTTTCCGCCGACACCTGCGAAACACTGCTGCGAATCTGTTCTGACCCAAAGACCGCATCCACCATATCCTGCACGCGTTGAAATCTGTCCGCAGGATTCTTCGCCATGGCTTTGCGAATCGTTGATCGAAACGGCTCTTCCACCGCATCCAGATTCACTTCGCTGGTCAGGTGCTTCATCAACACTTCCGCCGGGCTCGATCCGAAAAACGGCACCTGCCCGGTAAGCATTTCAAACAGCAGCGCTCCCAAAGCATAGATATCTATTCGACAGTCGTAACACCCCTCCCCGATTTCCGGGGCCATGTAATGGAGCGTTCCCACCGCGACCGTCTGGCCGCTATGGCGAGTCACGCTCATGGTTTTGCTCAGCCCATAGTCGCCGATTTTGACGTAACCATTTTCGTAAAAAATATTGCCCGGCTTCAGGTCGCGGTGAACGATGCCACAATCATGCAGGTAGGTAAGGCCCTTGCCGATTTCGCGCAGGAAAAAAGCTGATTTAGCTGCTCCTAATCCTGACGGCGCAGCGTCGAGCAATTCTCGCAGTGAAGGGCCATTGACGTATTCCATGATGACCCAGGGACGCCCGTCATCGCCATATTTCACGTCGAAGATCGTCACCAGATGCGGGCTCTTGAGGTTCATGCACTGACTGATGCCGCGCAGCTCGATCTGCTCATAGGTATGCACGAGTTTTAGCGCCACCTCACGGCCGCTGTCGCTGATCGCGTAATAAACCTCGCCAAATCCACCCCGGCCAGCGGCGCGCTGAATCGTGTACCCTTCCAGCGGCCGGTCGCCGTGTTTGTATTGAAATCCTCTGGTGGCAACGGTTTCGTCGAGTGTCATGGCTTGGTCTCCCTGGCAACGACGAAATGAATTGATCCGACGGAAACATGCGCTCCCATCGGAATATCCGCCGCGGTTCCCACTGATTTGCCGTCAATACTGATCTCAAGCGCGCTGCGGCAGAACAATCCTTCGCCGCGCCGCTGCAATACGATTGGCGCGGCCAGATCATCCGAGCGCACATGCGCCGCCGAACCCGGCCCAATGATAATCTCGCGATCCAGAAGCAACACCTGGCGAATCGCCGCGCCTGGCAACCTCGCGCCCGAGAGGTCGAGCACCGCCGAAGCACTGGCCGCGCTCGGTCGGCGGAAAGTAATCCGGCAGCGGTTTCCCATACTGATCTGATCTCCGTTGTTCAGAAGTTTGTTTGCCGTCGGTGCCTGATTTACCAGCACCATCTCGCCGGCGCGGAGGAAATAATCATCGTCGGATCGCATTACCGTCACGATGGGTACGGCAGCGTCCAACATTAATGGAATGTCCACCGATCGCGATGCGCCGGCGGGGCCGATGGATACCGCTGGATTGGTGAACACCTGGAAACTCCCCACGCCATCAATGTGCAGAGAAAAAGGTTTCCCCGATATCTCAGGCGAAAGAGGTGGCCGCAGCGCAGGGGCGGCCGTTGCGGCTCCCGTAAATGTTGGTGCAGCCATTTCCACCAAAAAAAGCGGGCTGCCGTGAACCTGCGACAGCGCATCGCCAAGTTGCTTAGTTTGCTCCGCAGCTTCTTTCAGCCATCCGGCTCCGGGCCATAAGGTTTGCAAGCGCCGCAGCATTTCCTCTGCCTGCTGAGGCTCGCGGTTTTCGATTGTGTCACAAGCCGCGCGGCATTCCTCCAATGTTCGTCGTACCTGATCCGCCTCCACGCTTTTGACTGGCAGGCGGTCCAGCCGCGCTAATATCGCCGCGGCTACATTGACTCGCCCCGATTCAAATTCCCGATTGATATCCACAACAACGCGCTGGCTGATCTTGCCGCACAATTGCCGCAAGGCAGTATCAGTCAAATCGCCGCGCCCCATCGCGGCCAGATGATCCACCGCCGTTTCCCAATCCCCTGCATCCAACGCCTCAGACGCTCTTTTCAATCTTGATTCCAGTCCCGCACGTCGCGCGATTACATCCTGCTTCAGGCCATGCACGCGCGCATCTGGAGTTGAGATGGCCTCCAGTAGTTGCTGCCCCACGGACAATTGCCCCTGATCGACATGACGGCGAGCCGTAGCAACCGCCTGCGCGATCCGCCGATCCGCCTGATCGCGACTCCGCATTGCATTGCTCACCGCAGCTCGGAGCTGGGCTACGTCCGCCTGATTCCCACCAATCTGCGCTGCCTTTTCACAATCTGCGGCGGCTTGTAGAAGCCACCCCGCATCCAGGTGTTGGCGCCCGCGCTCAACCAGCGCTGGAACCAGCCGGCCAATCAAATCCTGGCCCTGCCGATGCGCCCGCATGTCAGGCTGCCGGAGGAGATCAAACGCCTCATCCAGCCGGCCGTCCGACATGGCGCACTCGCACTGTTTGAATTGCACCATCAACACCGATTCATTCCTCGTTCAAACGCGGTTCGATATTCCCGTCGCCCAATGGATTGTACCGCATCGGCCATCGATATTTACCCTGTTGGTAAACTTCGTTGGCCAGGGCAGTACGGAGAAACTGTTCCAGGTCCTCCACCATTTGCCGGGCTAGATTCGTCTGCTTCTCTATATTCTCGTCGCCGCCACCGGCGCGAACGGCTCCATACCACGATTTGGAATTGGCAATAACCATGGTCCTTACTCCCTTATTGTCGCAAAACTGATTCGATGCGCTGCCGCTACTTCGCCGTGACCGACGTGCTGTTATCCGTAAGATCGGCGGATAGCGAGGCGGGTTGGCTGTTATGCCCAGCAAGTTGAGCATCCACCTGCGACAGCAAATCCTTTTCATTTACCGTGTCGATTGCCATCGGCTGCGAGAAACGCGCTTCCTGCGCCAACATGCGATCAGAGATGTCCAATTGATGTCGAATCTCACCAATCGCTTGAGTGGCCTGTGCGAGCTTGCTGTTATCGATTTCTTCACCGCTACCAGCCGCCGTCGCCTGCACGAGACGATAGCGCCCTTCCAGCCCTTCGATTTGAGATTGCAGCGTGGTCCGCTGCGTACGAGCAATGTCCATCGCCTGCACTGCCGCGCCCAGCGCCTTTTGTCGGTCGATCAAAAGCTGTTCTTTTTGAGACTCTGCAGAAAGACCTTGCTGGTAGTTTTGCAGCCGGCGCGAGAGCTCCTGGGCTAGTTCCTGTCGCGTATAGGTGAAATCGCCGAAGGTAAAGCTGGCTTGCGAAGTAGCCAGATCATCTCGCAGCTTTTGCAGGCGCGTCTTCTCATCCGCCAGCGATTGTTTCGTCCGCCCGATATCGGTTTTCAGATCAGCGATATCCACTTCCTCTTCTGCCATCAGACGCACATTCTTCTGCATCTCCGGCCCCGTATCAGCCAGCAGATCGCGGGCGCGTTGAATCTGAAAATCCATCGGCACATCAGCCTTCACCGCACGGAACATCGAATTGTACGTGCTCCGGACATAACTGCCGGCCTCAGTCTCAAAAACAAACCCACCTAAAAGGGCCATACTGCCCACAGTAATCGTTGCTAACTTCATAGCCTTCCACAACATAGCTTCTCCTTTCATTTAAGAAGTTCAGGTGACAATCCACCCGATTGCTAAGGTAGTCGCAGAATGGGTCAGTTTATTTCACATAATTTCAGAGCAATCCCTCCATAGCTCTAGCACTCTCTCTATTTTACTCTCTGATTTATGAACATGATTTCCTCGGCGCGAGCGATCCTCGCGCGCGCCCGACCGAAATGCGACCAGAAGCTGTTTCAAAACTGCCTCACGCAATTAGCCACGGAATAAATTACCGTCCAGCAATTTAGGGGGCTGTTTTTCAACCGTATGCTGACCTGGATGCTCACTTCATCTTTGAATTGACATTTGGAGTTAAGGGCATTGTCAGCGGTCTGCGCCGTTTATGTGGCAGACGATGATTTTGCTGGGTCTTGTCCATAATACAGCTTCAGTTCCTCATAAAGTTCTGCATGAAGCTCCTTTAGCTGTATTGGCTGTTCAAAGAAACTTTCAGTCGCTACGGCAAAAAACTCCGCGGGATTAGTCGCTCCATACTTATCGAGCAGTGTCGGACGGTCAGCAGCTGCAGCGTCCGACAACGCTTGATATTCCCGCCCGAGAATTCGTGCCCAGGCCTGATACATCGACGTCTTTGGTAAAACGGGGGCGCCGGTCGCCATCCCTTTTTCCTGATCAAGTTGATGAGCAAATTCGTGCAGCACCACATTTCCGCTGCTGCCGTGCTCCGTGGGACGATGACGGACATGGTCCCAGGCAATGACAACCACCCCATCGCCCCAGGATTCCCCGGAGCGCATCGAGTCACCTCCCAAAACCAGGCTTCCGACTATTTGCTGTGCCTCGGGGACCATATAGGCGTGCGGATAAACTAAAATCGATTGAAGGCGGGGATAATAGTTGTGGTGCTCGATATGCAGCAACAGGATGCAAGCATAGGCTGCAATCGTGACCCTGATTTCATCGGTCATTTCTAACCCCCCACAGCCCTCGAAGTTCTTTTCAGCGACGAAGACATTAATGGTTCGCTGCAACTCCTGTTGTTCCGCCGAACTCAGTTGCTCGTAGTAGGCAACATTTTGGAGAAGAATTGATACCCATGAGCTGGGAAAAGGCTGCGAGCGAAGCCGATTTATTCGGCGCGTTTTGAATCCAAACACGGTCAATTAATTGTACCAAGGCAGCCTTCCAGCAGCGCAGCGGATTTTCGCAAGTATGTTAATTGCAGTTTGTTATGCATGTAATCTTTGAAGGCAATAAACAGTAACCGGTTTTCTCCGTGAAAACACCGTTCTCGAGCATTTATCCCGCATTAGTCACGTAATTGGACCGAATCGAAATAAATATACGAAAAAGCATTTAATTCTTGACTGACTGCTGGAATGCGGTACAGTCGCAGCGAGAATTCGAGTACCTGGATCGAGCGATCTCCTGCGGAGGAAGATTGAAATCGCAAAAAAATGAGATGTTTTTCTGACAGCATTTCAGCATTTCGTTAGCGCATGGCGTATTCAGAGGATTCAAGAGGATAAACATGGGTTACCGAGTGTGGACCGGGGCCAGATCTCTGATTGAGAATCTTGTCCCGAAAAAAAACGAGGGAGGATGTTTTGCGAGATGTTCGCGAAGCACTTTGCGAAATCGCAAATTAAAGCCCGCCGCTTTCACACTCGTTGAATTACTTGTGGTGATTGGGATCATCGCGCTGCTGATTTCGATTTTGCTTCCGGCGCTTTCGGCGGCGAGGCGGCAGGCGATTCAGATCAAATGCGCTTCGAATCTGCGGCAGATTGGCGTCGCGATGGCGGTCTATGCGGCCAACTACCGAGGGGCGGCGGTGCCGGTTCGGTGCGGGGTGGGCGATCCGATAGCAAACCCCGCTAATACGGCGTATCCCTGGACCCCGAGCACCCAAACGGGAGGTGCTAATGATAAGATCGGTTATTCATATAACGGTTTCCTCTACGATTATGGCACTACGGACGTTTTAGGCGTTAGCACCTATCAGGCTTGCTGGTGGGAAAGCTTCGTAGCCAAATATCTCACGACATCCCCAGGCGGAACGGGAAATAATGGCAATAATGTTCTTGGCAAGACAACTCAGCTTGGCATTCAGCGGCAATCGGTATTGGAATGTCCGGCCTGGTCCTTGCAGAATTCGACTGATGAACTGGTGATTGGCTATGCGATGAATTACGAAGTGAGCTGGACGCCCGCCTATCCTTCGGGGGCAAGCAGTTTCGGAATGGCCAGCACAGTTGATCCTCCCCCGCCCAAAGAATGGCTCAATATCGAACTTGACGGCACGAATACCCCGATTGCCTCGGGAGGCAAATGGTATCAGCTTTCAGCGATTACCTATCCTGACCAGCGCGCCTGCGTGGCTGATGCTTTCTATTATTTTCTTGCAGCAAACGAGCCCCCCAGCACTAAGTCCGGGATTTTTGCTCCGCAGGCAGTTTATGGCGGTGGGTCTACGGTCACTCCTTATATGACCCATTCGCCATCATTTTCTCCGGGAATCGGCGCTGCGGGGCAGACTTCGTTCGATTATTTTCGTCACGGTGCTTACCCGACACCCACAACCGATGGAGGCCATCCTGCTTTCCCGACAACGAGAGGGAAAATGGCCTTCAATATTCTCTATTTTGACGGGCATGTGGGAGAATGCACCAGTCCGGCGGATGCATTTAAGTCGATTCGCCTGCGATATCCAGGTTAACAAATGGCGGAATTTTCATTTTTGAGACATGTAGCATAATAAACAATTTTGCATATCAATTTACTAGAGGAGAGAACGATGCGGCAAATTGAAAATACGCGGCGTGGAATCAATCGAGTTGGCGGCCGGACGGGTTATCGTCGGGCGGCGCTGTTAGCGGCGGCGGCTATCGGCCTTTCCAGCACCGCTTTTGGCCAGGTCAAGCTCTATTTTGATACCAATGGCGCGGCTTCGGGATTCAACACCGGCTCGACCGTTTTTACCGGAACATGGGATACCAGCACGACCGATGATTGGACGACTGATACCACAGGAGCCAGCGCGCCGGTCACCTGGCTCCAACCAGGCCAGACGGCAGGAAGCTCCGATTTCAATATTGCCGTTTTCGACGGCACCCACGCTTTGACCGCCAATGTGACGGGCACCGTTGATGTGAGCGGCATCACTTTCACTACCGAGGCCACGAACATTATCAACGGCTCCGGAACGCTCAATTTCGGCAGTAACAACGTCACCATCGCCAATAACGCCTCCGGCACGGGCCAGAATATCGTTGTGCCCATCACGGGCAGCGGCACCATGACCGTTACCTACAACGGCACGGGCGGCCAAGGCCAGGACATGAACATCGTGGGCGACCTCACCGGATTCACCGGCACGCTGGTCGTTGCCCCGGATACCCAGGGCAAGGTCAGTGGGACCACTTACAACTACACGCAATTGGCCATTGGCTCGGACCTCGGCGCCGGCGCGACGATCCAACTGAATAATTTTGCCCAGCTCACCACGGAAAATGCCACGGGCAACAGCATTACCGGCAAAAATCAGTTGCCGCAGTTTACGCTTAATGCGCCCATTACGCTCAATCCCGCCAATGTCGCCAATTCGGTGGAATGGATCGGCTCCGCCGGCGGCGGTAATTACAATGGCGGCGGCATCACCTACCCCTCGACGGCGATGCAGAACATCATGACGCTCAACGGAGTGATCTCTGGCACGAGTAGCTCCCTGTTTTTTGGTTATGGCGGCAACGGCGGGCGCGGGACCGTGGTGCTCAATAACAATGAAACCTACACCGGAAATACCTATATCGATCTGGCCGGCAATAACGGCCTGGTGCAGTTGGGCGTCGATAACGCGCTGCCGTCCGGCACGGTGCTCTCTTTCGGGTCTAATACCGCCATTGCTTCAGCAAGCACCAGTTCGGTCTCCCCGCTCGATCTCAATGGACACGTGATGACCATCGCGGGTCTGGCGACAACCAGCACGTATACCAACAGCGCTGCCAGCTCCACGACGGCTGCGGAAGCCAGCCCGATCGGGAACATCTACAACACCAGCGGCAACGGCGCCAGCATCGTCATCGCGGGCACCACTAATACCACGTATAAAGGCGACATCGGCGACGCCAACATCGCCGTCAACCCGTTCAACGACGAATATCCTTATAACCAGGGTACCACTGCCAATACGAATATCTCGCTCACGATCAACGGCCCCGGCGTGCTCACGCTGGCACCCCAGGTGGAAGCGCCCACCTCCACCGTAATCAACTACATGTCCGATGAATACAGCGGCAATACCACTGTTAACGGGGGCGGGCTGACCTTCGGCCGGGCAAATGTCTATGGCGGCCCGGGGTACGCTCCTTCTACTTATTACACACTCAGCAACGGTAATGGAACGGTAACCGTCAACAACGGCGCCACGCTCTCGAGTTTGCCAACTACTTTTAACGGCGGCAACTCCACCTTCGTAGGTGGGTCGGCGGGGAACATTGTACTTAACAGTGGCTCGCTTTTCACGCCCGGCGGAGCGGGGACTCCCGGGGTATTCATAACCAATGCGCTGACTTTCAATTCTGGCGCTGCGATGACCTTTGATCTGGTCAACAGCAATACTTCCGACACTGTATTTATCGAAAGCCTGACGCTCGATTCTTCCGGGCCTAACCACACCATCAATATCAACGTGCCCAACGGCGACACCGTTTCCCCCGGCACGTACACGCTGATTTATACGAATGGAATTACCTGGGATGGGACCAATGGTTTTGCGCTCGGTACAACGCCGAATGTTCCAGGCGACAAATTCGAATTGCTGCCTTTAAGCGAGACTGGCTCCAGTCTGGTGCTTCAGGTGCTTGCGCCCGTGCTCCAATGGGATCCCAGTGGACAGGGTGCGAATAATGCGGCGTCGGGTTCTACACCATTTGTCGCCGAAGGTGGCGGCACCTGGAACGAAGGGTCTACCTTTTTCAGTCTTCTTGATAATTCTGAGGTCAATTGGGCCAACAACAACCCGGCCTATTCCAATTACGATGTGCAATTTGGTAATGATGTCACCCAACAGGGCAGTACAGTGCAGCTGGGCGAAAACATCGTCGTGCCCGGCCTGCTTCGCTTCGGCCCAATTGCGCAGGGTGCTAATTATATTATCGCGAACAACGGCAATTCGCTTACGCTCACGCGCGGCATTTCCGTCACCACGGGAGGGGCGGATACGAAGGACGGTAGTGGCAACGTACTGACGCCGTCTGCGGAAATCGACGCACCCATTGTGCTGGCGCAAAGCCAGACCTGGGAAGTGGACGCCGGCGAAGCGCTCTGGGTCAATAGCACCATTACTGAAAATGATGGCACCCCCAGCTACACGGTCACCATCACTGGCACGCCGGGCACGACCAACGGCGGGATTACTCAATTTGGAGGCACGGGCAGCTCGTTTGAAACCTTGAACGCCACCGCGGGCACCGTGTTGCTCACTAACATGAACGCCCTCGGCACTGCCTCGGTTACTCTTAATGGCGCGGCTCTGGAATTTGCTTCGACCGGAACTTTCGCGAATACCTTCAATGCCGGCGGCTCCAGCGGATTCGCCATTGGCGCTAATCCAACCATTACAGCAACAATTTCCTCCAACATCACCAGCAGCGGCTCGATGGAGTTGGTCGATAATGGCGTTCTTATCTTCAATGGAAACATCGCCGCCGCCAGTCTGACTAACGATACTCTGGGCACGACCACGTTTAATGGCTCGGCCACTTTCACTGGCAACATCACCAACCTGCTCACGGGCGGTCGAGTCTATTTCAACGGCAACACCACCGCTAACAGCATTACTATCTCCGGCGGCACCACGCTGCTGGCTGCCGGCGCCACCGACAATTTCGCCAACGGCATCAATATCAACGCCAACACCCTGGTTGTCGGCAGCGCCAGCGATGTGGGCGTCACGGCGACGAACACCACGGGCAACAATATCACCTTCAACCCCACTACTTCCAACGGCGGCACGCTCAATCTCGGCGGCGTGACTTCGCTGCCCAACAACATCAGCCTCGGCGGCACTACGGCCGAGCAGTATGGCAGCACCATTACCACTTGGCCGTTCAGCGGTCCGGCGGTTAGTGTGCCCATCACCCTCAGCGGTGTGATCAGCGGGGATGGCAACGTTACCATCCTGGGTACGGATTACACCCTCAGCGGGGCCAATACCTTCGGCCCTCCCGGCGGGTACGGAACTGGCGGCGGCCAATTTACCCTCGGCAATACCGGAGGCAACGCCGGTGTGGCTCAAACCATTCACGCCACCAACGCCACCAGCTTCGGCAACGGCGCTATCGACATCAATGCCAGCGGCGTGACTCTCGATATCCAAACCACCGTCAACGCCAATTCCATTCGTGGTAACAATGTAGTCACCAAGACCGGCACCGGAACGCTTATTCTCTCCGGATTCACCGGCACTGGTGCGCAAAATGGCCTGGGTTTTGTTATCCAGAACGGCGCGATTCAATTGAACAGCATCAACGGCCTCGGCGGTAGCAGCAGTGCCAGCATCGCTACCGCAACGAGCGTCTCTCAAGGAACGATCACGATTGATTCCGGCGCGTCTTTGATCGCCAATACCAGTGGCAATGATTATGCCGGAACAATCACATTAGCTGGCGGGTCGATCACACGGCTCGCCAATGCGGCTAACACCAGCGACTACACTCTCACCACATATTACACCGACGCCAGTTCTTCCCCCGCCGCCGACACGCATAACGCCGTGATGAACGTCACCGCCAGTTCCCTGATCGACAATCAGGATGAGGGCACGTACAGCGCTACGCATGCTGACAGCCATAATCTGAGCATTCAGATGCCGGTCAACGTCAGCGCGGGAGCAACACTTTCTCTCGAAGCTGACAATACCGCCGGAAATTATGAGCAGGCCGCGACGGTGCTCAATGGCATATCCAATAATTCCACTTATCAATACAACAATCTCGTCCTCAATGCGGGTTCCAAAGTCGTGGTCACCGGTAACGGCGATGTCGATCTCGGTAGCCCAACTGCCGGTGATCCAATCATCGCCATGGGCACGCCCGGCAGTGATGTGTCGATGCAGCTCGGAGCCCACACCTTCCTGACCGACAGCGGCGCGGCCACGCAAAATCAGGGCACCACGGACATGACTCGCCTCGTCGTCGACGGCAGCGGATCGGCGGGTCTGCGTATTGAGGCGCCGATGAACGCAACCTATACCACGCCCATTGCCGGCGGCGCTCCGAGCTTGCGAACTTATGACGGCACGACGGGTCTGTTCGGGATCAACACCACCGGCACCGCATCGGCTGGAACGACTCCGGCCGGTTACACGACGATTGGAAATGGCTTCACGGTTCTCTCCCCCAACCGTGCCGCAGCGCTGTCGAATACCTACACGCTTTCCAATGGAACGGTAATCGCTCCGGGCGGCACGCTCACCCTCGCCGCCACGGATGCAAGCGGAGCCACCGGCACAATCACGACCGGACCAACATCCCCCAGCGCGGTTAGCCTTGCCTTGGCCAACGGCGCCGGCAGCGGCGGAACTCTGACTTATGTCATCAATCCCGCCAGTCCGGATGGCGGAAATTTCGCCAACTTTGCAGGCCTCACTGTCGAACAGAGTTCGGCGGTGTCCAGCGCGTCAGTGGTTGCTCAGCTACAGCTCAATCAAGGCACCACGAGAGTCTCGTCTTTAACCATCACCGGCGGAGCCAAAGTGGATCTCACTAATCAGGCTTTGGTCATTGATCCAGCCACGGGCCCCGCTCCGACTTCGCAAATCGCCGCTTATCTCACGAGCGCTTATGACAACGGCGCCTGGGATCTCGGCGGGATCGGGTCCTCATCGGTCGCGAACAACAAGGGAACCAGCATCGGTTACGTTGAGAACGATGCATTGGCGAACCCCTACACCAACTTTGTCGGTCAGCCGGTAGACAACAATGCCGTTATCGTCGCATACACCTGGCTCGGCGATCTGAATCTCGACGGCTCTGTCGATAGCACTGACGAAGCGCTGATGGGCAAAATCCCCACTACCGGCCCGCTGGCTGGGCAGATCGGGTGGTTTGATGGCGATCTGAATTATGATGGGAAAATCAACGCCGACGACTGGGCACTATTCCAACTGGGCGACGCCGAGCAGAAGACCAACACGCTTAATTGGTCTGTTCCCGAACCGGGTGTCGCGGCCATGTTAGCATTGGGCGCAGCCAGCCTTGGCATTCGCCGTCGCCGCTGATTTTTTTCCAATTGTCTACCTCCTCGATGGCGGCCCGTCTTACCAAGCGGACCGCCATCTTTTTTTCGCTGCGATATAACTTCACCACGCTTCCTGGAATCTCAAAGACATTGGGACGGATCAGCATAGAAGGTGCTGTGTCCACAGCGAGGCAATGTATCCTCTGCCTGATGGCTGCAACGAGCTTGGAAGCCCCCCATCGGTTGAGGTGTCGAGAACGTCAAACCGTAGAGCGAGAGTCGGTATCACAGTGCTGCGCCGGTTGCGAGCAAAAAAAGTGCGTAGAATGGGGCTGCCATGAGTCTCACACAACTGCGAGCGCATGCGATTGGCGCGACCTTCTTTCCGCCGACGACGCTTGCCAAGGCGATCGATCGGCTCGGCTTTGTGCAGGCTGATCCGATCCGCTCGCCGGCCCGCGCCCAGGATCTGATTCTTCGCCACCGCGTCCGGAATTACTCCGCAGGGGATCTCGAACGCAAATTCGAAACGCTCGATGTGGAGGAAGATTATTTGTATGCGTACGGTTTTATGTCGCGTTCCGTCTGGGAAGACCTGCACCCAAGGGCAGCAAAAAAGGTGACGAAAGCCGAACGGCGCGTACTCGACATCGTGACGGAACATCAGAAGATTCACCCCCGCGAATTGGAAGCCTATCTCGGCCGCGAGCGGCAACTCAACGCGTGGGGCGGCTATTCCAAAGCGACGACACGCATTCTCCATTCGCTGCAGCATCGCGGCCTGCTACGCGTCGCTGGGCGTGAAAACGGAATTCGCCTCTACGCGCCGCGCGGCCCCCTTCACGCTCCGGCCGACCCTGACCAACGGATTCGTCGGCTGGCACTTCTGATCGCGTCAATCCTCGCGCCGATCTCGATCAGTAGCCTTCGTTCGGCTCTGCAGCTTTTCGGCAGGGCATCGCCTTCTCTGCCGGGTCGCCTTTCGATCGTGACGTCGCTTCTCACGAATGGCGATCTTCAATCATCCGTTGTCGATGACATTCACTATGTCTGGCCGACCGGTCAAGTAATTCGCAGACAGTCTAGCGATGTCGTTCGATTCCTCGCTCCATTCGACCCACTGGTGTGGGACCGCCGCCGCTTCGAGCATTTATGGGGCTGGCCTTATCGCTTCGAAGCCTACACACCGCCGGCAAAGCGAAAGTTGGGATACTACGCCATGCCGCTGCTGTGGCGAGATGCGATCATAGGCTGGGTGAATATTTCTAACGTTGCAGGAAACTTCCGCGTCGAACCCGGCTATATCAAAGCGGTCCCTGACGACACTAAGTTTCAATCCGCGTTGGATGCCGAGGTACATCGCTTTCAACAATTCCTTCAAGTTCCTTGAGCCTTGGCCGAAAGGCGTAAACCAAAGCTACCGCCCGCAACCGCCACGGTCGATGCTGTGTCTTGTATCATCAAGTCGCGCTGCCAATACTGCCTGAGGCGTCTCATTGAGCATGATCCGCCGCTCTAACGCCAGTCTGCTGCGCAAACCAATGATCGGAATTGACTCCCGAGTCCGTAGTTTTTCTTTGGAATTGCTAACAGCATCTGTTACGCTTTTCGCATAAATGGGAATAGTTTGTTTACTCGTAGGCCTCCTCATCATTGGCTTTCCCGCTTATGTAATCGCTGGAATGGTACATCGACGTTTGCTTCTGTCGGGCAATCCGCACGCTAACAGCCTCCGCGTAGTCACCTTCGTCGCCAGTTTTATCGTGATCTTGATGATGATCCTGGTCTTTATTAGCAAATTTAGACTAATACGTTGATTTCAGATTGGGTGCGGCGTGGCCTGCAGACGGATAGTATTGTGTATCCACCACTCAGCAAACAAGAGATTGGGAACAAACCCTATCCAGGCTTCGATCATATACAGGTGAAGCGGATCGATATGGAAAGTGTGCGAGAGAATGAGTTTCCATGTCCGCAGTGTGATTGCGGAGAAGGTTAGCGCATAGCTGCGAATCATAAATTCCCGATGCCGGGCGATCTGTCCATTTCGGGCGGCTGCGACCGCGATTAGTGTGAAAGTAAACCACAAACAGTCCAGTAAAAAAAAAGCGATGCGCCCTGGTAACAGACCATTCGCGCAAACGGCGAGGACCATTCCTGCGGGGAAATTAATCAGCAGAATATCGTACGCATAAACGCGGCCGATAAGCCGGTGCCAAGGTCGGTGGTCGCGCAGGAACTGGCTGGAAAATTGTGTGAAACCGGCACATAGGGCTCCAATTGCGGAAAAAACATGCACATAGAATGCTGTCTTCCACCACCAATAACCAACATAGACCTGTTTGAATCGCAAAAAGTCTACGTCATCGCGGAATGCGGCATAGTCGACTACCATGCGTAACATGAGGCAAGTTGCCATGCAAAGGACGGCGTAGACCGCGATGCTCTTAATCAAGGGGGCGATGCGGTTCACGATGGTAGCCAATTAATATAACGACATAGGGCATGGTGTCGCTACGCACTGGCGAGCAATAGGCAGGGACAGTTCCCAACGCAGTTAGGATGGGTCATTGGCTCGATGCCATTACGGCCGAGCTGCGGTCACGCAATGTATCCACTGAAACAGCGCAGCGATATCACATCAAAATCGGCTTTCCCAGCGCTCGGCGTGTGACCGTGAACTGGCCCATGTGCATGAACGGATGAGAGGCTAAGAGAATCGCCACATTTCCAACCGTCGGTACGAATGCCTGCATATGTTCGGGGGTTGGCTTAGCGAAATCGGCGTCACTGAGCTTGGCTACCCAGGCGGCGGCGATGTCCATCGCGTGATCGAATCTGCCAAGAAGTTCGGCTTTGCTCGGAAAGAAAGCGGGATCGTCGATGGATGCCTTGCTCTTGCCAAACCGCGTGTCATCTTCGAATGGGAACGCGACGCTCGGATCGCAGGTTGTGACCATGCCGCGCACTGAGTTAGCCAGATGCCCCATTTGCCAGATCGCATGGTTAGCCGTTTTAGCCGGGCGGAAAAACATATCCGCATCCGAAAAATCCTTGAGGAACATATCAATCATTCCCCTGGTCTGCAGGATATTTTTCGAAAACATTTCAGCGTTGGACATCGAAAGCCTCCATTATTCGTTGTTTGGGTTGCGAGGTAAAAACAATCGCTGTGGATTCTGATGGGGTTTGCATGTCGATGCAAGGCGCCGAGAGTGATCGATCACGCATCGCAGGCGCCTTCCATGTCATTTGCAACTCAGATTTGTTTGGAACAATCGAAGAGGAGAAATCTATTCAGCCAAATTCAGCTTCGTTGGAGCCACCGAAATTTAAACTGATCTTACGGACTACGACGAGTTACTAAGCTCCAGCAACACGATTAGACGGTATCTCTGCGTGCTGGCGAAACTCGCTCGGGGTTTGCGTAGTGTAGCGTTTAAAGACGGTCGAAAAATACTGGCTGCTGGAAAAGCCGAGGGCAAAAGCGATTTCCGTGACTGTGGACTGGGTTGCGATGAGCATCCGCTTCGCTTCTTCCACACGAGTCTCCAGTTGGAAATCGTGCACGGGAAGACCCAGTTCCTTGCGAAAGGTTCGACGAAAGCGCGATGCCGAAACACCATGCTGCTGGGAAAATGCATCGACGTCGAAATAATCAGAAGGATGGTTGCGAATGAGTTGCGTAGCGGCCTGCACTTCCTGGCTGATCTGGCTATGCGAAGGCTGCTGTGCGGATTCGACCAGAAGCGTGAGCCACGCTGCGATGCGCGCGGCGATGGCCAGGCGCTGGAGCGGCCCGCTGCCTGAGCGGATGCGCTCTACAATTTCTTCGAATAATTCGCCCGTGCCCGGAGCGGCTTTGAATTGACGGCCTGGTAATCGTTCGACGGCGCGAAGCAGCAGACGCGCCTGCGATGTTTTCAGAAAAAGAAAACTCGCAGGCGCTTTTTTAACGCGGAACTTCATCCAGTAATGGACGCATCGCTCGAGGATATGGCCCGCCCCCCCATGCGACTCGCCCGGGCGGATTAAAAGGATTTCCCCCGCGCGAACATGGTATTCCTTTCCAGCCACGGGATAACGAAAGTCGCCGCGCTTAACAAAAACCAGCTCCAGCTCCTGAGGATGGCGCTCAAAGTCTGAGTATCGTTCCGCACGGGTCATTTCATAAATGCCGATGCACGAAACTTCCGGCATGCCCAGGTCAGCCAGGTCAAAGCGAATGCGCTGATCTTTCGCTGGAGGTACCCTTTTCATGATGGTGCAAATTCATTTCCGCGAGAACCACGAGCATTGATCCGACGGATCGCAATCTTATCCAATCGAATGCGGACTTTGTAATAACGGTGCGATGCCTCTGCGTTCGATTGTTGATATGGCCGAGAAACATTGGTGATTTGGAAAAGATAGATCAAATGGGGAAAAAGACGGCGTTCGATTTTTAGCAGGGCAGTGAATCGAAAGGCGCGATCACAAGAAAGTTGCATACTGCCCATCGAGCGATACCGGTGGAAGTATCGCGGCAGACAAATCTAAATGTTTCATTTCGGAGGAAGTATGCAAAGGCGGAGTCGAGGATCTATCCTGACGATTTTAGCGGCGGCGAGCTTCTCTCTTCTGGCGGTAAATGTAACACGGGCGGATAACATCGCTATTAATGCACCACCCGAGGCGGGGAACCAGGCTTTTGCCCTGGGATTGGGAATCGATTTCACAGTAAACGCGCCTATCGAAATTACTTCGCTCGGAGTTTTTGATGACAACGCCAACGGCATCGCTCCGCTGGGCAGCGGCGGAGACGATACGCTGACCGCTGTGTTATATGGCGGAGTCGACCCTTCGGATCGTACCGCGGGCACTGTTCTGGCAACGCAGAATTTCACGACATCCAATCCCGGCACACTGGCCTCAGGGTCATCTTTTCGCTTTATCACTTTGACGACGCCGATCACGCTGCAGCCCGGGCGCTATGATATTGCCGGCTACGGTTTCGACGCCAACAACCTCGAATTCAACACCGGTGCCGGCCAAACCACAGACAATGGCGGCGGAGCGATCACATACGACTCCAGCTATTACAGCCTGGAAGGTCCCGGCGCTCCTCCGGAAAATTTCGACAGCACCGTGATCAAATACGCGGCCGGATCGTTCGAATTCGTGCCACTGCAGACATTCACACGCACCTGGACGGGATCAACAGACTCGAACTGGAGCAGCACTGGCAATTGGGTCGAGGGAGCGCTCACCAGCAACAACCCGCTGGTTTTCAGCACCGTCGCCAGTCAGCCAATGAACAATGATCTCTCCGGTTACAGCGCCAGTGGAATGACTTTTACCGCCGGCGGATTCACGCTCAATGGCAATGACCTGGCCAATACAGATCGCATCGTCAGCCAGATCGGAACCAACACCATCAATCTCAACCTCTCGCTCACGGGAAATGGAACACAGATCGAGGTTGACGCCGGCTCGCTGATAATTAACGGAAATGTTTCGGCGCCCCTACCCGTGGCGGGTTATCAGTTCCTTACCAAGACCGGCTCAGGCACCTTGGTATTGAATGGCGTCAACGATCTTCAAAGCGGCATGATCGTCAACGCAGGCACGGTGCAGATACAGGACATCAGTGATAACGGCGCGACCTCAAGCCTGGGCGTCCCGGGCCAGGATGGTACGAATACCTCCGGGCTGTTGGCGATTTATAACGGCACGGTGATTGTCACGGGCACGGGCACCCAAACCACCGCACGAAATCTTTACACCGATCAAAGCGGCACGACCAAAGTTCTGGATATCCAAAATGCTGGCGCCACGGTTATTTCCACCGGCGAATGGCGCAGCAACGGTACGCTAGCCAACGCTTTAACCAAGACCGGCCCCGGCACGCTGTCGCTTCAAGGCAGCGATCCTTTCTTTGCCGCCGCCACCGGCGACCGCGCGTACAACTTCATCAGTGTGCAGCAGGGAATCGTCCAGTTAGGCCGGTCGGTTGGATCAGCGGTGGACGGAATCACTGACATTGCCCCCGGCGCCACCGTGCAAATCACCGGTAATGATGGAACGCAAGTCTTTGTCGATACCGCTGGCGCTTATACCGATCCCGGTGAAGCGGCAACGGTTGGCGGCGTGCAGATGAGTGGTGGAACCTTTGATCTGGACGGCAATAACTCCACGATCAATCGCCTGAGCAGTAGCGTCGCAGCCAGCACGGTAACCAATTCCGCCAGCGGCACCACGAGCATTTTGACCATTGGCGAGCAGAATAGTAATGCCGTCGGGACAGGCGGAACTTATGCCGGTATCGACGCAACCTACATCGGTGCAATCCAGGACGGCGCGGGCAAGGTAGGCATCACAAAAGTTGGCCCGCAATCGACGGTGACATTATCCGGCAATAATTCCTATTCCGGACCCACCAATGCCACCGAGGGAACTCTGGTCTTCGGCAGTTCGCTCACGCACACTGTCTCGGTAACCGTCGCCAGCGGCGCGACAATGCGTTTGTCGTCGGGCGGAGGAAAAGTGCTGGCCACGCCATCGCTCGATGTGCAGAGCGGTGGCACGCTCGATCTGACTGATAACGCGGCAGTGATCAATTACGATCCGGGCGCCGGTGATCCTACAGCCGCAATTTCCACGGCTATCGCTTCGGCATATGACAACGGTGCGTGGGATAAACCAGGCATTACCAGTTCAGTCGCCGCTGCTGCTCCAGGTCACGCTCTCGGTTGGATCAATAATGGTTCGCTGCTGACGCCGTACACCGGTACCTATCTCGGCCAAAGCGTCGACGCCACCACCGATATCATTCGCTACACCTATTACGGTGATGCCAACCTCGATGGCGTAGTGGATGCAGCAGATATCACCATGATGCAACCTGGCGCGAGCAATCCCACCTGGGCGATGGGCGATTTCAATTACGATGGCAAGGTGAACGCTGACGATTATGCCTTGCTGCAATTGGGCGCCGCCGAGCAACCGCCAGGCGCGCAGCCCTCCGTGCCCGAGCCAACTGCCCTTTTATTTGTATTACCTTTTGCGTTACTGCCAATGCGGCAACGCGCGGTTCGAGGCATGGTCCCGAACCGAATCTGAATCTACCTCCCCAAGCCCACCGCGTTTGATTTTTTCAGCGCGGTGAGCTTGGCTAAATTGCCAAAAGCTTTGCAAAGAATATTCGCGATACGATTGAATCAGAGTTGTTAAAGAGCCAAAGGAATTTTGCATGTTATGGAAGTCGGACCAGGAGTTGTTTGATTTGGCCCGGCATGAACTGTTCACCGCTGTGGTGGGGGATTGTTTAGATATGATGGGACTGCGCCGGCAATTTCTGCCGCCGCAAATTCAACCGCTGCGCCAGGATATGATCGTCATCGGCCGTGCGATGACCGTGCTGGAAGCCGACGATCACGGTGGCGAAAGCAATGAGCGCCGCAATAAGTCCGTGGGCCGTCCTTTCGGCCTGATGCTCCAGGCGCTCGACGATTTAAAAGCCGGCGAAGTCTATACCTGCACCGGCGCTTCACCCACCTATGCACTCTGGGGCGAATTGATGAGCACACGGGCACAGATTCTCGGCGCTGCCGGGGCAGTCCTGGATGGATATTCACGCGACACGCGCGGCATCCTGGAGCGGAACTTTCCCACGTTTTCATATGGCAGATACGCACAGGACCAGCGCCCGCGCGGAAAAGTCGTGGATTTCCGCTGTGGAATCGAAATCAGTGGTGTGCGCGTGGAATCCGGCGATATTGTTTTTGGCGATCTCGACGGCGTGTGTGTGATCCCAAGAGCCGCCGAACAGGAAGCATTCACACGCGCACTGGAAAAAGCGCGCGGTGAAAAGCGGGTGGCCGTGGCGATTCGTAATGGCATGAGCGCCTCCGAAGCATGGGAAAAATTTGGCATCCTGTAATTTACCACCACATTGATTGAGTGAATCATCCGTGGCAAACGACAAAACATTTCTCGCCATGCGACGCCCAGCTCGAAGAGCTAATCTCGTCCTCTGCGCTCTTATCACGTTATCGACCAGCCAATTCGCCCGTGCCGCTGATCTCAGCGATCCGGTTACGGTTTCCATTACGCCAACGCAAGCGTTAATCCAAAATGCATCGGTTCGAGTGACCTACGATCTTCATCTGCGGAAATATCGCATTGATGATCTGGTCCATCATGTTCCCGCACTTATCAATGGCAAATCGCGGATAGATGAATTCGATACCAGTGACGCAAGCTTTTCTTCATCCGCCAGTTCGCATGCTATCCATGATAGTTTTGGCGACGGCAAAACGCTTCGCATTCAGAGCGATCGCCAAGCAAGCCCTTCGCTATTGCTGGATCTGACCCTTTACCCCAATCGCAGTTTTGTTGCTCTATCCCAAGGCATGATTAACAAAACTGATAGCGCCGTGCGTATCCGCGAATTTCATCCGCTGACCGAGGGACAGTTATTCCCAGGCCCACCCTGGAGTGACGCGCAAACCCTGGACGGCATGTCCGCCACGCACCAGACGCACGTAAACACAGGCCCAATACTAAGCAGCGCCAATGATCTTCTTCTCACCTTTCGTCAGGCTAATCAGCGACGCTCAGTCGTATTAGGCGCTTTGGCTACAAGCGATTTTACGAAATGGATCCATACCCAGAGCGGAGATAAAGCTGGACAGGTTACAGACAGAATTGCTGCAGGCTTACCCGGCGCCAAACTGGTAAGCTACCTGGATTGCGGACGCATTGACGCCAGCAGTTCCGCTGGTCCTGCCCTTCGCACAGTAGCAGGAGAAACATTCAGTTTTCCTGCCGATGCAGCACATTCCAGCTATAGCGATGTGTTGTATGAGCCCAAAGAGGCCCGTTTGGAAGCAACTGGTCTCGACCCGCAAAAACGCTACGCATTAGCCTGGGTATGGTGGGACTATGACGCAAATGGACGAGTTGAGTCTGTTCATGTCAGAAGTGGATCAGAAGACCGCGAACTGCTCCCCCCTCAGCCCCTCCCAGCCTTTTTGAGCAAAAATGAGCCCCCATCAGAGATAGCGCGCGTTATCCCAGCCGACATGTACCGTTCTGGCACGGTTGAGATCATTTTCAAAAACGAATCCTCCGCACCGAACGCGGTGGTCAGTGCGGTGTGGCTTTGGGAATTGCCGGCTGGCGTCCAACCATCCGCCGATTTGATTCGGGGACGAGCAATTTCTGCAAAAGCGGATGATCACGAGCAACTCAGCTCGGTTACCGCCGACCTGCAGGCTTTCGATCCAGTGGGCCGATTAGTTAGTGCCGGCGAAACTTATCTGCCAGGCGATAGTTTCTATATCGATGTCGCGAATGAGGATCCATTTACCGCGATGGAGAATTATGGCCATGCGCTGGCTCAGGCCACGCATGCCAATCCCAATTTGTATGACTTTCCCACCGTATGCGCCTGGTACGCAGGCGTGTGGCATACGCCGGGAGCACAGGATCATCCAGAGAAAAGCCAGTATCAAATCAACACCACTGCCGGTTTGGTTGAAGAAATGCACAAGGTTCGCGATCGCGGATTCCTGAATTATTCGCGCGTAGCTATGCGGCTCGTGCCTGATACGTATCAGCTGAATAATCCCCAAGGCTGGTGGGACGATGCTCATTGGCAAAAAAGTGGCTATTACGTTTCACCTTACGAGACCAGCCGGCAATTCGGCCACGCCATCCAACAACTCGGTGGACTGGCGTTCACTTATTTTCAACCGGAATGCATCTGGCTCTCGCTGAAATTCGGCTCAAATTCTGCGGCGCTGTCGCGAGATTTCCGGAACAGCCATGCGGATTTGCTCATACAGGATGATCCCAATCGCTCGCTGGACTACACCAAGCCGCAGACTCAGGCATATATGCGCAATGTATTTGCCGCGATGCGCGGGGCGATTTCTGGCATCATGTTCGACTACTGCGATGATTTCTGGATGGCCGACGCCAGCCGCGGCGGCTTTGCTGATCCGCACGCCACCGCGACCTCTTATTATCGCACGCTGTTTCGGCTCGCTAAGAATGGCTTAGGCGCGCAATCCTGGATTCATGAGCGCAATCTGGGCCGGCCTGACAACGATCTGACGCTCGGCTATGTCGATCTCCAACGCACCAGCAACGATACCGACAAAATCACGCCCGACATGGTTTCGCGCAGTGGCCTGCGTTGGTACAAAAATCGCGTCGTCATCAGCTACGATATGGATTCGAAGGACATCCATGGAAGCTGGAAAGTCCCCGGTGTCAGCGGCAGCGATGTCGATGGTCGGCGCATGATGCTCACCATGGAATACGTCGCCGGCAGCCGCCTGTTGCTGGCCAATTCCTTCCGCGATCTTTCCGCCGAGGAATTGTTTGATGTCGAGCGCGTCGTGCCGTTTCCAGCCGAACACCGTAGCGCTCGGCCTATCGATGCATTTATATCCAGCGGCTGGCCGCGCGTTTACGACTATGCGATTAACCGCCAATGGCACCAGCTCACCCTCTACAACAACGCGCTGCCCACCGCGGAGCAAATCATTCATGTTCCTCTCAGCGGCGACACGGTTGATGGCGCACTCGGCCTGGATCCTGCCAGGGAATATTTCTTCTACGATTTCTGGAATGACCATTTCGTCGGCCGTTTGCGCGGCGATGAGAATTTATCCCAGACTCTTCGTCCCGGCGAAGCGCGCATGCTATCCATCCATGAGGTCGAGCCGAATCCTCAATTTCTTTCCACCAACCGCCATCTTATGCAGGGTTATTACGACATGGTGAGCACTCCTACGTGGGATATCGTTCGTCGCACGCTAAGCGGCGAATCGCGCGTCGTCGCTGGTGAGCCATACAAAATTATTCTCGCTACGAATGGATATATCGCCGCCGTTTCCTCCGCAGGCGCACTTCGCACGGAAATAGAAACTGTTGATTCTACAAATGGTTTAATTGCGCTGGTGATCCATTCTCCCACGAATCAAATTGTTAAATGGAAAGTCCAGTTCAAATGAAACGCAAACAGCTGAGTGTTTTATGAAAATCACCGAAGTAAAAGTCTGGTTCGTCGAAGGCGTCAAATACAACTGGACGCTCCTGAAAGTGTATACCGATACTGGCCACACCGGCGTCGGCGAGGCCACCAATTGGCCAGGCAGTCCTATTATCGAAGCAGCGGCTCGGCATGTCGGCGAGCGTGTCATCGGTCTGGATCCCATGCGGATCGACTTTATCTGGACAAAGCTTTACCGCGATCTTAACTGGGTCGGTCCCTATGGCGCTTCCATGTGTGCGATCAGCGGTCTGGATATGGCGCTGCTCGATCTCAAAGCCAAGGTGCTGCAAGTCCCCTGCTACGAGCTATTAGGCGGAGCGTTCCGTAAGGAAATTTCTCTTTATGCGAATTACTGGTTCACCAATGGCAGCCACGCGCCAGAGGATTATGCTCGGCAGGCTCGCCAAGTCCGTGATGCCGGCTTCACCGGCCTGAAATTCGATCCTTTCGCCCACACCAATTATCTTTACGGTGATCACCTCAGTTCAAATCTGGGATTGACTCCTGCCCAGCAGAAAAAAGCCTGCGACATCACGCACGCCGTCCGCGAAGCGGTTGGCCCGGAAATGGACATCATGATCGAAACCCACGCCATGCTGCATGGCCAGCTTGCCGTCGCCATGGCCGAGCAACTTTCCTCCGTGCGGATGGCCTGGTACGAAGAACCGGTTGGTCCTGAAAATGCTGATACGCTCGCGGCCCTGCGTCGCCGACTTCCCGGCAATGTTTCCATCTGCGTGGGCGAGCGCCATTACACCCGTCACTCTTTTCGCCCCGTTCTCGAAAAACATCTCTGTGACATTATCATGCCCGATATCACCCGCTGCGGCGGTCCCTCCGAGATGAAACGAATCGCCACCATGGCCGAGGCCTACAACGTCCTGGTTGCTCCGCATAATCCCAACGGCCCGCTCAGCACTCTGGCCAGCGCTCACCTGTGCGCATCCATTCCCAATTTCTTTCGCTGCGAGTTCATGGTTAATGATGTCCCCTGGCGAGATAAGGTCATTACTCATCCGATCGATATTCGCCAGGGCCGCCTGCATCTTTCCGATCGGCCGGGACTTGGCGTCGATCTGGTTGAGAGCGAAATGGAAAAACATCCCGGAATCCGAGAACTGGGTGCACGAAAGAACTTTTATGTCTGACGCTGAATGAGAATAATTATTCATCATGGCCATTCCCATCGATCTGACAGGCAGAAAGGCGATCATCTCCGGCGTTACCACCGGCATTGGCGCCGCCATCGCCTCTACCATGGCACGAGCCGGATGCGACATCGCCGGTTGCGCGCTTGATATGGCCACCTCTGCGGGAGCTCGCGCATTTCTGGACCGCTCACGCCAACATGGTCGAACCGCTTTCTATCATCATTGCGATTTATCACTGCCTGAGGCGCCCGGCCAATGGGTTGCTAACGCCGCTGTACAGTTGGGTGGAATCGACATTGTCGTTTCTAATGCGGGCCAGAATATTTTCCGAGGTGCAGCAGAGTGCACGGAAGCAGACTGGTCTCATTGCATGAATCTCGACCTCGCCTCTCACTGGCGATTTGCTCATGCAGCATTGCCATACCTCCGAAAATCCGAATGCGGCGTTGTGATTCTCATTGGCTCCAATCATGCCGACCGGACCATTCCCGGCTGTTTTCCCTACAACATTGCCAAGGCCGGCGTGCAGGCGATGGTTCAATCTCTCGCCATCGAATGGGGCCCGCGCGTCCGTGCGGTTGGCATTGCCCCTGGCTTTATCGATACACCCGGTAATGACGCCTGGTTTGCCTCATTTCCCGATCCCGCCGGGGAACGCAGTAAAACCGAAAAGCTTCATCCCATTGGTCGCCTGGGTCGGCCTGATGAAATCGGCATGCTCTGCGCTTTCCTCGCCTCTGATCTTTGTCCATTCATTACCGGCACAACCTTGACTGTCGACGGCGGCCGCGGAGCCCTCTTGCAGGATAAAGTCTAAAATAAACCAGAAAGAACCCGAAATAGCCCCTTGTACGATTTTTGTTATGACCAAAAGATGCAAGGCGCATACAGCTTGATGAGTTAAGATTTTTGTTATCAGCGGAGGCTCTGTTCGGTCTGTCAGCCTGTAAAGGCGGAGGAAATGGACCGTCACTTTTGTCGCATCTGTATCAAGGTAATTTCCATTCTGCCTTTGATGTTTAAATTCTGATCGTCCGCCGTGAGGGACAGCATATGAAACGATGGTATCGATTTCAGGACGGCCCATTGACCATGCGACAACCCACTTTTGTTGATGCACAATCGCCGGATCAATCCCGGCCTGCTTTTACCCTGGTCGAATTGCTCGTTGTGATTGGCATCATCGCGTTGCTCATCTCGATATTGCTGCCATCGCTCAATCGCGCACGCGTTCAAGCCAAGTCCGTGCAGTGTCTCGCTCAGCTTCAACAACTCGGCGCGGCGTTCATCATGTACACAAATAATAACAAGGGCCAATCCTTTTATTTCTTCGATCAGTCCACCGAAGACCCGGCCGACAATTATTGGATTGCCCAGATGAAGCCCTATTACTCGAACGTCGATAAGCTGCGCTTCTGTCCGGAGGCGCCCGATCTTGGAACATTCAGTGCGTTCGGCGGGTTATGGGGGACTGCCAATTCATCCTGGTATTTCTATGGCGCGCAAGGAAGCTACGGCATGAATCTCTGGCTTTCGCGCAACACCACGACCGATCTGGATAACCATCTCAAAACCTATTACGCGATTACCTTTGGCAGTCTCACCGCCGCTCGGCAGCGCATTATTAACCTTCCCGGGAAAGACGCTTCGAACATACCGCTTTTCGCAGACTGCACCTGGGTCGGCGCCTGGCCCGATGGCAGCAACCCCGTTCCCAAAAATCTCACCACTGGCTCTTATACCGGCAACCTTGATCCCGTGGCATTCGACACTGCATCAGATCAAATGTCTCGCTTCTGCATCAATCGCCATAACCGAGCTATCAACATTATCTTCCTCGACGGCCATGCCGCCAATGTCCCCCTGGCTCAGTTGTGGTCTCTCAAGTGGCACAACTCCTGGACGCCTCCCGCGAATCTGAGAACTCTGCCATCGAATTAATCTTCGATAGGTTTGGCCTGCCCCCATTCTCGGTACCAGTTGCTATGAGAGTAGCAACTGTTTTCTCGCTTGCTGAGCTGTAGGGAGCGTAGCGACCGGAGGCTCAGGCCATTTTGCTTCCAGAGCCGATGCACGCGCTTGCGGTTGAGCAGCCAGCCGGTTTGCCGCAGGAGCGCCCAGATCCGCCGGTAGCTATAACGCGGATGCCGAGCCACCAGTTCCAGCATGGCCGCGGTTATCCGTCTGTGCACTCTTCGCCGTTTTCACGGAGCGAATGTTTGCGACATAGGCCGTGACAACGCTCGCGATGGAGGTTTTCGTCGGAAGGAGGGATTCCCTTCCCCTCGCCGCCGCAGCTTCAAACTGCCGAAGCTTTTCCTTGGCGATCTGAAAATTGCTGGTGTCGGTGCTGACTTTTCGCTTTTTGCCGCCGACCGAGAACTTGATGTAGTAGACCGAGCCGCGTTTGGCCACGAGCATTGGCAAAGATGAATTGAAAATCCATCGACTGCTCGCTCCACAGCTTGCCATCGTTTTCGAACGTGGCGATGCGATCTTCTGGCTTGATGAAATTGTACGAGCCCAGCGTGGTTACCTTGGTGACGAAATCCGTGATTACTGTTTTGGATGGGCCGTCGTTCCATGAGGGAAGAGGATCCTTTTGAGCGTAAAGATCGCGGCCACAAAGCGTAAAAAAATTCAGGACAAGCCAAACGATTTTTGCGGCCTTCATTTTTTGCCCCTTCTATTTGTACTTCATGATGACGAATGTCACATCGTCCAGGGGGCTTCGCTTGCCGCGAAAGCTGGCTAAATCTGCTTCCAGCGCAGCAGCGATTTCCTTGGCGGTTTTTGTGCGCTGATCACGCACGACCTGGCGCAGCCTCTCTTTGCCATAGAGTTCGTTGTGTTCGTTGTGCATTTCCCAGACGCCATCCGTGCCGATGGCCATGATGCAGCCGGTAGTGAGAGGCGGAGCGCTGTAGTCTTCGAATTGAACCGCGTCGGCCACACCCAGGGGGAGATCACCGCCATCTGGTTCGTGAAATGTGTCTGTTCGTGGCTCATAGATGATCGGCGGGTCGTGACCCGCGCTGGCCCAGGTGATGGCGCCGGATTCGCTGTTAATTTCAATCAGGGCAAGCGTCATGAATCGATTGTGCCGATTATCCTTCGCCAGAACCGCGTTAGTATGCGTGAGCAAAGTGCCCAGACTCCCTGATCGCATCGCGCTGCTGCGCAGAGCGGCCCGCGCTGAGGCCATCAAAAGCGCAGCGGCTATGCCGTGGCCCATGACATCGCCCACGGCTATTAACATGGTTGATGGCGAGAGCGGCGCGACATCGATGAAGTCGTAATAATCTCCGCCAGTTTGATCGCAATAAATGCTGCGGCCGGCGATATCCAGCCGTGGCGAGATCGGATCGCTCTCGGGCAGGAGGCTTTGCTGCACCTCCATGGCGACATCGAGCGAATGCCGTAATTGCAGCCGCTCGCGCAGATCAACAATCATGCGATTCAGGGCATCGGCCAATTGCCGGAACTCACGGCCGCCGTGGAAATCTGCACGTGCCTGTAGATCGCCGGCTCCGACGCGATTCATGAAAGTGATGAGCGATTGGACCGGCTGGGAAATATGGCGAGAAAGCAGAGCCGCCATGAGCGCCGTGAGCAGCAAAGTTACCGCGGCGGCCCATAGCGCGAGCCATCGTGTTCGCCATACCGAGGCAAGAAAATCCGCCTCAGGTGCAATCGCTCCAACCACCCACGATTGTCCGTCGCCAATGGGGAAGACGGTCGTGGAGGCCATGTAGCTCTCACCATCATGATCGAATTCGTAAAAGTGATACTTTTCATTACCTGCGCTGTGCGTATATTCGGAGGGAAGGTGCTTGCGAAATGCTTCCACCAATGTATCGCCAGTTTCCGCCAAGGTGAGTAGCGCACCTTTTCCTTTAACGCCTTTTCCCTCAATGTCAGTAAGATTCGGATGGGCGAGCAGAATTAGATTCGGCGTGAACAAGAACACTCTGGAATGCTGGCTTATGGTTAGATTCCCAACGAATTTTGAAAGGGCATTCAGGTCGAATTCAACACTGAAGACGCCGCGCAATTGCCCGGGGACTCGGTAGACCGGAATCACGCACGAAATCCCCGGCACACCCTGAGTGAAAAACATATAGGGCGGCGTCCAGGAAAGCTTGCCTCGCTGTTTTGCAAGAATGTAGAAGGGTCGCGCGCGGGGATCATAGCCGCTGTTGTTGTCCTGTTTGTCAATTTTCCACGACCCGTTTGGCTGGACGAGATAATCGGTCAGGTGCGTGTGGCCATTGGTGATATGTGTGCGCTCAATGTGCACTTCGCCATTGCGCAGGCGGGTGGCGCCGGTGTAGTCGCCGGATTCATCACCGTAGAGCACCCATGTCAGCCCCGGGTTGGCTTCCAAAAACGCCAGCAGTTGCGGCGCCAATTGATCAAGATCATTGATCACCAATCCCTTGCCGGAAAGTCGCGCCAAGGATTCGGCCACCGGCGCGGCGCTAAGGACGTAATCGCGAGTCTGGGCCACGGCATCCTGGCTGACGTTCTTGAATAACTCATCCGCCAGCGTCTGCGTGCCGGCACGACTACCGCGATCAGCTACCACCAGAATGATCACACCCGTCAGCAACACCAACGCACACGAGCTAAGCATGAGCTTGGCGCCAAATGTCAGATCCAGCCAGTGACGCCGAGCTGCTTCAGACGAATTGAAGCGTGGCAAAGATGTTGGAGGCGACGATGTGGGCATCGGCAAAAATCAAATGTGCGCGATGATGATTATCTCTTCAACAAAATTGACGATTGTCTTCATACGATGCCTTTTGTTCACAAAATCAAAAATCGATTGCCAACCGTGTTTCCAGCAGGAAAATGTCGCCATTGTTTTTGCTGGCGCTGACATTGCCATAGCCGCCGTCGAACATCAATTTTACATGGGGT
>DASXDR010000052.1:0-19247 GCA_036490535.1 Tepidisphaeraceae bacterium | reverse complement strand
CTTGGTCCAAAGCCCGAAGCGTTTCCACCGCCTGCTCAGCGATCAAACGCTCACGATCCGATAATTGCGAGAAATCCATAGAACCTCCAGGTTGAATCTCTCGATTTTACAAAATCTACCCGGCTGGCGCGCTACACCCCTTATCCGCCATGGGTAACTAGCTGCACTCTAAAAATTGGGTGCTGTCGGTTATTATTTTCCTCCATGGGCGAAGCGAGGCGATATACATTTCCACTTTCCGTGATGATGTTTCTCCAGTACGCCGTCTGGGGCGTCTGGTTGCCAATTTTGGCGAATTACCTGATGGGGCCCAAGGATCAGGGTGGGCTTGGTTTTACCGGAGCGCAGGTGGGGTGGATTCTTGGATTGGCGGCTTCGATAGGGGCGATCTCGGCACCCTTTCTAGCGGGACAGATCGCGGATCGGTTTATCAATGCCGAAAAATATTTGGCGATCCTTCTGATTGGCGGCGGGGTCGTGAAATACATCACGGCATCCGTCCATGATTACCACACGTTCATCTTGCTCTCGATTGCCTATTCCGTTCTCTACATGCCCACGCTGGCACTAACTAATTCCATCGCGTTTGCGCATTTGAATAATCCTGAAAGACAGTTTCCCGCCGTGCGTGTTTGGGGAACTCTTGGCTGGATTGTGGCGGAGAATGCTTTTCCTCTACTCTGGCTTCAAACGGGTTTGCATCTGACGATTTTGCCGCCGTTCATTGAAGGAGTGGATAAGGCCAACGCAACCGCATTGCTGGGGGATAGCTTGCGGGTGGCCGGGGTGCTCGCCATCGCATATGGAATTTGGGCCGCGTTTGCATTGCCGCCGACACCGCCCACGCGCAATCAGAAAAATCCATTCGCTTTTGCACGAGCGTTTGGATTACTTAAGCATCGGGGGTTCCTGGTGGTCACGCTTGTCTCGTTGCCGATTGCGATGATCCACCAGATTTATTTTATCCGCGGCGCGCCTTTCATTCGGGCGCTGGGATTTGCGCAATCCCACGTGGGACCTATCCTTTCCATTGGGCAGATTTCTGAAATTTTCTTTCTGGCGATTCTCGGATTTCTACTGGCATCGCTGGGATATAAATGGACCCTCGTCCTCGGCGCTTTCGCCTATGCGGCGCGCTTTGCGCTCTTTGCCATTGCCACGCCGGAAACGCGCTGGATCGTACTGGCGGCCAATGCGCTGCATGGGCTGTGTTACGGCTGCTTCTTCGCAGGTGCGTTCATTTATGTGGAGCGCGTCGCGACGGCGGATATTCGCCATTCGGCGCAAACGGTTTTCGGGATCATTATCCTCGGTGTCGGTCCAGTGTTAGCGGGCGGCTACAACCAATGGCTGGATAAATTGCAGATCGCCACTCTCGCAGGACCAGTTTTTGACTACCGCACGTTCTGGTTCGTACAGGCGGGCGTAGCAGCCCTCAGCATGCTGGCGCTGATTATTCTATTTCGGCCCGGCCTGAGCGGCGCTACTTTCCCCCAGAAAGATCAACCCGGCTAACCTCGTGCCCGTCGACTCCGGGATGGCCATCGCGGTCTTCGCAGCAGGAATGCATGTCATCCCAGAGATTTTTCACTGCATCGGACACGCGCTCCGGGGCCTGATGATCCACCCAGGAAAACACTTCCACGAAGCAGGGCTTGCCGGTGGCATCTTTGTCTTTCAACACCTGATGCGGACTGGCGACGACGAGATTCTGCTGCGTATAAATTTCCCATGCCTTGTTTAAATCCGCTTGCAGCTGCTCTTCTTTGCCGGGAATGACGTGATAGGTGACCATGACGGTTTCTGCGTCTGCGGGCGGGGCAGCAGGGGGAGGAGCAGCCGGCGCGGGTGCGGGCGGCGCTGCTGGCGCGACGGGGACCTCGGCCACGGCGCTTTGCTGGATCTGGTCATGCAAGCTCTTGGCCAGCATCGCGGCACGCTGCGGGCGCTGATATTCCGCCCAGGTATGCCAGGGTTCCTGGCTGCTTGCGCGAGTTTGCGAATCACAGCTGATTTCCAGATGCGAACGGCGCGCGGGGTCGGCTGCATCGGGGAAGACAGTAATGCGATAGCGTGTGCGCTCTTGCCAGCGGCGAACGATATGGAATGAGCCAGGGTAGTTTTTGTAGTTGGTGATGAGGACACTGCCCTGATCCTGGGCAATGGTGATGCCCATTGTCGAGAGCGACTGCTTGATTTTTTCGATCAATTCACTGGGCGACAGGTTGAATTCATAGGCAGGCATTTCCGTGACAGTGTAATTGTTGTAGCCCTTTGTATCGGGGGCGGATTCGGAAACGCACCCGCCAATGGCCATCGCTCCAACCAGAACCGCGCAAGAGAAATATTTCATGGCGGCCAAGTGTAACCGGGAGAAATAGAAATCCGAAATTCGAAAATCGAAATCCGAAACAAATTCAAAATTCAAAGAGAAAAATTCGAAATTGATCCGAGACTTCGAAGTACCTTAGACCCGGCGTGGGGGAGCAGTGTGCGTTTGGGTTTGAGATTTTTAAATTTGATTTTCGGATTTCGAGTTTCGTGCTTCGGATTTCTCACGAAAACTTTTTCTCGGCAATCTCCACTGCCCGCAGCATGGCTTTGGCCTTGGCTAGCGTCTCCTCATACTCGCTGGCTGGCACTGAGTCGGCGACGATGCCAGCGCCGGCTTGGACATCGTAGATATCCTTTTCGTGCACGATGGTGCGGAGGGCGATGCACGTGTCCATGTTGCCGGCAAAATCGACGTAGCCGACGGCGCCGCCATAGGGACCGCGGCGCGTGGGCTCGAGTTCGTCGATGATCTGCATGGCGCGAATCTTGGGCGCGCCGGAAACTGTGCCGACGGGCAAGCTCACGCGCAGGGCATCGAACGCGGTATTCGGAGCAGCGAGTTTGCCAGTGACATTGGTGGTGATGTGCATGACGTGCGAATAGCGCTCAACCACCATGCAATCACTTACCACCACGCTGCCGGTTTCGCTGACTCGGCCGACATCGTTGCGATGCAGGTCGACGAGCATGATGTGCTCGGCACGTTCCTTGGGATCGGCGAGCAGTTCTTTCTCCAGAGCAATGTCTTCTTCGGGTGTTGCGCCGCGCCGGCGCGTGCCTGCCAGGGGGCGACTGGTGACCTTCCCATCCTGCACGCGGCAAAGAATCTCCGGGCTGGAGCCAATCAGCGTGCAAGCAGGCGTTTTCAGATAAAACATGAAGGGCGATGGATTGATAATCCGAAGTGCGCGATACACGTCTAATGGGTCAGCGGATGAATGCACTCGCAGGCGCTGCGAAGGGACGAACTGGAAAATATCGCCGGCCTTGATGTATTGCTTGCCTTTCTCGATCGCCTGCTCGAATCGCTGCTGCGTGAAATTCGATTCGAATTTTAATTCCACCGGCCCGCGTGGATCGATATCGCCGAGGGATAGCGTTGGTGTTTGCGATAATCGCGCAATCAGATCAGCGATTCGCTTCTCGGCGTCGTGGTAAGCGACTTCGGCGTTTTTGAAATGGCGCCGGTCTACATTCGCGACAATCTTGATGGTCTTATCGACATGATCGAAAACGATCAGCTCCATGTAGAGCGCAAAGAGCAAATCCGGCAAGCCGCGATCATCGGCAGGGGGGGCGGAAAGCTTTTCAGCTTCGTAATAACGGATCGTGTCATAGCCGGCATAACCCACTAAGCCGCCGGTGAAAGCAGGCAATTGCGGATGTTTATAAAATTTTCCAGATGGCAGGATCTTGCGGAGATCGCTGAGCGGATCGGTGCTGGCAAAACGATCCACGTTGCAGCGCGACAAATCTTCAATCGAGGCTTGGCCTTCACGGACCTGATAAACCACCTGGGGCGACGTCGCGATAAAACTATAGCGAGCAATATTTTCTCCCCCCACGACACTTTCCAGCAGGAATGCGTGCGAATCCGGCTTGCCCGAGAGCAATTGAAACGCGCTCACCGGCGTGAGTCGATCCGAAAGAATCTGGCGATAGACTGGCAGCAGATCGAACTGGCTTGCCAGTTTTTCGAAAGAGGGAAAATCGGGGAATAGTTTTGCCATACGGGTAATGTTAGTTGTCAGTGGTTAATAGTTAGTTGTCTTCGTTTCAACAACTAACAACTATCAATTAACAACTAACGTCATTTTTATTTTGCAGCCCATAAGAATCCGCGGCGCATCAGGTTAATGCATGGCTCCGACGCCACGATATTGGCCTGGTGGCCGAGGGAATTATAGAACACTTTTCCGTGGCCGTATTTTCGCGTCCAGATCACCGGCATTTCGAAGGTGCCATTGGGAACATGGGGGCCATCCGCGACTGGAAAAATCGTACTCGCCAGCACGCGATTGCTCGGATCGGTATGCATGTAATACTGCTCGCTGCTGACATCAAAATCGCTGATGCCACGAGTAATGGGGTGATCCCAGTCTTTGATGTTTACGCGGTATTTGGTGCCGTCGTTGCCGGGATGGGCAACCCATTGACCACCGGTCATGAATTGCCATTCGGTATTTTCGCGGAACGAATCGCACATCCCGCCATGGCAGCCGGCGATGCCGACACCGCTTTTGACGGCGGCGAAGACCGGATTTGCCTGCTCGTTGCTGATCTTGCCCATGGTCCAGGCTGGTACGATGAGATTCAGGCCCAGCAGTTTTTTCTCATCCTTAAACGCATCGAGCATATCGCTGACCTCGACCTCAAAATTTTCCTCGCTCAAAATGCGCCGGAAAATCTCGGCGACCTCGCGCGGCTGATGCCCATCCCATCCGCCCCAGACAATTAACGCTTTCCTTTTCACGCATTCTCCGTTTCGTAAATTTTTGCCAATGATAATTGAAGCTACCCCGTTTACAATTCAGACATGCAAGTCGCACCACGAAAACTCGGTGATAGTTCGATCCAGTTATTTCCCATCGGCCTGGGGTGCATGGGCATGTCCGATTTTTACGGGCCGGCGGATGATCACAAATCCATTCAGTTAATTCACGATGCAATTGGCATGGGGGTCAATTTTTTTGACACGGCCGACGTGTACGGCATGGGTCGCAACGAATCGCTCGTCGGCACGGCT
Source organism: Tepidisphaeraceae bacterium (assembly GCA_036490535.1). Classification (GTDB taxonomy): domain Bacteria; phylum Planctomycetota; class Phycisphaerae; order Tepidisphaerales; family Tepidisphaeraceae; genus DASXDR01. The sequence continues at coordinate 14,167 of DASXDR010000052.1, read as the reverse complement.
CTGCATGCGCCGGGCACGCGCGAGAAAGTGATCATTGCGACCAAGTTTGCCAACGTGCGCGATGCACAGGGGAAATTTTTAGGCGTGAATGGCAAACCGGAATATGTGAAAGAAGCCTGCGATAAATCGCTGCAACGAATGGGCATTGATTACATCGATTTGTATTACCAGCACCGTGTCGATCCCGGCACGCCGATCGAGGAGACCGTCGGCGCCATGGCGGAGCTAGTGAAAGCCGGGAAGGTGAAACATCTGGGTCTTTCCGAAGCGGCGCCACAAACGATTCGGCGGGCTTGCAAGGTGCACCGCATCGCAGCGTTACAGACAGAGTATTCACTGTGGAGCCGAGAGCCGGAAACGGAACTGATTCCGCTTTGCGAGGAGCTGAATATTACGTTTGTTCCTTATTCGCCATTGGGGCGGGGATTTTTGACGGGGAGATTCAAGAGCATTAATGATCTGGCAGCGGACGATTGGCGGCGGAATAATCCGCGCTTTCAGGGCGAGAATTTTCAGAAAAATCTTGATCTCGTGCGGCGGATTGAGGAGATGGCGAAGCAGAAGAATTGCACGGCAGCACAATTGGCGCTGGCGTGGGTGTTGGCGAAATCGCCGAATATTGTGCCGATTCCGGGTACTCGCCATTTGGACCGGCTAAAAGACAACGTCGGGGCGTTGAATGTGAAATTAACGGATGACGATATGAAGAAGATTGATGAGATACTGCCGATGCACGCCGCGGCGGGCGAGCGATATCCGGAAGCGGCGATGAAAGCGTTGAATAGATGAACATGGAGCGATCAGGTTGGATAACTTGCTGCTAAAGCGGCGAGGCAGTCAGAAGTACATATGGATCAACAGGAATCAATATCTTTTCTCGGGCTTGGTGGGATGGGCACGGCGATGGCCTTGAATCTTATTGCTGATGGACATCGCCTGCGCATTTGGAATAGGACGCGGTCAAAAGCTGAATCACTAAAATGCAAGGGTGCTCAAGTTGCTCCGTCCGCGATCGAGGCGATCACGCCGGGTGGGATTGTCTTTTCCATTGTCGCAGATGATCGGGCTTTGGAAGAGATTTGTCTGGGTACACCTTTGCTGGCGGAGAAGCTCGGTCGCGGCGGGGTGCATGTATCGATCTCCACAATTGCGCCGGCGACCGCGAAAAAGCTGGCGGAGCAGCATGCGCAATTTGGAGCGACTTATATCGCTTCGCCGGTTTTTGGCCGGCCTACCGCGGTTGCTGCGAGGCAAATTTATTTCTGTACCTCTGGCCCATCGGCAGCTAAAGATCGTGTACGGCCGATTCTACAGAAGCTCGCACAGGGGGTTTATGATTTTGGCGAAGAGCCGGCCGCGGCGAATGTGGTGAAACTCGCGGGCAATTTCATGATTGCGGCCTGCACCGAGACACTTGCCGAGGCGGCGGTGTTGTGTGAAAAATCGGGCGTTGCGCCTGCCGATGCGCTGAATTTCTTCACTGCGACCTATTTCAATTGTCCGGCGTATAAGAATTACGCCAAGAAAATTCTGGAGCGCTCCTGGTCGGAAGTCGGCTTTACTCTCAAGCTTGGTCTGAAAGACATGAATCTAGTGAATGATCTTGCCCTGAGCTCTGCTGCGCCGATGCCTGTCCTGTCTTTGCTGCGCGATCGTTACCTATCGGCACTGGCCCAAGGCAATGGGGATAAAGACTGGTCCACGATCGCGCAGCTTGCGAGAGATGCGGCGGGGCTAAAATAAATCACATCTGCCCGTGGTCGCCCATTAGAAATTCTTCGTGAACGATTTTTCCGTTGGCGACAGTGTACACCGCGGCTTCGTTCATTTTGAAACGCTTGCCGGATTGCTTGTCGGTTGCTTCCAGGGCAAAAATCGTCACGAATTTATCCTGTGCGATGAAGGGCCCGGTGGTTTTAAACGAATGCACGGTGTGATTTTTTTCCCACCAATCTGTTTTGCCATTGATGGCTTGCAGGCCGCGCACTTCGCGAGGCATCGGCGAGCCGGGCATCGTGAATGCTTCCAGGCTCACAATGTCTGGTGAATATAGTTCCTCTATTGCTTTGCGAAATTCCTGTTTGTTGCAAAGCTCGACCAGGCGTTTGGCCACGTCTTCCGTCTTCATAATGTTCTCCTTCTCAATTGCATTCTAACTGGCTTTGTTGAAATCCTCAAAAAACATCGCGAATGCCCTCACCCTAACCCTCTCCCGGATTACCGGGCGAGGGGATAAAGGCAGATTCCGACGAGGGTTTCAACAGAGCTATTTTAATTTGGGGCTTCTAAAATCGGTTGGCAAGGAATCGGGTTTTTCGGAGTACCTCAGAATCGGCGTGAAGCTAATTTTATAAGCTCTTAATATTACGAGGAGATCGTGAAAAATCGGAGCCCCGCATGTGCAGGGCTCCGTGTTCGATCAACCTAAGCTCTATTTCTTATATGCTTCGGCAAGCTTGGCGATGATGGTCATGTGCTGGCCCCAGCCCTGGTTTACGCCTTCACGGTGGTCTTTGGTGATTAGGCCGATGGCCTGGTGTTGGAATGCGATGTGCGTTTTGCCGCCTTCTTCGGTCAGGCGATATTGCACGTGCGAGGCCACGGGATAGGACATCATCATCGGGCCGACGATTTCCAGCAATTTCGGCGGCTTGATCACCTGAATATGCCCCCACAAATGGCCGGTGTTATTGCCGAGATCGCGAAACCAGCGCCCGCCGACCCAGGGCTCGAGCTTGGTCTTCATCTCATTGGGCAGTGGCATCTGCTCGATGATCACATTCCACACCACATCGATCGGCGCGGCGATGTCGATCTCTTTTTTCACGTGCAATACCTGAATCTCACTGTCAATTTCGGTCGCAATCATGACTTCTCCTTTTTGGAAAGTTCCCTGGCCTTTTGCTCGGCGATCACCTTGATGCTCTGCAAATGCTCATCCCAGAATTTTTCGAAATATTTGACCCAGTCGTACATGGGTTTCAGCTCCCGCGGCTGCAATGAATAGAGCCGCTGTTTGCCTTTTTGATCCACGCTGACCAATCCGACTTCGCGCAGGACGCCGAGATGCTTCGATACGGTTGGCTGAGGCATGCCGAGATTCAGCACCAACTCCGTCACCGACCATCCCGATTTGCGGGCTAGCAGATCAATAATTTCCCTGCGTCGCGGCTCCGCCACTGCGTTAAACACATCCGTTGTCGTAGCCATCCGTGCCATGCCAGCATCATATTCCCATATTGGAATATGTCAAGAACATTTTATAAATTTGTTTGAATGCGAATTTCACTTTAGAACAATCGAATGATTCAGATTATTCCGCCGCGTTCTGAATGGCGTGGAGAGTTTCAAGAATTGGGAGCCAGGGTTCGCCGGTACCTGAATGAATTGGCGCTGCGCATCGATCACATTGGTTCAACGTCCGTGGCCGATCTTCCCGCCAAGGATGTAATCGATATGCAGGTGACCGTGGAGCAACTCGAACCAGCTGTTGAGGCAGCACTGATGGAAGCTGGATTTTATCGACTCACGCATATTCATTGCGATCACGTGCCGCCAGGTGCGTCGAGCGATCCAGCGCAATGGACCAAATGGATTTTCAATGAGAATCCAGGCGGTCGCCGGGTCAATCTGCACGTTCGCATTGCTGGCCGAGCCAATCAGCGCTACGCCATCCTATTTCGCGATTATCTGCGTGCTCATCCCGCGGCGGCACAAGCGTACGCTCAAGTGAAAAATGCCCTGGCTCGCTATCATCCTGACAATGCCCAAGCGTATTACGACGTGAAGGACCCGGTCTGCGACATCGTCATGGTTGCCGCCGAAGAATGGGCCAATTCAATTGGTTGGAATCCCGGGCCGTCAGATGCCTGAGCAATCAGGCAATTAACTTCAGCCGATGCGCCTTAATCGCCCGGTCGATTCCGGGCAGGATGTAATCGCGGGCTACGGCGTCCCAGCTCATGTGTTGGGCCAGTTCATAGCCGCGCGTAATGAATTGCGAGAACTCCGCGGGGGTTTTGGGGAGTCTGCTGACCAATTCCTCGGCGACCTTTTCGGCGACGCGGGCTTCGAGCTGGTCGCGCTCGATTTTGCCAAGGGCTAGAAGCTGCTCCGGGCGCATGTTGGGGTTATCCAAATCGGTGTAGTCGGCGACGATGACGTTTGGAGTGGGCTGGCCGCTGGTGATTTTGTCAACGAAGCCGGCGCAGCCGCAGACGTTGGAGATAACGCAGATCCCGCCGAAGCTGATGGGTTCAACCTGGGCGATACCGAAGGGTTCGTAGATGCTTTGGCCGAACTCGGCGTCGGAGCCTTTGCGGATATCCATGAATTCCATGTCGGCGGGCATGCGGTTGCCGCAGACGCTGCGTTCGAAGCCGAACTGGTTGATGAAGACGACTTTGATATTGCGCGAAGAGGTGTTGAATTCCTGCACGCCTTCGTAATAAGCAGCTTCGCCGTGCGAGAGATCGGGAGCGCCTTCGCGGTGGACGGCGGGCCAATGGTAGCGTGATTCGATCTCGCGAATGTCATCGCCACGGCGGCCGGGGACTTCGGTGGAGAGGGTTAACAATACGGCGGTCTCGTTGCGCTGGTGCAGGATTTTTTCTGCAGCTTCGAGCACGCGCAGGTCGCGCCACATGCCTTTGCTGGGCACCAGACGGGTGACGTGCGTGAAGATATAATCCGGCTGCCAGCCCAGCAGGTTCTGGCAATACTTCCGCAGCTTATTGCGGCTGTTCATTTTCTCTTCGACATCGATTTTCCAGCAGGGCACGCCGTTGTAAGCGAGCTGCGCATCGACGGACAGAAAATCAGATCCGAGAAAGCGCATTTCTTTCAGCGTGTAATCGCCGACGGCGAAAATGTTGTTGCAATACTTGGCGGCTTTGACGAGGGCATGTTTGTAATAGCCCGATTGATCGCCGAAGACATCTTCGACGAAATGCCCGCTCGCCATGGCACTGGACATGATGTTGTAGAACATGGTGTCGTGGCCGGGATTGCCTTCGACAATGCGGCGCATGGTCGCGCATTCGTGGGCGTGGAAGATCGTGCGGAAGTTGCCGCGTTCGCCTTCCATGATTGCGGCCAAAACCGTCGGCATGCCCATGTATTCGTGCGATAGGATCACGCAGGGTTCGACGGTGGAGGGGCAGCCCAGGGCATGGAGACAGGCAATGGCGGGTTGGGCAAGGCGGGTGTATTGCTCGTAATCCCAGACGGAGTCGTATTTGCCGGAATCGATGCCGAAATTTTTCCAAAGCTCGTATTTAAATTCACCGAGCCGAGCCATGTCATAACGGGAAACATCGATCAGCAGAACTTCGGGAGTGCTGGTAACGCCGTGCTCTTTATCGAAAAACTTTCGGCGGCCATAGACGATTCCCACGTCGTACGTCTGTTCGATTTCGCGGAAGCGCTGTGCCAGGGGAGAGCGATAGAGTGAATCGAGTGAGCTGTAGAGCACTTCGCCTTGCGGGCCGAGCCGTTGCTCGCCGCGGCAGTCGGTTGGCCAGAAGGGGCCTACGAGGATGTTTCTGGGCACTTTGTCGAGATAGGTCCTGCTGGTTAACAGCCCTTGAAGCACTGCGCCGATGCCGCCAATTTTTTGAATCGCTTCATGGGTGACGTGAACTGCCGTCTGCATAGATAAGCCCTTTTTCGAGCAAGAATATAATAGGACCCAAAACTAAGCCGCCTGTGTGTATCGGCTAAATCGATATGAACTCCAGATATAGCAAATTACGTCCCATAATGCAGGGAGAAAATTTTCGAATTGGGTAAATTTTCTCGCTGCAGTTCGACAGGCTTACTGGGGCCTGAAGTGGCAAGGCAGCAGGAGGCTTTGTCTGACTTAAGATTCGGCCAGGGCAGAGTAATAGCGGCGCATCAGGGCGGAGCGGCTTAGGACGCCGAAGATTTTGCCGGTGGTTTTTGAAACGGCGACCGGCAAGCGCGCAACATCGTGTATGGCAAATTGATCCAGCGCGTCAGCAAGGCTGTCGCCGGCGCAAATCACCGGGACATCGACGCGCATGATTTCGCTGACCACTAACAGGGGCAGGGCTTCGCGATCAATGAGGGCGGTTTTTAATTCCTCTGACAATAGCATTCCCAGATAGGATCCTTCTTTGTCAACGACGATAAAATCCACGGCGTTGGAAGAAACGGTCAGATCAACCGCACGCTGTAGCGGGTCGGTATCGCGCAGCGCTACAGCGGGCTCGAGCGCGACCTGCTCCACATACAGTCGCTGTAGCAAATGCAGATCACCGCTGGTGCCCACGTGCACGCCGCGCTGGCGCAGGCTCATTGTGTAAATCGAATCCTTGAAGATAACTCGCGCCGTTGCCGTCGCGATGATGCATGCCATCATCGCCGGCATGGTGATCGCATAATCGCGGGTTACCTCAAAGAGAATCAAAGTCGAAGCCAGCGGCGCATGAATGACCGCTGCCAGCACCGCTCCCATGCCGACCAGGGCGTAAGCGTGCGGCTGGAGATCGGTCAGGTGGCATTTTTGCAGAACCATTCCCACCGCGCCGCCGGTCACGGCACCGACAAACAGAGACGGCGCGATGATCCCGCCCGATCCCCCCGAGCCAAGCGTAAAACAGGTTCCTGCGATTTTCGCGACAATGAGCACGCAGAGAACTCCCAGCAGCGGTAGCCAAGGCATATGCGATGAAGAGTAAAAGCTGGGGACAAATAATTTCTGCAAAGCCCCATAACCGTCGCCGAAAAAGGCGGGCATCGCGTAATCGCTTGTATTGATTACTTTTCCACAGGTGAGAATGTAAATGATCCCAAGCAGCCCCAGCAGCGCGCCTCCCATAGCGGGCCTGATAAAGCGGGGAATTTTTCGGAGATGCTCAAAATATTCTTCCATGAAGTGCATCAGCTTGATGAAGGCCAACCCGATCAGGCCGCAGACGATTCCCAGTAAAGCAAACTGGCCCAGGTTGGAAAGCTGGAAATTAGTCATTTCCGCGACGGGCGGAAGGTTAAAGATAGCGGCATAGTCCTTATGCAACACATTGCGAAAAATCGATTGCGTGGCGTAATTGGCGACCACGGATGCGATCACCACTGGCGTAAAGGCGCGGATAGAAAAATCGCGGAGCACCACCTCGAGCGTAAAGAGCACTCCGCCCAGCGGGGAATTAAAGATCGCGCTGATTCCTGCCGCCGAGCCGCACCCGATGAGCACGGGCATTTGCTGGCGACCCACGCGGAGCAGTTGCCCGATCCCCGAGGCGATGCCCGCTCCGATTTGCACGATCGGACCTTCCGCTCCCGCCGAACCGCCGGTGCCAATGGTGATGCCACTGGTGAGAATTTTTTCCAGCACCACGAGCGGATCGATCCGCCCGCTGCTTCGGCTCACCTGTTCCAGCACGTCCACAATGCCCCGTCCCTCGCGCACGCGCAGCACATAAGTGCTAATCAATCCCACCGCTAGTCCGCCGAGGACCGGAATCAACACGAGCAGGCCGATGCCGGTTGTATAAAGATGCCTCTGCGGCGCCACGTTTTCGTAGAGAGTTCGTCTAACAACATCGATCAGCAGGTGAAAACTGACCGCCGCCGCTGCGGTAATCAGCCCGATTACCACCGCTAAAATAATCAGAAAGCCTTCGTCTTTAATCCCCAGCCGATTTAATATCCGGTTGGACAGCACCCGGCCGCGCGCCATGACGGTCACTGCCTTTTGTGGGAGATTTCGTAATTGGGGGGGCTTTACTTCAGTATTCGACATAAATCACACACGCATCGTTAGCGCGTGAATCCGCACCATAACCAGATGCGGGCATACACTCAAATAGTTGAGGATGCATTGTCCTTTGCATGGAGAAAAGCAATAGATGACTGGCTGGCTCGCCAAAGCGGTTGGGCGCTCTATAATTTGTACTGTGAGCTCTACCCGTAAAAAAGTTGTGGTGGCCATGAGCGGCGGCGTTGATTCGTCTGTCGCTGCGGCGTTGTTGCTGCGCCAGGGTTATGAGGTCATCGGCGTGTTCATGCGGCTCGGTTCGCCGCAGGGGGTGGAAGAATCGCACTCACAAACCTGCGAGCCATCCGGGAAAAATAAACAAGGCTGTTGTTCCGTTCTCGATGCGGCTGACGCGCGGCGCGTGGCGGGGATGTTGGACATTCCATTTTATGTGCTGAATTTCGAGCAGGATTTCGGACGGGTGATCGACTATTTCGTTTCCGAATACAACGCGGGGCGAACGCCCAACCCGTGCGTGCGCTGCAATGATTGGCTCAAATTTGGGAAACTGGCGCAATACGCCGAAGCGGTCGGCGCAGATTTCGTCGCTTCGGGGCACTATGCCCGCATTGGACCTGACCCTGTTGGTGGCGAGCAATCACTATTGCGCGGTCTCGATCACAAAAAAGATCAATCCTATGTTCTTTTCGGCATGTCGCGCTGGGCGATGGAACATACGCTCCTGCCCATTGGCGGGTACGAAAAGCACGAGGTGCGCAAAATCGCGGAAGAGTTGAGTTTGCCAGTTTTCAATAAGCCGGATTCGCAGGAAATTTGTTTTGTGCCCAATCAGGATTATGCGGGGCTCGTGCATCGACGATCGCCGGAAAATTTCCGCAGCGGCGATCTGGTCAGCACTGAAGGCAAAATACTTGGCCAGCATGCGGGGCATCAGCATTTCACCATCGGCCAGCGAAAAGGCGTCGGAGTTGCTTTTGGCCGGCCGATTTATGTGGTCGACATTGATGCGACGAGTAATCGCGTCACGGTCGGCGACAAAAAAGACCTGCTGCGCAGCGAGCTAACCGCGAGCCAGATCAATTTGCTGTCTTCTCGGCTGTCGCCAGGTTCAGGACCAATTCGCTGCACCGCGAAAATTCGTTACAACCATTCGCCGCAGGTTGCTGTCGCAGAAGTGATCCAGGCACCCTCTCAAGAAAACGTGGAACCTGGAACTCAGAACTTAAAACTGAAAGTATCTTTCGACGAGCCCCAGGCAGCGATCACGCCCGGCCAAGCTGTTGTGCTTTACGATGGCGATGTTCTGTTAGGCGGAGGATGGATTGATTGAAACGGAATATTCTGATCTTTCACTCCGGCGCTTTGGGTGATTTCATCATCACATGGCCGCTGGCCGTCGCCTTGGGAAGAATCTTCGCCCAGAATCGCATCATTTATGTGACTGCATCGCAAAAGGGCGAACTTGCCCGGAATCTTCTGAATATTGAAGCAGTCGATTCAGAGCAGGGGTGGCATCATCTTTTCGCTGCGGATGCTGAGCTGCCACCGTTGCAATCCTCCTGGCTCAGTGGAGCAAACCTGATTATTTCCTTTGTTGCCGAACCGGATGATGTGTGGTTTGAAAATGTTCACCGTCTGGCGCCTGATGCTAAAATTGTCTGCATTTGCCCTCGCCCGGAAGGCGACTACGCTGGTCATGTCACGCAATTCATCCTCGATCAACTTCAAGACTTGCCCATGGTTCGCCAAGGCGCGCAACAGCTCATTGCCGCCCTCGCGCAGCGTCCCCTCAAAACATTATCTCGTAACCCAACGCATTACATCGTCCATCCCGGCGCAGGCAGCCCGCAAAAATGCTGGCCGGTTGAAAAGTATCTGGAATTAATCCAACAGTTGCAGCAGGGGGGTAAACAGGTCCGAGTGCTATTGGGCGAAGCAGAGCGCGAACGATGGCCGACAGAGCAAATCGCGCGTTTTGAAGTTGCTACCGAGACACTTTTCCTCGGTACCTATCGGGAACTGCTCGATCGCTTAAAACAAGCTGCTGTTTTCATCGGCAATGATTCCGGCCCCTCTCACCTCGCTGCCATCCTCGGTATTCCCACGCTAACCATCTTTCAATCCAGCAATCCGGATCAATGGCGGCCCATCGGCCCTCATGTGCAAATTCTCAACTCTCCGACGGTCTTGGATGTACACCGGGCAACAAGCCAGTTTCAGCTTTCTCAGAAATCCGAAGCGCGTGCCGAAGCTCACAATGAAGACTAGAAAAAAGCCCCCGATGTATATCCGGGGCTCCGAAATCATTCGTGAAAATTCGTGTCCATTGGTGGTTAAATCTTAGTGAATAAACCGCATCTCACCAAAATTCGGAATCACTCCCGGGGCGCTGGAAGTGGGTCTGAATCCCGCCGGCCAATAGACGAAAAACGCTTTGCCTAGCAAGAACCGCTCTGGCACCACGCCTGCTGGGGCTTCTAAATCTTCACCGGGCAGGTCGACAGCGCTTCTCCAATAGCGTCCATCTTCGCTGACGTAAGAATTGTCGCCCATGCAGAAATACTCATCCTTGCCGGAAGAATGATTCAGATGCACGACGTTCCTGGGAAAATCCTCGGGAGTCGCTCGCAATACACCGCGATTGATGTAGTACACATCTCGCCAAAGGCTCACGTGAGATAATGCGCACGTCTGGTTTGCAGCGGTAATCCGCACGGCCGGCAAGGGCATCGATTGACCGAGGTTGTAGGCACGCACCAGCATCGGCAGATCGGGCGCGTAATCCGCAGGCGTGCTGGAGATCACTTCCTTATCGTTAATTCGCAGCGATACGTGGTAATCAACATTGGCAAATTCGATCCGCCAGGGTTTGGCGATGTTGGCGGTCCACGTATTGCCGATCTGTTTTTCGTCGCCTGTTCCGACGCGCATGAAAAGCTTGGCGCCGCTCGGGGTTAGTTCGGCTCGGAAGGTGTGGTCAATCTTGGTCAGGCTCAGGCTGAGCGGGCCATCGCCGCTCTGGCGGTCGTAGACCAATTGCAATTTCAAATCACTGGTCGGATTGAAAGACCCATCCACTTCGGAATTAAATGTGTTCTGGCGGCGGTTCTGTTCGTAGCCGGTAATGTCATAGGCGAGCCAATCGGTGAAGGTATGCTGGTGCGGCACGCCCTCGGCGTCGACAAATGGATTGGCCTGCGGGTCAAAATACATTTGCCCCATCCCGTCGGCGTGATTGAACTTGAACGTCCGACCATCGGCGGGGGTGGAGCCTAAATCCCAATCCGCACTGCCGGATTCCTGGGTCCAGGGTTGCCGCCAGGGTTGGCCGGTGAAACGCTGCAAGCCGCGCGGATGAAAATCATCGTCGTAAATTAATCGCCAGAGCGCCTGCTGAACGGAATAGGGTTTGGTCTGGATTTTATAATCGCTGAGCTCTAATCCAGCGTTTTTCGCGATGTAGACATCGCCGTCCACGACCATCACTGATTCACCCGGCCGCCCGACCAGGCGCTTGATGAAATTCACCGAGTAGTCATATTCCGAAGGTGATTTGCCTTCGGTGGGATCGGGGCTTTTGAACACCACGACATCCCAGCGGTCGGGCTGTTTGAACAGATATTCATATTTTAAAACCAGAATGCGATCGCCGTAATGCACGGGCGGATCAGTCACTACCGGTGGAGTGTCTTGCTCTTCCGAATGTTCCTCATCGCCGATGCGAAACCCGCAGTTGGGGCAGCGGATGTTGAAGGTCTTGGGAACTACTTTAAGGACCTGATTGCCGTTGTTATCAAAAACAGGCCGGCCGTTGTAAGTGACCGGTACCTTGAACTCAGCGAACTTAGGGATGTCCACATCATCGCCGCTTCCTGGCTGCGTGTAGTTCACATCAAAGGTATAGCCGCAATCCGGACAGTGAAAGCGCATGTGCGCTCCCATAAGCGTGGGGGCCATTGAGCCGGTGGGAATGACAAATGCTTCGACGATATAGGCGCGGAAAACGAAAGCGAGAATGAAGGCGATCAGGATCGATTCGATGGTGTCTTTGACTCCGCCGGCTTGCGCTGACGGCTGTTGCGCGTTGGTCATGAAGGGATTTATACCATGGGGCTAAACCAAAGAGAACGCGAAGTCGCGAAGGCGCGAACGAATAACGCGAAGAAATATTTTTCCGTATTCTTTTCGCATCTTTGTTCGCGCCTTCGCGATTTCGCGTTCTCTTCCCCATTCCTCCACAGTTAAGGATTAAACCGGTAAATCTTTATAAAAATCCCTTGGCTTGCGGCTTAACGCATTGGACAGTATCACCCAAGGCGCATGTCAGCTTACCGCAGGCTCATTGTGATTCTTCTGATTGCTGCTGCGGTCCGTTTCTATGGATTGGGACGAGCATCGTTCTGGTATGACGAATTTGGCTCGCTGGAAGCGTCGACTGGCAGGGGGCTGGCGCAATTGCGATTGCGTGCAAATCAGATCATTGCTCATCCGACTGATCTGACTTCGCTGCAAGATGCTCCGCCGTTCTGGAAAATCTGGAGCAGCCTGGATTTGGATAATCATCCGCCGCTGTATTTTCTGGTGTTGCGATTTACGCGAGATGTGTTGGGCGATAGTGAATGGACGGTTCGGCTGCCGTCGGCGGTGTTTTCGCTGGTTGCTGTCATATTTTTCTATTTGATTGTGCGCGCGCAGTTGAACGAAAAGGGGGCATTGGCAGCAACATCGCTGATGGCGATTGCAGGATCGCAAGTCAGTTTAGCGCAGGAAGCCAGGCCATATTCAATGTGGATGGCGCTATCTCTGGTATGCGGGTGGCTCATTTGGCGCTTTACTCCCTCCTCTTGTACTCAGGCCCCTGGTGAGCGAAGTCGAACCGGGGAGGGCGGGGGTGGGGGCGATGAGAGAATTCTGAACGCTGAACGTAGAACGCTGAACAACCCCCACCCTATCCCTCCCCGGTTCGACTTCGCTCACCAGGGGCCTGAGTACGAGGGAAAGAAAAAAATTGTTGAACTCTGGTTTGCGATATTCTTCTGCCTAATCGCCCTCGCATCGTTATTAACGCATATTCTTGCTGCAGCGATTCTATTTTCGCTTTTTCTTTTCGCTGCGTTTCGACTGAGAAACAGATCGCGGGTTCTGCTATCCATCGTAATCGCGACAATGGTCTTTGCCGGAATTTGGGGTCCATTTCTGCTGCGTCAGCTCCACTCCGCTTCTGTCAATAACGCCTGGCAATACGACGCCAATCCTCATCATACCGCGCGCATCTTCCTGCACCTGATGCAACTCCCCGCTCGCTGGCTGAGCGAGCCGGCTGCGGATTTTGTTCCGTCTGCGATTTTTATATTCGCGATCTTTTTCTACGCAGCGATTCGCTGCCGCCAGCAGCGTGGCATGTCGTTCTGGTGTTTGTGGTCGATCCCGTTGATTGCGTTGATTACAGCCACGGATTTCACACGGCATGCGCAATCGCTGCTTTTCACCCGCTATACTTTTGTGGCCGCTCCCGCGCTGTGCTTTCTCGCAGGGGCATTTTTGCAAAATGTCCGCTTCGGCTGGTTGCTACCTGCTGCCCTGGGGATCTTGTGCCTGGCGACATTGCCTGAGGCCTATTCCAAAGTTTACGACTGGCGCAATGTCGCCGCCGACCTGCGCGAACATGTAAAACCCGGCGATACGATCATCTTCACCCCCGGTGGCTATCCCATCTCCTGGTCGCAATCGACTCTGCTGGGCATCTGGCATTATGCGCCAGAATTACCGGCGTCGGCCCTTATTTTAACAGATCCAAATTCCGCTTTATTGTCCAGCGCTTTCCGCCCGGGTCATATGACGTGGATAATTTGCTTCAATCAATATCTACCCGCCAATAATCTCAATCCAGCCGCAGCCATTGTGCGAACTGGCATCGCCCCAAGCATGGGCCGTGTTTCAGAGTTAAGGCCCTAAGCAATAAATGCAATTAGCGATTTAGATTTTGCTCTTCCGCAGTACGGATGATGTCGTACACATGACGACCATTATCCGTTAATTCGAATCGAGTCGTGGCAAATCCGGACCAAGGGTGGGTGTTTCGATATAGACCAATGTTGGGAGTTTATGCGCCAAATTCGATCACGGTTCCGCCGTTTCGGTTTTCAGTGAAGGTGATATTTCCCAACGACGTAATATCCGCCGACATTGTTTTGGGTCGCCACCCTTTTGTCAGAATGAGAACGCGATTTGATGTAACGCCATAATAGGTTCGTCGTCGCATATACGCATCAAAAAAGAATCACCCTATCATCAAATATACGCCAATGATTACGAAAGGAATTCCCCACAGCGGAAAGAAAAATGAAGGAGATGTCTTTAATGCCAGGCATTCCCAGAAAATTGCAAAGCCTCCCCACAGAATGCTGAATGGAATCATGGCTGCAT
>DASXDR010000039.1:0-44093 GCA_036490535.1 Tepidisphaeraceae bacterium | reverse complement strand
ATGCTCGCGGACCGCCAAGACGCGGGAGATTCTTTCGTTCATCGTTCATCGTTCATCGTTCATCGTTCGCTTTCATCCTTTGGTTTTACTCTGACTGAGCTGCTCGTGGTGATTTCGATCATCGTGCTGATGCTGGGGCTGGCGGTGCCGGTGTTGAAGATATTGGGGGGGAGCAAGAGCATTGAGTCGGCGGAGAATCAGATCGCAGCGATCCTGGGGCGGGCGCGGGCGCAGGCGCTGACGGATCGGACAGTTGCGGGGGCGATGTTTTTTTATGATCCGAAAATTGGCCGCGTCGAGGCGGTGATAGTGGAGGAGACGCCGGGGAATCCATATCCCGGAGGCCCGAACGGAGTCAGCTTGGATTTAGCAACCAGCACATTGCCAACCGGCGATTGCTATGGTGGAACTCCCGTAGCTGATACGTTTCGCTTGCCGCCAGGGATTGGGGTGGAGTTCGTTCACGATTGTCTGAACATGCTGGCGGGACCGCCGCCCGTGCGGCAGGGGGACGGGTATATCGGTTTCAATGTGTATAACAGCTATCCCACATCCCCCGGAGCGGCCACCTACGGGGCGGGAGGATATTACGGAGTGGAATATGGCGGGGTGATTCTATTTGATGGCAATGGGAAACTGGTGTCGAACCACTATATTTTTCACACAGCTACGAATGACACTACCGGAATGCCATTCACGAAATTGGGCCAACTTCTTTATGGCACATCACAATACGATAAAACATTACTGGCGAAAATGAGCTTCGTTTCTCCGTCGCTTTCAGTTTATTCGCAGTATGGCCTGGTAGTTTTCGATCACGATGCGTTTATTTCACTGGGGTATTCGGATCAGGATCCGATTTGCGAGAATCAGGGCACCCCGGGTATTTACAACGGCAATACCTGGACCGATGCGACGAATCCCAGCGCGACGTATCAATCGGAAGCGAAGGAAGAAACCTGGCTCGATGATAATTCGACTCCGCTGATTATTGACCGCTATAACGGGTCGCTGATAAGGGGGGAATAATGAAAAGAACTCTGCCTTCGACATTGCTCAGGCCAGGGAACTCTGCCTTCGACATGGCTCCGGCCAGGGAGCGCAGAACGCTGAAGGCTCCCACCCCTGCCCTCCCCCTGGGTATAAGGGGAGGGAGGAAGTCTTCTGGGTTTCGTTCATCGTTCATCGTTCTGCGTTCGGCGTTTTCGTTCATTGAGATCATGTTTGCGGTGATCATTCTTGGTATTGGCTTCATCATGGTGGCGGCGTTGTTTCCGGTGGCGATTCAGCAGACGCAGGCGAGCAGCAATGATGTGGTGGCGACGGCGTATGCCAATGAATTGTCGCAATCGCTTTCGTCGGTGCTGAGCAGTACGGATTTGCCGCCGACGGGCCAATCATCGGCGGGGGCGGTGCCGTGCTATGCGTCAATCGGGCCGGTGCAGGCTGGAAATTACAGTGGACCGACCAGCGCGATTGCAACCAGCACGCTTTTTGCGGTTAATCCGTTTGCAAATACGACACCGACTCCGCCGCCCTATGTGGCTTCGCCGTGGACTGCTGGGAATAAGGTGACCGGGGCGATCATTAACTCGACCAATCCGCAATATGGGTGCGTGCTGTTTTATTCGCGGGATGAAGGGAACGGCGCGGCCAGTGTGGCGCCGAGCAATTCTGCCAATGTGATCGCGATCATTACACAGAACCAGAATTCTGTTTCGACGGGATATCTGGCGGGTTATGACACGGGGACAGCGGCAGTTATACAAACTCAGCCGGCGACGCTGCAGGGTTGGCCGATCAATGTGGCGATTTATTCCAATGTGAAGGGGACGGCGGTAGGGCTGGCGACGCATTCGCTGGCGGTGATTCCGGGTGGGGATACCACGGCGGCGGCGACGGGAGCGTTTATTGTAATAGCGAAAGATAATTGCTCGAACACTCCGCCGACGCCGATGTACGGCCATTTTAATGGAAGAATATTCCGGCTGGGGGCGCGCAGGCGGGATTTAGATAGCCGGTTTAGCAATGCAGCGGTTTGGGAACTGCAGCCGGGGTATGACTTTATTATGGATGCTCCGGGAACACCTTATTATACGAGCCAGATTCCGGATTCGAATCCGTACGCTAATGCGTTTATCGTGGGGCGGCAGCTACAAACAGCTGGGTACCCGTATAATCCAGCCCCTGCCTCACCAGCCAATGACTTTACGGGGAATTCGCAGGCCATCGCGGCGTATTCGTTTACGATTCCATTGCAATGAGGAAGAGAAATTAAGCATGACGGGTTTGTACGGTTCAAATTGTTTCGCGGCCACAGTGATGCGGCGGGCTAAGGGGTGGATCGCCAACCCACGCGCCGCGCAAGCGCGGCGGCTAAACAGGATTGATTCATCGTTCATCGTTTATCGTTCGGGGTTCTTCTCCGCTTTCACTCTCGTCGAGCTCATGATCTCCATCGTGCTGGTGCTCGTGCTCATGGTGGGCATCGGCAAGATATTTCAATTGACCAGCAATACAGTGGGCGGGGGCATGGCGATCAGCACCATGACCCGCGATGATCGGGCGGCGCAGGTGACCATGCAGGATGATTTCGCCGGGGCAGCCAGCGATTCGCCGGTGTTTATGATCTGCTCGGAAAGAGCCAGCGCGTTTCTCACGCCGCAGGACAAGAAGAGCGACGCCGATGGCGATCCGATGACGGTGCCGGATGCGAGCAGTACGCACGTTGAAACCAATTACAGCATATTGCAAAGCGCAGGCGGCAGCGCGCTTTCGCCGGCGCTGTATGGGGATCGCAATCACCGGATTGACCGGATCGGATTCTTCGCACGGGGCACATTCTCTCGGCAAACATCCAATGATAATTTGAGCTATCGCGCTGCCCTGGGTCCTAATTCCAACGAAGCGTATATCTGGTATGGCCATGTGCGCCTGCCGGGGACCACGAACGACAATAACAATAGTGCGACGAATCCGGACGGCAACGCCAATAACTACCAGACGGGCACAACCACTTTTTTCCCGCATCTGGGATATAAAACCAATACCAACAACAATTCAGTCGATTACGACAGTACCGGCACGGATTATAAATATTACGAAAACAATCCCATCGCGACGAACTGGGTGCTGGGACGCGTGGCGATTTTGCTGGAGGATGAGTCGAATTTTGGTCCAACGCCATCAGCGCCGTATTGGAACGGCGGCAAGGGGACCGAGCATCTGATCGCGAATAATGCGGCGCTGGCGCCGCTGGGATATCGCACGACAATCGGGACCTATTTGCGCACCAATGGCACGTCGCAGTCGGGGAGCAACGCCGATTTTTATCCGCTGCCGACACAGTTAACCGGGAATAATGGGTATATCTATCGCTCGCGCTATGACGTGGCTGGCACCACCATTTCCGGATTTCGCGGCATTGTGAGCAAGCTCTATGATCAGCAGCAGTTCGTTTCGAACTCTCCTCAATGGTGGTGGAGCATGGTGTACGACACGACCCATCCCACTGTGATTACCAGCAACGCTCCGTCACCGGTGCTGCCGTTTCGGTTTGAATGCAATCCGTACGTGACCAAGCCGCTGACGGGGACGCAGATGGCGCAGACAACGCCGTATTTCATTCCGCATGTGACGCAGTTTATCGTGGAGTTTGCGGGAGATTATTTGACGCAGACCGATCCAGCAATTCCGTCCGCGACCAATAATGCAGGTTATATCACAGACGAAGCGCCGGATGGGAAGATTGATTTTTATTATGATACAAGTGCGGACAGTACAGGAATTCAACCGCAGCTTTGGGTAAGGAAGATTCGTTGGTATGGGTTTCCGCGGGATACAGGCGGAGCATTAAATGGGGGCCCGGATGGAATGGTTAAAACGCCGCCGGCTACTTCCGTTGGATTAAAAAATTCCAATGGATACCCCGATGTGCTTCCATATAGAGACATCGCGGCGTTGGCGCCGGTTCATGATGTACCCCAGAATTTTGAGGTTCCCGATGCGAATATGGTGACTGCTCCCTCTGGTGCAAACCCAGATTACGCAGCTTATGGCGGGCTTTCCGGCAATGCCCATTATTATTGTGTCTGGCGAAATTCGGCTCCGAAATTGATTCGGATCTTGATGAAGATCGACGATCCCAATGGCCGAGTCGGGCAGGGGAGATGGATCGAGCAGGTGTTTGCGGTGCAATGAAAGAAGGGACAAGGGACTAGACGGCAAGGCGGCAAGGGAAGGAAGCTAGCCGCTGAATAGGCTAGCCCGCAAAAGTTTTTTATATTGGTATTTCCCTTGTCCCTTGCCGCCTTGTCCCTTGTCCCTGATTTCCTTGGTGGACATCGCGAATAATAAGGGTGGAGACGTTAGTGCGGGCCAGCGGTCGGAGCGTTGGCCCTATTATTTGAGAAAAAACAGGTGTTTTATGGCATTGAGCGACCTGGAAATTCGAGTTGTCATGGGTATCTGGAAGAGGCGGGGCATCCTCGCCTCGAAATTTCGGGCCGGGGACGGACCGGCTCTTTTGGCGCATAGGCGGGGTGGAAGCAATATAAGGCCCTCTCGCGCTCGTGGTTCGATATTGATCATGGTGATCGCGGTGCTGGTGTTGATGGCGCTCATTGGGACCGCGTATGTTTCGGTGGCACGGATCGATCGGCAGGCGGCGGCGACGGGGAGTTCGAATACGCAGCAGAATTTATTGGCGGCGCAAGTAGCGCAGCAGGCCGAGACGCTGATTCTCAATGGCGTGTTTGCGCAGACCACTGCGGGCGCCTATTACCGGCCGGTGGTGGATAACAGCAACAATGCGATTTCCGTTCAGGATACCAACGGGAATACGCTCTATCACGATTACGATTCGCCTTTTGACGATCACGAGGGATGGCTGGCGAGTCGAATTCCACAGCCGCTGGATGTCACGGCTCCAGTGACCGAAGCGATCACGGCAACCAGTGCGGGGTACACGAGTCCGACAGTTATGTATGGAGCAATTGGCGGGGGGACTACTCCAAATCCGGTGGTTTGGCCCGCAGTGACGCTGCTGGAAAATACTTCTCTGACAACCAGTACCACTTCCACATACAGTGTCGATGCTCCGCTGAATATTACCAGTAATGCTGGAACGCAGCAGACCATTGCACTGGGTGGGCTAGGCGTTGGCAACAAGCGCCAATATCGGTTTGCGCCGACGTATGCCACGATCACGAGCGCAGGCACTACGACCACTTACCCGGCGATGGCGATTTATAAGTTGCCAGTAACCATTCCGCCGACTCTTTCTCCGCTAGCGTATGTCGCGACTGTCCTGGCGGCAGACGCTGATGGCGATGGGATTGCTGATTCGCTCTATTACAAATTGACAAACCAACCTACGCCCGGCGTAACTTATTACGCAGCGGTGCGGATTGTGGATAACAATTCGGCGATCAACGCCACGACGGCCTGGTCGCTGACCAATGATTTCGACGGGGATTCAACGAATCATTATGCGACGCAGAATCTGGGGTTTTTCGCATCGAACGTCGGGCTGCAGGAATTATTGCGGAGTTATGTCGCCCCCAGCTATTCAGCGGGCGTGCTGGCCACTCCGCCGGATAGCACCGAGATGGATGCGCTGACGGCGTTTCGGTTTAACTGGACAACGGCTAACTCTTTTACCGGCGGAGGCTGGCCGCAATTGGATGCGGCGGCATACCCGGCGGGTGGGCGGCCTTATCCGGATCCAACGTACAACAGCTGGTCGCCCGGTGTTGGAAATTATCGCACGGACTATGGCTATATCACCTATGGCGACATGCTGCAGATGAATCTGGCGCGTCGGCCTGAGAATCCGGGGGAGACGTATATTCAAAGCAGCTCGAGCGGCTTGCTGCATTTCCAGCCGTTATCCTGGGCGGATTCGGCGGCGCTGGCGTATCGGTTTTGCATCCCGCAATCCAGCACGGGGTCATCCACTGTTGAAACTAAATTGAGCTTATCACTGCTGGATGGAGTGGGAACCACTACGAGCGGCAACCCTTCCTCTTCCTACCCTATTGGTCCGAGCACTAAGACTATTGCCACGGGCGGCTCGCCGGGGCCTTACCAGGCGAATGGAATTTTGCCTTCGACCGGACCCAATACCTACGGCTATACCGCCAGTGCTAGTGTCAAAGATGGCGCCTGGTATAACGATAACTTTGATTTCGATCAGGTAGCGACATTGAACTCCGCGACGGGAACTCCGTCGCCGATCGCGGCCAATGCCTCGACATGCCGTCCGCTGCGCGCGATTACGGTGGCGCGCAATCCGGTGTCGGATAATGTGCCGTGGGACACCTCGGTGTTATGGAATCCGGATGCGACCATTAACGGTGCGCAATATACGACCAAGACGGTTGGGGCTGTCTCCACGACGACGCCCAACAAGCCACCTTGCCGGGCGAATCTGAATACCAGCGGGTTTACGGATTTGTACAACGCCTTTCTGGCGGTGATGAACCGATGCGATTATCTAACCTCTAATCCGTTTCAGAATATCACCAGCACTGCGGTTACGCTCCAAGGCGTAAATACTACTACAAACAAACTAAACAATACCGATGTGCAGGAGCTCCGGGCGGGTTTGGCTGCGGCGAATACGATGTCCATGCGGGTGACCGGCTACGCGGGCGCAAGTCTCGTGACCGGCACGTCGACATATTCGCAAACGGTTAATCTTTCGGCCACTGGAGACAAGGCGTATGTGTATGGAATCACGCCGCAGCCGTTTCTCGTCGGGGCGGTGATGAATGATATCTCCGACGGACAAACGGCATATGTCGCAATCGAGTTATTTAACCCGACCAGCGCGCCCATGGATTTGACTGGATCAAAGTGGCAACTAGCGAGCTGGGATGGATCGGCAACTCTTACGACGCTTTTTACATTTGATACTTCTGCAACATTTAACAATAACGGCGGCGGAACTGCTCATGCGATTATCCCTGCCGCTGGCGTTATCTGGATCGCATCGAGCAATTCTCCTCCGACCGCGAGCGCCAGCGCGAGTGCCGGTGGTGCTCCCACGCCGTTGAATGCGTCTTCTTCTAACATTACGGTTTATGCTACGAATCTGGCTAATGCGGCCCATAAAATGATCGTATTAGTGCGGCCGGTCGCGGGGCAGGCAATTGATTTAACCAAGCCGACCACCTTTGCGCCCGTAGACCAGGTTGATCTTTCCACGGTGCCGGCAGTGCCAACCATGACGGCGAGATTTTATGTTTACGGGCGTACGCCGACAGCGTGGCAATGCGTTTATCCTTCTAAGACCACGACAGCGCCGGTGCCACCAGCCAACAACGATTCGACGACAGCCACCCCGCCTTGGAATGTTGTAACGGCCCCATTGGACCAGGATAACAACGCTTCAGGAGACATTACCAGCAGCACCACACTCTCAGCCTATAACGGCCAGGTTGCCATTGCGAACAGCGCTATCGGGGCGGCCGGCGCCTATACCACTTTCAATATTCCGCTCGGATTCGACAAGCTCTCTTATCCCGGTCCCAATACCGTCGTGGCTCCCGGTAGCAATGGCAATAAATTTCCCTTCGGCGGATTTGCACGCGATGGAGATGCGTTCAAAATTCCCTTTATCGGTTCTTACATTGTAACTGATGCCGGAACGACCAAAATCCTGATGATCAACGGCATTTCTTTTGATTCTGCCTCAGCCGAGGATAACAACGGTGGGGATGACGGGCAGGAACGAATTGGCCAATTCTGTCCGCTGGGGGATCCGAGCTCCGCGGTGGCCAGCACGCAACTGGATTACGATCCTACGCCCGGATCAACTAATCACCGCTATTATTTTGCCCGGTTTTTGCTGGATTATGTCGGTGCGGTAAATACACCTGATTCGGACGAGTCCCCCAATGCCGATCCCGAAACAGCAGGAGCTAATCCCATCTCCTATTTTGCCAAGACCGGGATTCAGCCACAGGATGTCGCCAATAATGCGTCGCTGCATTCCTATGTGACGGGCGATACTAATACCAACACTAACTGGGCGAATCACAATATCACTCCCTCGAATTATAATAATGAATACGATCAGCCCAATGAAGGATTGGTGAATATCAATACTGCTCCATGGCCGGTGCTGGCGATGTTGCCGATGGTGACATACGGAGGAGTGAAAGGCGAGATCGATCAAGCCAATAACACGCTGCTGGCCAAGGCGATTGTTTCTTATCGCGACAAATACGGGCCGTTTACGTCAGTGTTTGATTTGAACCGGGTGTTCGATCCTGCCTCAGCCGGCGCCTGGTCACTGACGACCAAGGGTTTTATCAATGAATGGAACACGCTGACGATGGGCGGCGGCGGAGAGCCGGACCAGAATTACTGCGATTTCACCAATATCGCCGGTGGTGTGACTATCACGCGCCCCACCGCTACCCCGGCGCCGCCGTTAACCATCGAGCAGGATGAGGCCAAGAATTATCTCACTGCTCTGACTCGCATTAGCAACTTGATTACCACGCGATCGGATTCCTTCACAGTCTATATTGTTGTCGAAGGCTGGCAGAACGCGGGCACGGCCAATGCCACGCGCGTGTCGCAGGTGCGGCAGGCATATATCGTGGATCGGTCGCATGTGAGTAATTTGAATAAGACGCTGAATATCATACCGGTGCCGACGAATTAGCTGATAGTGAAGGAGCGGTGCGGAGATAGTGCGATAGATGAGAAGAGCGCGGAGTTTTCTCCGCGCTTTTCTTTTTTGGTCCGTATCCCGCAGTTTTTGCCGCGGCGTGGAGCGAAGGGTGAGGTGAGCGCAGTCTAAACCTCACCTTTTTTGCGAGTGGTACAGGTTGTAGCGCACGTTCCCACTCTCATCCCTACCCATTTTCGCTTTCAGCCCCGGGAAAACGGTGCCGGTCTTAACCGAGTTGATATAAGCACTATATTGGCATGTCTTTACAGAGAAGTTAATCTCTTTTTGCTTGCGGTCATTAAGGATGTAATATATACTCCAGACCACATAAGTCTGATAAAAATGGCGGTCTGGACGAGCGAACACATCTCTAGGAAAGGAAAAAATCATGCGGCATCGGCGGTTTTCTATACGTGGGCATTTCTTCGGTTTGGGGATTTTTGGTGAATCAAAATTAGCAACGATCCTATTGGTGCTGATCACGATGGACGGGTTTTGGACGGCGCAGCAGGCGCTGGCGCAAGTTCCCGTTGTGGCTAAGCCTTCCACCTACGCAACGTACAACAATGTGACTCAGACCATTTCCTACTCTTCACCGACCATTGCGTATGACGTAAACAGCAATACTTATACGAATTCCCTTTTGCAGGTTCCCACGAGCGGGCAATACTCATTTTTTTCGCTCAACCGCGCAGCCAACGGCACGTCTGTCAATCTTTACAGCTCGGCGCCGAGGCTTAACGCCAATGGAACGATCCCTGCGGGACCCAACGCAAGCTTTGGGGGCTTGCTGGACCAGAGCCAATGGAATGGGATCGATGTGGTGATGAATCAGTGCTTTGGCGGTGGGTTTGCGTTCAATATGCAGGGGTCGTTGATCGGGTCCGGGGCTGTGGCCGCGGCAAATGTGAATGGTTACACGTTCGCGGCATCCTCCGATTACAACGAAGTCGGCTACGGCGCCACCATCCCCTCCGGCTCGAGCATCGGCGCAAATGGCTTGGCGGTAGGAGATTTTACGCAAGGCTGGGCAAACAATGTAAACACCGGGGGCGCCAACACGGGCTCGATGATTTTAAATTTCCAGGCCGGTTACCAAAACGACCCGTTTACGGCGCGGGGTTCAGGCGCGGCAACGCCGAACGCGTTGGGGTTTCCCAACCAGGTCGATATTGGCGGCGCACCGCCTGCTCCCCCAATGAATAATATAACGGCGTTGGGTTTTGAGAGCCCGACCTATGCTTCGTCAGATGCCCCGGCGGTATCGGGGACGAACGATCTGCGCACACTTGAGACGGTCAACCCGATGGACGAAGCGGCGGGTTCGTCGCGATGGGCGGTCCTCATGGCGCCTTCGGGGAATGTTGGTCCTGCCGGGCAGCTGACCAGTTTCGTGGTAGACCTTGAGCGGCAGTATGCAGCGCTGATTGGAGCGGGGGTGCCTGCGGATCATATCGCAGTCCTGTATGGATCTGCGGGCACCACTGCGGCGCCGTCGGGCGGCGTTTTAAATCTACCCGCCAACATGTTGGCTGCTAACAACTTTCCGAACATTACCATGATTAATGGCATGGCCACGATCCCATATCAAAATGGGATGGATCTAGGCACGATCAGAGGACTTGTAGCGGGTACCGCGGCGACCTGGACAGGTTTGGGATTGACTGCGCCGGCAGCGACCAATACGTCGAGTTTGTTCGTTTACGTAACTGGGCATGGCAGTTCGCTGAAGACGAATGGTGCGACCATCAGTATCCCAAATACGGTGGTGGACGGCCAATATGCAAACCTTGTAAGCCTAACCGGTATTACCAACTACAATCCAGCGCTCAATAATCCAGACACTCCCGTCAATGCGCGGGGCGCGACGATCCAGATAGCTTTGTCCGCGCCGCTTGCTGATCTGACCAATTCCGGGATGGACAATCTCTGGGTCGACGGAGAGGCCACCACCGCCGGGGCAATCGAGCTGGGTGCGGCGACGCAGGAGAATACCAGCGACGACTCGGCATTCGACGTTTCGGATCAGATAGAAACCAATAGCGCACCTGTGTATTACTATGACATCACAATGCCTGAGGCGGACTGGCCAAGCGGAGCGCAGAATCTCGCGCTAAGCCTTGAAAGCCCGGACTCGTCGGATGTCAGCGCTTTCGACTCTGACCTGGAGGCGGTGACGCTCATCGACGATACAGACATGGCGGATATCGAGGCGGGCGATGTCGATACCTATACCGTTACTGTTCCGGAACCTGTTTCCGGCTTGCTCCTGGGAGCTGGAATGATCACTCTCCTGGCGTGCAGGCGATCGAGCAGGTCATGAGTCAGAGGATGGCCAACCCGGAATAATCCACCGAAAGTGCTTTTTGTCTGGCGCATGCAGCCGCGGTTCGACGGAAACTCATCGAGGCGAAGTGGTGTAGTCACCGCGCTGACGTAGGCGGATAAATTTACGCGTGGGAAATTGCCGGAAAGAAAGAAGCCCCGGATGTATTTCCGGGGCTCCGAGGTTGCTTGGTGCATGTTCCTCGACACAGTTCGACAGGCTCACTGGAGCCTGAAGTGGCGAGGCCGTCGGGATTATTCCTCCCCTGCGGAGGCGAGAGAGTCGGCGGCTTTTTTGGCGTCCAGCATGCCTTTGCTTTCCAGCACCTGTTTGCGGATTTCCGCAGCCAAATCCGGGTTTTCGACCAAGAATTGCTTAGCGTTTTCGCGGCCTTGGCCCAGGCGGGTGCTCTTGTGCTGGTACCAGGCGCCGCTTTTTTCGACGACGTTGGACAGGACGGCCAGGTCGATCAGATCGCCCTCATAACTGATGCCACGGTCGAACATGATGTCGAACTCCGCGTCGCGGAAAGGAGGAGCGATTTTGTTCTTCACCACGCGGGCGCGGGTGCGGTTGCCGGTGGCGACTTCGCCTTCCTTGATCGAGCCGGTGCGGCGGACGTCGATGCGGACGGAAGAGTAGAATTTCAGAGCGCGGCCGCCGGGGGTGGTCTCGGGATTGCCGAACATCACGCCGATCTTTTCGCGGATCTGGTTAATGAAGATCACCGTGGATTTGGATTTGGAAATTGCACCGGTGAGTTTACGCATGGCCTGGGACATGAGACGGGCTTGCAAACCCATGTGGCTATCGCCCATTTCGCCTTCGATTTCAGCGCGGGGGATCAGGGCAGCAACCGAGTCGATGACGACAACATCGACGGCGTTGGAGCGGACGAGCAGCTCGCAGATCTCCATCGCTTGCTCGCCGGTGTCGGGCTGGGAGACGAGGAGATCGTCGAGCTGAACGCCGAGGCGTTTGGCCCAGGAGGGATCGAGGGCGTGCTCGGCGTCGATGAAGGCGGCGACGCCGCCATTTTTCTGGGCATTGGCGATGATGTGGAGGGTAAGGGTGGTTTTGCCGGAGGATTCCGGGCCGAAGATTTCGACCACGCGCCCGCGCGGCACGCCGACGCCGCCAAGGGCAATGTCCAGCGAAAGCGAGCCGGTGGGGATGCCTTCGATGGCGGGGATGAAGTCGCTGTCGAGCTTCATGACGGCGCCTTTGCCGAACTGTTTTTCGATCTGCTGGACGGCGCGAGATAAAGCCGAATCACGCTCGGGATTGCGCGGCGGAGCAGCGGGAGCTGCAGCAGCTTTCCCATTCACTGGGATTTCTTTTTGAACTGTTTTTGATTCGGAAGATGCGGACTTGGCGTCCGTCTTGTCTAGAGACTTGACCATGTGAGAATCCTTTCGCCGGGTATGTTAGTCAGCCGGCTTTTATGTTGTGACTTAAATTTAGCGGTAACGACAGGCCACATTGGCCGGCTCCGCAACTGAACTCGACGGCAAGTCACCAGCCGTCCCTGTTCAGTGTTTGTTTGGGTATCTTAGAAAGGTATTGGAAGGTTGGCAAGGAGAAAATAAGAAATTTTTTTTACGGTGTTCGCAGATGTTGCGAACGCTTGAAGTTATTCTGACCCCATGAAATTTAAAGCTCCACAATTGCGATGGGGGATGATGGTCCTGCTCGGATCACTCACTATTTTGAATCGTGCCTCGCTTGCTCAGAATGATGACAGCGATGATGCGCAATATCTGATCGAGAGCACGGCAAATGATTTGGGCAGCACCGATCCGGCGACGGCGGACAAGGCTGAGCAACAACTTGTCGGGATTGGCGAGCCGGCCGTGCCTGCTTTGCAGAAGCTGATGACAGAATCCCACAGCGATCGAGTGCGCAATCGCACCCAGAAAATTCTCTGGGCATTGGAAGCAAAATTCAAACTCGAACCCACGCGGGTCACATTGAAAATGGAAGGCGCGGCCCCTGAGAAAGTGCTATCTGAATTATCGCGCATCGGCGGGGTTTGGATCGGAGGGCGGTGGGATTTCTGGAATCAGAACCGCCAGTCTATTCCGTCGCAAATTTCCGTGGATTTTCAGAACGTGCCGTTCGTGCAGGCGCTGGACGAGGTGTGCGCGCAATCGCGGCTTGGTTTCCTGGAGTCCACCTGGTCATCCACTTACCAGATTCAGCCGATGTGGGGAGGTTCCAAAACATATCCCAAGTCTGATGCAGGCATCGTCAGATATTGGATCGACTCCATCCAGCGAAACAGCTCGATTGATCTGAGTGATAAGAAGGAAGGGGATGACCTTTCCCTGCAACTGCACGCGATCACCGATCCCAAATTGCCGGTCGTGTGCTGTTATTCGGATGCGGTTGTGTCCGAAGCCATTTGCGACACGGGAGATTCGCTGGTTCGGCAGCACGATGAGCCAAACGACAACAAGCAATGGTCCTCCAGCCCATTTTACTGCTGTACTTCAGACATTAACCTTCAATTTAAAACGGGGAACGCTCGATTTATCAAAAGTTTGAAAGGGGCCATGCGTTTTGCGGTTGCAGCGCCGGCTCAGCAGATCGTTTTTGATCACCTGGTCGACGGGCAAACCGTCAAGCACGGCGCATTCACGGTGAAACTGCAAAACTTTTCCCAGGAGGGCGATGCTTATCAGGCGCAGATCGTAGTCTCTAACTCCACGCCCGCGCCGACTTCGTGGAATGGTCCGACATTGAGCGCTGCGGCTCAACTCTACGATGCCAATGGAATACCCTATTTCGCGCAAGGGCAGGGAGGGAGTTCCAGCCCAACCGAAATTGCCTCAAACATGCGATTTGCCCTCAGCTCTGGCGGAGGAGCACCGTCTCCCAGCGCCATCCATCCCGGCAAGGCTACCAAACTGGTTGTCGTTTTTGGTGAATCGGTGCGCACGGTGCGCGTGCCCTTTGAGTTTACCAATATCCCCATCCCCTCGCCGTCGTATTAGATACTATCGATAATCGGATTTGGCATGGTTGTAAAAACGGATCGCGATGATGCCGAAGGCCAGGGCGATGACGCAAAGAAAAAGAATGACGGGTATGTTCTGGTAGGTTTCGTGGCGATAGGCGCGGGCGACTTCGAGGCGGCGAGCCCCGCCGTGAAAGTGATGAGCGCGATCTAAAAGAGTGCTGTCAAACCAGATGGTGTCCACGGCGATCACCGCGGCAACTAGAAACGCGGCTGCGGCGATGCCCCCGGTGATAACGCACTTTAGATAGCCGAGCTTCATGGCTTGGTGGCGGCAGAAGGTTCAGCGGCCGGCTGGGTAGTGGTGGTTGGGCCAGCAAAATAATTCACACCCAGATAACTCAACCGCTGCTCGAACGATTTCAATCGGCTTTCAAAATCTGGCCAATCTTTATTTTCTGAAATCGACCAGCCGACCTCGGCAATGGCGGCGAGGCGCGGGTAGGCCATGTAATCCGCTCGCTGCGGAGTGGCCACTTGTTCCGTCCAGAGGTTACCCTGCACGCCGAGGACATATTTGGCTTCGTCCGGGGTAAGCTCGCCTGATGGATCGAAGCTATAAACTTTTTCCAAGGTCAAAAGACGGAATGGTTTGGGCGGGATTTGTGATTCGGATTGATAGTGATCGAGGTAGCAGTGGGTGCCCGGCGACATAACGACGTCGTGGCCGGATTGGGCGGCGGCGATTCCGCCCTTGGTGCCGCGCCAGCTCATGACGGCAGCACCGGGAGCGAGGCCGCCTTCGAGGATTTCATCCCAGCCGATAACGCGCTTGCCCTTGGATTGAACATAGGCGGTGATGCGCTTGACGAAATAGCTTTGCAATTCCTCTTCATTGGCCAGGTGCTCGCGCTTCATGAGGGCCTGGCATTGCGGGTTGGCTTTCCACTGGTCCTTGGGGACCTCGTCGCCGCCGATGTGAATGAATGGGCCGGGGAAAAGGGCGATCACTTCATCCAAGACATTTTGCAAAAAGACGAAAGTCGATTCTTTGCCCGGGCAATAGACGTCGTAGTGAATGCCCCATTTGTCAGAGACTTTGAATGGGCCGCCGGTATCGGATAGTTCCGGATAAGTCGCTAAAGCAGCCATACAATGGCCGGGCATTTCGATCTCGGGGACGATGGTGATGTGGCGGGCGGCGGCGTAATGGATGATGTCGCGGATCTCGTCCTGCGTATAGAAGCCGCCGTAGCGCTGGCCGTTTTCATCAGTGCGCCAGGCGCCGATGCTGGTTAATTCGGGATAGCGCTTGATCTGGATTCGCCAGCCTTGATCGTCGGTGAGATGCCAGTGGAAAGTGTTCAGTTTTTGCAATGCCATCAGGTCAAGCGTGCGCTTGATGTATTCCGGCGGGAAGAAATGGCGGCTGACATCAAGCATGAAGCCGCGCCAGCGGTAACGCGGCCGGTCCATGATAGAAATTGCGGGAAGTTCCAGGGCAGAAGGGGCGAGAGATTTTTTCAATTCGATTTCCGGCGGGAGCATCTGCCGCAGGGTTTGCACGCCATAGAAAATGCCGGCATCGGTGGCGGCGAAAATGCGGAGGGTGTTGTGCGTGATGGTGAGTTGATATCCCTCCTCGCCGAGAGGGCTGCCGGGATCGATGAGCAGGAGGATGGCGTTATCGGTGTTGAGCAGGGCAGCATTCTGGACCAGCTCGGGGTGATGGCCGAGAGCGGGGGTGAGCAAATCAGCCAGGAATTCGCCGGTGCCGCGCGTGTCGGTTTGGACGATGATGCGGGTTTTGTCATTGATCTGGAAATGCTTTTGGCCCATTTCCATGTGGGTTGGCTCGGGGATGATCATTGGCCGTGGATTAGGCTGAGAAGCGCAGCCCGCGCCCATGAGAGAAACAGTTGCCATAAAAACTCCGCAAAGAGCAAATCGCAGCCCGTGTGGGATCATGTGGGAATGGTATCAAAATTGACGAAGAAATGAATCAAGGGTGTGCAGATAGAAAGAGAGCCGGGCCGTCCCCGGCCCGAAACGGGGCGAGGATGCTCCGGCTCTTCTAACTCTACAAAACAGTTGGATTCGATTCGTTACATCGACGGCGCAGAACCGGCGGCAATCGGCGTATGCTGAAACCGCGAATCCGGCACGCGCATCTTGCGATTCGTGGGCGGGGCGGCCGGCACGAACAGGCTGCCCAGCATGATCAGGATCACCGAAACAATGTTCATACCAAGCAGGATCAGGAACATGCGGTTGCCGACCAGCAGATTGCCGTAATCAGGATCGCTACTAGCAGAGAAATAGAGAACGAGTGTGGTGGCGATCAACAGCACCAGCGACATTGGAATCAGCGCTCGCCAGGCGAGCATCATCAATTGGTCGAACCGATAACGCGGCAGCGACCAGCGCACCCACATAAACACAAAGAGCACGAAAATGGTTTTGCCGAAAAATACGGCGGCGCGGAGGATGCAGATCAGGAGCGAATCGCACCAGCCGACGTGGCCGAGCGAACCTGATAATTGTGGCCAGATCATGTCGAGCCAGGGGATATGCCATCCGCCGAAGAACAGGGCGACGCAAACGGCGCTGGTGGTGATCATGCCGGCATATTCACCCAGGAAGAACAGGGCGAAACGCATTGCGGAATATTCGGTGTGATAACCGCCGACGAGTTCCTGCTCGGCTTCGGCCAAGTCAAACGGGGCGCGATTAGCTTCGGCATGAATGCAGACCAGGAACATCAGGAATGCCGCGGGTTGGCAGAAGCAGTTCCAGGCGGGGATGAAGCCATACCAGTAGTGGACTTGTTTATCGACGATCACGCCTAGGTCGAGCGTGCCGAACATGGTGACGACAATGATCACCGCCAGGCCCAGCGGAATTTCGTAGGAGATCATGTTGGCGGTTGCGCGAAGGCCGCCCAGGAATGAGTATTTATTGTTCGACGCCCACCCGCCCAGTACCACACCATACACGGCCAGCGAAAGTGCGGCGAGGATAAAGAGCACGCCGATATTCAATTGAGCGATTTGGAACAGCCAACCCCAAGTGAAGCTGTAAGCTTGATCATTACCATTCAGATAAGCCGCTCCGCCTGCGTTTACCGTGACGGGGTCGGTCATTACATGGCCCCACCATGGAATCGAATTGATTGCAGCTTCATGTAATTGCGCCGCCGTTGTGCCGGCCGGCATCACAATCGTTTCCTGATTAATTTTCGTCCCGCCCCAGGGAATCACCGCGATCGAGATAATCACCACCACGACCATGAGCATCGGGGCAAGAGTGAAGAGATTCTTGTCCACGCCCTTGGGCCGATAGTCTTCTTTAACGATAAATTTCAGCCCGTCCGCCAATGGCTGCCCGAGCCCGAACATGTGCATATCCTTCAGCACCGGAATAATGCCAAAACCAAGCCCCACGCGGTTCGGCCCGATGCGGTCCTGCACCCAGCTGGCTACCTTGCGTTCGAGGAGAATCAGATAAGCCACAGTGCC
Organism: Tepidisphaeraceae bacterium; assembly: GCA_036490535.1. GTDB lineage: Bacteria > Planctomycetota > Phycisphaerae > Tepidisphaerales > Tepidisphaeraceae > DASXDR01. The sequence goes on along the minus strand of DASXDR010000039.1, from coordinate 26,604 downwards.
CATGACGACGCCGTGGACAACCAGAAGAATGATCAGCCAGGGGGGGATAAGCTCAAGGTAATGCCAGAGAGAGTCCATAAGGGTGGATATTTTGGGGTTTGGAGGGCGGATGGCAAGGGGATTGGGCGTATTCAAAGTTTTGGAGCAATATCGTCCAATTCCAGACCGAGCGCCGTCGCAATATTTTTCAGGACGGTGATTGAACCCTGCTTTCGGCCTATTTCGAGCTCGGCGAGATAGGCACGGGCGATTTTGGCTCGCTTGGCTAGTTGCTGTTGGGTCATTTTTCGATATTCGCGGAAAACTCGGATCGGACTCTCGCCATTGACCAATCGGGCTGCAATGTCGGCTGGAAATGTTTCCTCGGCTCGGGCTTTGGCTGCGTCGAAGGCGCGGATGTCCTCGAGCATTTCGGAATTTTGCAGGAGACGTTTGTAGTCGCTCCAGGGGACGACGGCGAACGGTTTGCCTTTACGTTGAATAATTTGTGTTTTCATTGATAAGCGCCTCCACGCGGTTTTATATCCAATACGAGAATAACCAGTCGATCCTTGCGTATTTCATATAATACCCGCCAATCGCCAACGCGCAGGCGGTAGCCTTCTCGGCCTTGCAACTTCATTGCGTTGGCATGATGTGCAAATGGGTCGGTCGCTAAGGCATTGATTTTTTGTCGAATGGTTTCCGCGAGATTGCGCGGAAGTCGTCGCAATGATTTCAACGCCGAGCGGCTGTACTCAATTTTGTACACCGTTGATATTGTAGCTTATGGCTACATTATGAACAATGCTAACTGAAAAAAAGCGTAAATTTTGCTCGGTTTTATGAGCTGGTCAACGCCAATTCTTCGTACAGGGTTGTCAATGTTTCGCGGACACGCACTTGGTGCATTGCTTCCCCTGGCATGCCGTTGAATGCCAGGCAGACGGCTAAGCCATATTTCGGGTCGGCGAAGGCGACGGAGCATTGGTTGCCGGAATGGCCGAAGGTGTGGCGAGAAGCGTGGGGGCCATAGAGGTAGGGGGTGGTGGGGGAATAGGGGACGGTGTTGATCAGGAAGCCGAGGGACCAGTCGATGTTGGCGTTGAAGGTGTGATCGTGCATGTAGACGCGATGCGGGGCGGTGATGGCCTCGATAGTTTGGGAGGAGAGAAATCTTGAATTCTGAATTCTGCCTTCAACTGTGCTCAGACCCAGGAACGCTGAAAGAGCATGGTAGAATTTGATGAATTGATTGGCGGGGCAGCGCAGGTTGGCGCCGGGGCGGGGGATGATGGTTGCCTCGGGGGTGTTGGCGGGGATGTCAAAATTGATTTTGCTGGCCTCGGTGGTGGGGATTAATGCCAGGCGGTTTCCGTATGCGGTGTATTGCTGGGCGGACATGCCGATGTGCGTGTCGGTCATGTCCAACGGTTGGGAAATATTGTCGTGGAGATAGTCGCTGTAATTCTGTCCGCCCACGCGATGGATGATTTCGCCGAGGATGAACCAGCTCGTGGCGACGTGGTAGCCGGCCTTTTCGCCCGGGGGCCAACTGGGCTCGGGCCGCATCGCGCAGATACGGGCGATGATTTGTTCCCATGTTCCGTTCGTAAAATTATTGAGTGGGCCGCGAAAGCCGGCGGTGTGGGTTAGACAATGGCGAATTGTGATGCGATCTTTTCCATGCTGGGCAAATTCAGGAATGAAATGGGCGACCGGATCATCCAGCGATAATTTACTGCGCTCCCATAATTGCGCGATAGCAGCAGCGGTGATGGGCTTCCCCGCGGACATCCAGAGCATCAGCGTTTGATCAGTCAGCGGGATGCCGGGCCGACTTTCGCCAAGGGCCAAATCCGCGATCAATTCGTTGTTTCGGGAGACACACATCTGCACGCCGATGTGCTGGCCGGCGGCGATGCCGTCGCGGAGTAACTGCGTGGTTTTGGGTAAATCGAAAGGCATTGGTGATTAGAATAAGAATTTAACCACAGAGACACAGAGAGCACAGAGGCGCGCCTGGTATGTATTGCGCTGCGGCGAATAGTCAGTTAAGAATTTTTTTAATCGCAAAGTCGCGAAGAGCACAAAGAAATACCATTCTATTTCTTCTTTGCGCCCTTCGTGCCTTTGCGGTTGTCAATTCCTTCAGATGGCATGCTGCGCCGATCGACTTAACAGGCAGGTTGGTCTCTGTGCCTCTGTGGTTGCATCTCTTCATTTTTCCGTGACGCGAATGGCTTCTTTCAGGTCCAACTTTCCTTCATGCAATGATCGGCCGACGATGACACCAAAGATGGGGAGCTCCTTGAGCTGATGGATATGCTCGATGTTTCCCACTCCCCCCGATGCAATCACGGGAACTTTTGTCGCTTCAGCCAATTCGTGCGTGGTCTGAAAATTGGGCCCAGTCAGCATCCCGTCCTTGGCGACGTCGGTATAGAGCAATCCCGCTAGCGGCCAGTCAGTAACCTCTTTGGCGATATCGACGGCGCGTTTGCCACTGGTTTGGGTCCACGCCTGCGTGGCGATCATTCCATTTTTGGCGTCGATTGCTAATACGATTTTGTTGGCGAATGCAGGATCGTGCGACAATTGCGTGAACCAGGGCCAATCTTCGATTGCTTTGGTGCCAACCACGATACGGGCTGCGCCCGCATTCAGAAGTGCGCGCACATCTTCCGTGGATCGCACGCCACCGCCTACTTGCACGGGTACTGAGATTGCCGCGACAATTTTGCGGATCAAATCCACTTGGGCTGGCTTACCTGCCTTGGCTCCATCCAGATCCACCACGTGCACCAGTTTCGCGCCTGCCTGGGCGAAGCTTTTGACGGTTGCTACGGGATCGAGATCGTAATTCAATTGCCGCGCGTAATCGCCTTGCTGGAGGCGAACCACCTTGCCATCGCGCAGATCAATGCTGGGAATAACGAGCATGAATGGAGTGTAATCGATTCGATCGTGAGTGCATAAAAAAGCCCACAGATGGCGATCCGTGGGCTCTTACAAATCACATTATGATCAGCACCAATTAACGGTGCTCTTCATCATGATCATCGCGGTGAACATCGCGTTGCTGGCGATGCTCTTCATGCCGAACTTCACGGCGCATTGGCCGATCGGGCAGGCGATTCATGCGGTGCACCACAAATCGGTGGTCCGGCACGCCATGGTAGACCACCCAGTGGTCATACCCGGGCCGCCAATAGTAATACGCTCCGCCCACGTAGTAATATTCCACGTCGGCAGAAGGAGCGACTTCCACTTCGGCTGCGGGAGGCGGAGAATTTGTCTCCACTACCACTGGCGGACACCCGCACAATGGCAGGCACGCCAGCAGCGACAAACCAAGAAGCTTTTTGTTCATAGAGCCTCAACCTTTCCAAAGATAAAAAACCTGATTTTACGTGGCCTACCACCACGCTTCTAAAACAACTTACGATTTGCGTAATTTAGCAGACACCCGAAAAATTGTCAGGTTAGAAAATATTCCGCGCTCCGCATATGGTAAATGCGGACTAACCTCGGAGCCGTTGGTTGGTCTATTGCCATAGTGACAAGACAGAAAAGGATTTTCATCAATAGGATTTACAGCTATGAGAAACACTCGTCGAGATTCGTCCGTGTTGCCGCAGTTCACGTCTTTGGAATCGCGCTGCCTGTTCAGTGCCGCCGGTCCGCTGGCGATTACCCCCGCCGATACATCTGATTTGACTGGGGTCCTGGGCGGCAAAATCCCCTATAGCGCGATTGCCGGGCAGAATCCTAAAATTACCCAAAAGCTTATCGTTACCAATAACAGCACTGATTTCGTCCAGGGAAACATCACCGCCACGCTGTACCTTTCCTCCAATGGCGTAGTCGACGCCAATTCCGTCAATGTTGGCAGCGAGAATGCCAGTGGTTACCTTCGGCCTTACGATCAGATTGCGTTCCCGTTTAAAATCACCAGTACTCCGGCCACGATGTCAGCCGGCAATTACAACGTGATTGCGCAAATTACCGATCCCGATGGAAATGTCGTCTACGTGACCTCCAGCCTCACCATCGCCATCTCGCCCCCATCCATCGATCTCACCGGCTCATTTTCCAAAACTCCCAAGCCTGGCAAAACCGGCAAAACCAACGTGAGTTTCACCCTGCTCAATAATGGAAATACCACTGCGAACGGACCACTGACCTTTAACATCGAGCAATCCCCCGACGGCAGTTTGAGTGATGCAACCTACATCACCGACGAGCTGGTCAACATTAATGTAAAGGGTCATAAAACCAAGAAGATCAGCAAGACCATTCCGCTACCGGCCGGGACATATCATCTGGTGATTCAGCTTGATCCATCCAATACTTTCAATGACACCAATATTTCCAACAATGTTTTCTCGACAGGGCCGATTACCGTCGGTTAATCGAGTAACCTGATTGCATCAAGTCCACGGATAGCTATCCGTGGACTTTTAGTTGATTAACTGATGCATCGATCAAATTTTTGTTGCGTACAACGGAATCCGATACGATAATATAAATTTAATGCCCGAGGCAGCGCCGATCGCACCACCAATAAAACCACTGAAGCACCCGGTGCCCAAACGGCAAGTGCCAAGACCAAAGCCGCAACGGGAACAGGACCCGTTCAATCCCGATTGGCCCAAGACTAGGCCTACACCCGAACCAAAAGCATTTATGAATGAGCCAGCAGTTATTACAAGATGAGATCAATAAGCGCTTCACACTGAATTGGCTGATTCAAGGGGCAGCGCAACATGCTGGAATGACATTCCATCATATTGTGCGAGATGAGCTTGACGCACTCAACCCTGAGCTTCTTCTGCATTATGACCAATATGCTCTGATCAATCTTTTGCAGTATTGGCATGCCGATGCTGCATTGTTATTTGGGCGGCCAAGCAAGTTTTGGGCTCGTGCCGGTTCTAGTCCACGACATCCATTTTTCAAGCATCCGCTGCTATCCAAATTCGGCGGCATATTGGCGGAAGCCGGGCGAGAACGCGCTTTGGAAAGATGCAAAGAGAAGCATCTGACTCGCATACCGATCGCATTTTCTCTTCAAGCTACTCATATCATCGCTCGTCTTCGGATTTTAGAATCGCCCCATCGTGCTCAACTAATTGAGCTCGCCAAAAGGTCGGCCTCGATCATTTGGGGCATTCCCATAGAGCGCTTAACGGCTGATTTACGTAAGCCTTTACCGTTTGGTACATCGATTCGTATCCGAAACGCACGAGCTGCATTTTTTCGTAACGCGACGGTAGGACTGGGCGGGGTCGTGCAGGGTAACGGATCGCTAATGGTCGTGGGACAAGGCACAAATTGGCAATTACTGACGAAGGAGCTTGTCAAAGGGACTGCTGAGTTAATCTGCATGCATGGATTAAGCTCATTAGACGAGAATACCTATCTCCGAGTGGTCGACGCGGCTGATCGAATCGAATTTGAACCCTGGATGCTACAAACAGGCGGAGAATTATGGCGGCGCATGCTCGCGGTCATCCCCAAGGATCGCTCCATCGCTCAACTTTTGATGCGCATGGCTCGATTGCCGGCAAATTCTCTTCAAGCATTGGTGCTAGCCGTAATTGAACAGCCGGAATGGGCCAAAGAGATCTTGGGGGCACTCGCAGACGAAGACAGGGAGCCAGTTATCACAGAATCTGACAGTGAATGATTTTGTTGTGCTTTTCAAAGGGTCACTGATAAGACGGCGGCGCATCTGCGGCGTCGCTTCCCCAATCTTTGTTTGGCGAACTACCCAGATCAAAAATCACTGTTCCGCCATGGGATATTTGATTGAAGTGAATCCACAGCTTGCTCGATGGCTTGCCGTCGAGTTCCATGCTTTGGACGTATGGCGCGTCTTTGGCTGCATCGTGGCCGATGATTGTTACATCGCCGTGCGGCAAATGTACCACCGCTTTGGGGAAAATCGGGCTATCGAAAACCAACGCGTCTGAGCCGGGGAGTTCGGGATACATCCCCAGGGCAGCGAATATATACCAGGACGACATTTCTCCCACGTCGTCATTGCCGGGATAGGATGTGTAAGCAGGGGAGTACAATTCCGTTTCGGCGCGACGGACGATTTGCTGAGTTTTCCAGGGCTTGCCCAGGAAATCATAAATCCACGGCATGTTCAGGCAGGGCTCGTTTCCGAGATTAGCATACTCTGAATTCCCCTCGTTGAGCTTTGTAAAAAAATGATCCAACCGATCGCTCGCTGCTTCGGGGCCGCCCATTTTTTCTGCCAGGCCTTTTAGATTGAACGGAACCATCCATGTGTATTGCGCGGCGGTGCCTTCGACGTAGGCGGTCGTGCCGTCATATTTGTTTACATCATTCTTAAACCCGGGTGCCCATCGGCCATTGCGCCGGCGCATTTCAACATAGCCAGATTGTGCGTTGAAGGTGTTTTGCCAATTCTGCGCGTGTTTCATCAGGACGGCATAATCTTGTGTATCGCCAAGATCCTTGGCGAATTGCGCCAGCGCGAAATCGGCGGAGCAATATTCCAATGTCATGGAGACATTGCCATATCCGCCTTTCTGATGCTCTGGCACATAGCCAAGCTTGAGATAATCCGCCAGCGCATCGCGCTCGTGCGTTTTGGCCAGGGGTGAATAGACCGACGGATCGTTGGCGGCGCGGACTAATCCAGCCAGTGATGCTTTCGTATCGAAATCGCGGGCGCCAAATGCGTAGAAGTCAGCGATCATCGCTGCGGCCGGATCGCCCATCATGACGCCGCTGTCCTGCGTGGCCACTCCCCAGCGCGGGAATGTGCCGCCTTGCTGATAGTCCAGCAAGAGCGACTGCGCCATGTCGCTAGCTTCCTTGGGTGCGATCATCGCCAGTAGCTGGCATTCGCTGCGGTAAATATCCCATCCGGAAAATACGCCATACTGTACTCGGTTGCCGTGGGTCTTGTGGATTTTGGCGTCGTAGCCGTAATACTGACCGTTTGCATCGGAGACAATGCACGGGCCGACGAGCGCGTGGTAGAGCATGGAATAAAAAGTCTTCCGCGCTTCAGGCGTGCCTCCGCTGACCTGGATCTTGTTCAACCGATCGTTCCAGATTTGATGGGTTTTTTCGGCAGTCTTGTCAAAGTCGGCCGAGGAGAATTCTGTGAGCGGGCTTTCCGTTTTGATGTTGCCGCGCGCGTTGTCGATGCCGACATAGGAGATGGCTACTTTGGCCAAAACGGTCCTGTCGTTACCCGTGTCGAAGGTGATATAAGCCCCCGCCGTGTTGCCGCTACCGGCGGTTGCGCCTTTGGTTAAGGTGTCGTTGCTCCAGGCGCTCCATGCAGCAAAGGGCCGATCGAATACTTCACAGAAATAGACTTTCCGCTGATCGTGATCGCGCCCTCTGCCGTGACAAAAAAATCCGCCCACTGACCAGCCGCTGATTTCGCGATGGTCGGGATCGATATAGATCGCTGCCTCCTCTGAGCGGTTAATGTCGCTTGCGGCATTGATCATGATCGACGTCGCCGACCCGGATGGATAGGTGATACGCCCGAACCCGCTGCGCGCGGTCGTGGTTAATTCCACCTTGATCCCGTTATCCAGCGATACGCCGTAGTAACCCGGGCGTACTGATTCATTGCCGTGCGAGAATCCTGAAGCGAATTCGCCACGACCAGCGGGCGGCAGCGTTGGCAGTGCGCCCATGAATGGCATCATTGCAAAATCTTCGCCGTAGGTGCATCCCACTCCGCTCAGATGATCCAGGCTGAAATCTGAAATGCTTGTATCATCGCAATAGTATCCGCCCTTGTGCTGGCCATTGCCCGTGTCGGGACTCCACTGGATCATCCCAAACGGCGCCACTGCACCGGGAAAACAATTGGCATTGCCGCCGGTACCGCTCATGGGATCGGCATATTGCGCCAGGTCTTCCGTGGCGTATCCTTTTTTCAAACTTCTCGCCGCGTCCTTCTTATGCAAGCTGCAGCAAGAACTTGCCCCGATCAGGAAAAACATCGCCATTGCCGCGGTCAGTTTCTGGTTGCTCATAGAGCCGTTATAGCCGAGGCGTTAAATGGGTTACAAGACTTGGGGCGCGGCTTCTATTTTCAAAAGCCCCCGGATAGCTATCCGCGGGCTTTCTTGTTTACCCGAATCACCCGACCGTCATATGATTATCCGATGATGGATGATCGGCTGGAGAATCTGCTGGCTAAGGCAAGGGATTTGCCAAAGGCACCCGGCGTTTACCTGATGAAAGACGCCCAGGGCCGAGTAATTTACATTGGTAAATCCGCCTGCCTGCGCGACCGCGTGAGTTCCTATTTCCAGGCGGGCGTGAAATTCGAGCACAAAAAAAGCGGCCTGCTCGATAACGTCGTCGATTTCGACATTCTGCAAACCGACAGCGAAGTCGAAGCGCTTCTGGCGGAGAACCGCCTGATCAAAGACATCCAGCCGCGCTATAACGCTCGCCTGCTCGACGACAAAACCTATCCCTATCTGATGATCACCACCGGCGAGGAATTTCCCGGCGTGTATATCACGCGCCAGCCCCAATCGACCGGCGTGAAACTCTATGGTCCGTTTACTTCGGTGACCGCTCTGCGCGAAGCCGTCTCCATGCTTCAGAAAGCATTTAAGTTTCGCACCTGTTATCTCGAGATTCGCGAAGAGGATAACACTCGCCGATTTTTCCGTCCCTGTTTGCTCTATCCGATCAAGCAATGCACCGCGCCGTGTGGAGCTAAAATTTCCAAGGAAGAATATCGCGCTGATATCAATGGCCTGATCCGTTTTCTGGATGGCGATAAGACACAGATCATTGAGCAGATGGAGCGCGAGATGATCGAAGCGTCCAAGGATAGGCGCTTCGAGAAAGCCGCCCAGCTGCGCGATGAAATCAAAGCCCTACGCGGATTAGGCGAACGCGCCAAAAAGGGCGAACAGGAATTCTGGCAGCCCGAGGTTTTCGTTTCAAGCCCCAAGGAATCCGTCGAAAAGCTCGGCGAAGTGCTCGGTCTGCCCGAAGCGCCGCGCATTATCGAAGGGATCGACATCGCCCACCTCCACGGCGGCGAAATGGTCGGCTCCAAGGTGACCTTCATTGATGGTGTGCCATTTAAGGATTCCTATCGCCGCTACAAGATCAAGCACGGCCAGGGCAACAACGATTTTCTCTCGCTGCAGGAAGTGGTTTCTCGGCGGTACCGTGAAGCCGGGGCAAATCAGGAGCTTTATCCCGACGTGATCCTCATCGATGGCGGCTTAGGGCAACTCAACGCTGCGATGGATATTTTCAAGCAGATGGACGTGAAGCCGCCGATGGTGATTTCGCTAGCAAAGAAAGAGGAGCTGGTTTTCGTGCCCAATCGCGATGAGCCGATTCGTTTGCAGCGCAACAACCTCGGCTTAAAATTATTGCAATACGTGCGCGACGAAGCTCACCGGTTCGCCCAGCACTACCATCACATCCTGCGCCGCAAAGCACAATTGGAAGAAGACGTCCGCACCGGGCGACGACCGCCCAAAGCCATTAAGCCGCAATTGGACGCGAATCAACCAGAATGATTTATGGAGCCCCGGATGTACATCCGGGGCTTCTTCATTTCGCGGGATGCGCTTTCTGATAATCCACCACCCACTGATCGATCGGGCGGCCTTCATTGAGCTGCGTGATGCCGAATGATTTGCAATCCGCGATAAACTGATCCAGCTTTTCGCCGGTATCTGGATGCAGTATTAGATCCACATAGCGCCAGCCCAGTCGATTCTTTTCAATGTATTCACGTTGTATTGGCGTCTGTGCCAATTGCTCCGCTTGAGCGAAAAACTGTTTCCCCTGTTCCATCACCGCCGGCGTATAAATTTCCGGCCGTGGCCCTTCATAGCAGGGGAGATATTGATTCGCCGGCGCGTATTGTTTTTGGATCAGATCATGCCAGGCTCGCATCGGTTTCGCTGCCGGGCCATAGACACCTTGCATCCATTCATCAATGCGCGCCTCTGCATTGTCGTCCACATTCCAGAGCAGCCGAGAGAGAACATACGATCGCAATTCCGCATCTGACCCGCCACCGCCGTCGGCGTAATCGCCTTCAAGAAATACACCCTTCACGCCATTATTTTTATAAATCTTCAGCGTCGCGGGGAAGGACGCAAAATCGGGATAAGGCATCAGGTAATGCCCAAAGCTGATGGAGTAATGCCAGACATACAGGTTATCCGTCAGCGTATGCCACTCGTGCAATCGCTGCATCAAAGCCACGTTTGCCCCGTAGTTGGACTGGTCATACGGATGCGCATTTTCACATGCGATCGGACAAAGCCGCACACGAACATTCGGCAGTGGATGGATATTCTTCGGCGGCGGTTCGGTGAATTGATACGCCAGCGTGTCGATGATCACATCAGGATGATCCTTGGCAATCGCCGCCGCGACTTGGTTCACGAACCAGATATATTCGCCGGTCACGCCGCCATATTTCTGTTGGATCGCCATGCAATCCGGGCAGGTGCACCAGTGATCCGTATCGTTTTGTGAAACCGAAAAAATCTTCGCATCCGGATCATCCGCGATCCATTGCTCTACCTTGGCGATGGTCATTTTCAGCACGTCAGGATTGGATAAGCAGCGCTGCACATAACCATCCACGCGCTTGCCGTTGACCATGGGCAGATATTCCGGATGCCCGATCATCGCCTCGTGTGGCACGAGTTCGTCCAGGGTATGCACAAAATATGTCGGGCCGCCGTAGTATTTTAATCGGCCACCGAATGCTTCATTGAGCGGCGCGTGGTCGGAATTGAGCCGATTGTGCGCCGCCCAGTCCGGCTCGAGCGCTTCGGTGAAATAAGGCTCGCGATATTCAAAGCTGGGAATTTGCGTCTCATCCATCGCAGGCAGGGAAATCGTCGCCAGATGCGGAACGCTCGTCACCTTGGAGGTAAACCAGCGCACGCCCAGCTTGTCCAAAAGATCAAAGCACGCATACATCGATCCGCGTTTGCCCGGTCCGGCCACTACCAGATCGCTTCCGACACTCTTCATCACAAATCCATCATCGCCCAACTGCTTCATATCGGGATGTACGCCGAGTTTTTCGCTGTTGCTGTTCATGCCAACGATGATCGCATGCGCTGGCACGGCATCGTTGGGCTGCAGGATCGGCAGCGTCGCTCCCGACATCTGAGCGATATATGTTTGCAGCGTCCGTGCCCCGCGCAGGTCCGCATAGGAGGCCATCGGAGAAGAGTTCACCACAATCACGTAATCACTTTGCCCGCCATTGACCAGCATCAGTCCGCTCGATGCTTCGTCTGCCCATAAGCTGGAAACAGTCACCCCAAAAAATAACCCGACTGCCAGCATTTGTTTGATCATGTGAATCTTTCTTATCGATGAGAATCCTGAGCGTTGAATAAATAAACCTGTTCCATGAACGCCTCGAATGGTTGGCGAGCAGCCCATTCCAGACCTTCAACATTGCTTGGGCGAAGGAGATTTTTAATCATTGGAGAACCGGTGTACCGCAGCGTTTCGCAATTCGGATTTGAGCGCGAGCAGTAAATTTTTTTACTTTTGACGGTTTTTGGAGGTAGCACGAACAGGTTAGCTGATTTAACATATGTGTCTCGACCTTTAGCTGTTTAGTGAGATGGGTTACCCTCACGGAGGTCGATTTATTCAGTTTTATCACAGGGAAAGGGAATTTCTTATGCCGTATCAACTACCGCCGTTACCGTTTCCGTCTGATGCCTTAGAGCCATACATCGATAAGCAGACGATGGAGATTCATCATGGAAAACATCATGCTGCGTATGTGAATAATCTGAATGCAGCCATTGCCAAGCAACCCGACCTGGATGGCAAGCCGCTCCACGAGATTCTCGCCAACGGGATGGCGATCGTGAAGGATGACATCAAGACTGCCGTTCGCAATAACGGCGGGGGCCATCACAACCACTCGCTCTTCTGGGAAATTCTCAATCCTGCGGGGAAGCCGGGCACGGAGCCAGTCGGTAATCTCGCTACTGCAATCAACACCACCTTCCAATCCTTCGACAATTTGAAACAGCAGTTCACCACTGCCGCGACAACTCGTTTCGGTTCCGGCTGGGCCTGGCTGATCAAACGCGGACAGAAGATCGAGATCATCTCGACTGCCAACCAGGATTCGCCGATTATGGAAAACGCGTTTCCCATCATCGGGCTGGATGTGTGGGAGCATGCTTACTATCTGAAGTATCAGAATCGTCGCCCCGACTATATCACTGCGTGGTGGAATGTCGTGAATTGGAAAGTGGCTGATGATCGATTCAATCGAGCGAAGTAAACGCGATTTACGACTTCATAATCAACACGGTGCTACGCACCGCCGCTAACTATCAACTTATAAATATTTAGCGGTGGTGCGCAGCACCGCGTTGTTTTTATACTATCCAACAACATAAATCCCCTCAGCCGTAACCCATCTGCGAATAATCGCCGAAAGGTTACGAGTGAGGGGTTAGTTTTGGGGAAGTTATTTGTCTTATCTGCTGCGGCGAAGCATGTACAATCCTGCTGCGCCAATGATGGCTAAACTGGCTGGCTCGGGGGCGGGCGGCGCTCCGGACGGCAGGGGCTCATCCCAATCAACAAATCCGCCTAGCGGATCCAGCACCACTGAAATCGGATATCCGACCAGTTCTGAATCATCACTTACAGTGCCGGTGGAAGTCGCCAGCACCCACTGGCCGGCGGCGGGGAGCGGGGCTGTCTGATCCGGCGTAATTACTAAACCATCAGCTACCAGTACAACGCGGTAATTGCCGATGTCATTGGTTGCTTCGCTGTTGCCGACCAGAATCGAGAAAGTGTAAGTCGTATCTGGCTGGACGACGTAATCGGTCTTCTGGAAAATAATCGGCCCATCCGAATGGGCGACATTGGTTCCGCCGGGAATGCCGCCGGGGTAATCGGCGGCAGTGGGGGCATATACATAGGCTTCCGTGGAACCGCCGGGCCCGCCATTGGTGCTGGGCGGCTGGATACCCCAATCCGTAATGGGAGCGCCGGTATTATCTTCAAAGCTAGGATTGTTCACTGCGATGTTAATCACGGCAGCGGAGCAAGCCGCGGGGAGCAGTCCAGCTGCCAGGACAAAGCATGAAGTCCGAAACAAATTACGAGCAGCAAACCGATTTAAATTAAAAAAGGTGGTAGTTTTGCCTGCGGATCTGTTTCGGACTTCATGCTTTGCCGTCTTCATCTTCATCTGATTAACTCCTGTCCACATTTCAAACATGACTTTTGTCTGATGAAATCCCTCATAGCAAAGCCTGCTCCAGAGCCTGAAAAATAAAAATTTTTCCTAATAACCCCGCCTGCGAACGAATTTCTCGGCAAATTTGTCCGGCGTTGGCTCAACACATCAAGACATGACATGTACTAACTGGTCGAAGGAGTCGCTTTGCACAATGAGTTTGTCAGAGAGCCGAGCCATGTTGGTCCGGGACCGGGGGTATTATGTCCCTGCTCTGAACCCATAATGCAAAGCCCCAAGGAGTTGTTATGGGCCGTCGATCAGCATTCAGTTTGGTGGAACTCTTAGTCGTCATAGGTATCATCGCCGTACTGATGAGCATGCTTCTGCCATCGCTCAATCGGGCGCGCGAACAGGCCAAACAGGTGCAATGCGCGTCGCAGCTCCGCCAGGTCGGCAATGCGATGATGGGCTATGCCTCGATGAACCGCGGGTTTTATCCTGGCTGGTCGGGTTGGCAGGTCTTTGGTGATTACGGCACAAAACTAGACGGCACCGGCGATGACGAAGCCGGCCCGGGTTGGACCGAAGAGCTCATTCCTTATATGGGCCCGGGCACCGCGGTTTACCATTGCCCTAATTTTCAGCCAGAGCAGACCTTTAATTATTTCAATTCCGTCTGCTGGATCCATTACGAGCAAGTTAAAGTGAATCCCGGCAAGACCAATCTGCAGGTGAGCGATATCAAATTCGCCTCGGAATTCATCCTGAGTGGCGATTGTAACCAGCCCTCGCTTTATCCCGGAACGTATCTCCCCTATGCGGTAAGCAAAACTGCGCAGGACGCAGATCATGACGATTCGACACAAAAGGGGATTCTCTTTTTCGGCGATGACACCTACGGTCAGAATATGCACCGTTCCGGGAACAACATTCTCTTCGGCGACAACCACGTTGCCCCATACAAACACTTTGACCCCGAGCTAATGACCTACGATCCCACCAAGCCCGGTCAAACCTGGGAAACGGTTTACGGCCTGAGCGTGGCTGCCCCATAAACCTCTCCGGTCTTCTACGGCCTCGCCATTTCAGTGGCGAGGATAAATAACCAACATACGCTATAATGGCGCACATGCCGGTGAACTAAATCGCCAGCAAAGGGAAGCACGCCATTATGAAATACGCCATCGGGTGTCTGGTTATTATCGTCCTGTTCGTGGTGATCTGCATTATTACCGCCATGGGCAGTTACAACGGTCTGGTGAACGCCTCGCAACGGGTGGATAAACAGTGGGCACAGGTGCAGACGGTTTATCAACGCCGTGCGGATTTAATCCCTAATCTCGTTCAAACAGTCTCCGGAGCCGCCCATTTCGAAAAATCCACGCTGGTCGCAGTCACCAACGCCCGCGCTTCGGTTGGCAAGGTGAATATCAACGCCAATTCCGCTCCGAGCGATCCCGCCCAGTTGCAGGCGTTTGAGCAAGCACAGGGAAATCTCTCGAGCGCGCTCTCGCATCTCATGGTGGTCGTGGAAAATTATCCCAACCTTCAGAGCGACCGAAATTTCGTGGATTTGCAGGCCCAGATTGAAGGCGCGGAAAACCGCATCGCCCACGAGCGTGAGGGGTATAACGAGGTGGTGCAGGATTACAACGCACGCGTGCAGCGCTTTCCCACGATGATCTTTGCCCGCATGTTCGGCTTTGCCACCAAGCCCTATTTCAACGCCACCCCCGAAGCCCAAACCGCTCCGCAAGTCCATTTCGATTTCAACAATACCACTGCTCCCGCGCAGTAAGACGAGAACCATGCACCACGAAGCCACGAAGACACGAAAAACTGAACCTGAAATTTCAGATTGGAATTTCTTCGCGTCTTCGTGCCTGCGTGGCTTAATTCTTTTGGCATTTTTGTCAGTCCTGGCATCTGCCGCAGAAGTGATCCCGCCCGTGCCACGCGGTTATGTCGCTGACGACGCCCATGTCCTCTCGCAGAAGACCGTCGACCAGCTCAATCAGCAGCTTCACGCTTTCGACGATCAGACGTCCAATCAGATTCTGGTAGCGATCTATCCAAAAATGCAGACGGATTCATCGATCGATGACTACACGCTGCGAATATTTAATAGCTGGAAACCAGGTCAGAAAAAACTCGACAACGGCGCGATTCTTTTCGTCTTCACTCAAGATCGTAAGATGTTCATCCAGGTCGGCTATGGCCTGGAAGGCGCACTCCCCGATGCCCTTTGTAAAGAAATCATCGATGAGCAAATCGCTCCGCATTTTAAGCAGGGGAACTATGACGCCGGCGTGAGTGCGGGCGTGCAGGCGATGATGGCGGCCACGAAGGGGGAATACAAAGCAGCGCCCCATCAATCTCATCACCACGCTGATCCAGGCGTCAATATTTTCATCGCCATTTGGATTCTGATTATCATTATCTCCATCATTTCGCGCATTCGCCGTTATTCCACCTACGGGCCGACGGGCATGAGTCCGGGATGGTTTATTGGCCCGTTTATTGGCGGTGGAGGCGGTGGATTTGGCGGAGGCGGTGGTGGATTCGGTGGGGGTGGCGGATTTAGTGGCGGCGGTGGCAGTGCCGGCGGCGGCGGCGCAGGAGGGAGCTGGTGATGCAACACACCGAATTCCTGGACAAACTCTCCGATGAACAAATCGCTTCCGCCATCGCGCGGGCCGAACAAAAAACCACCGGGCACATTCGTGTTTATGTTTCCCACCATGCGGTGAGCGATCCGGTAATCGCTGCTCAGCATCGCTTTGATAAATTGCACATGCACCACACCCTGCATCGCAATGCCGTGCTGATTTTCGTTGCTCCTAAATCGCGCAACTTTGCCGTGATCGGCGACGCTGGCATCCACCAAAAATGTGGCGAGCCATTCTGGCAGGAGTTAACTTCTGACATGGCCCAGCATTTCAAAAACGAGCAGTGGACCCAGGCACTGCTGCATGGCATCGAGCAAGCGGGTGAATTGCTTGCGAAATATTTTCCGCAAACCACCTCACAAAATGTTAGTTGATAGTGGTTAATTGTTAGTCGTATTGATTTTCAACAACTAACAACTATCCATTAACAACTAACAGTCGCCTCGTCGCTCCATCCCCACAATTGGTATAAAATACCCGCATGTCCGAAACGCCTTCTTCCGCCACGCAGATTCTGGTTGTCGATGATGAGCGCGAGCACGCGCAAGTGATGTGCGAAGCGCTCGATCGCCTCGGTTATAAATGTGACGTCACCTACAACCTCAGCGAAGCTGCGGACAAGCTCCAACGCAACGAATACGACGTCGTCGTCACCGACCTGATGATGGAAGGCAAGCCGCAGGGCCTGGATGTTTTGCACACAGCCAAAGACACCAACCCTTCCGCACCCGTCGTTCTCGTCACCGCTCACGCAGATATTCCCACCTGTAAAAGGGCCCTCAGCGAAGGCGCTTACGATTACATTGAAAAACCGCTCGATCTGGAATATTTCCGCGCCCAGGTGACCCGCGCCGCCGAGCGCGCTCATCTGGTGAAACAAAACCAGCAGCTGCAATTACAGATCACCGAATCCGGCGGTGGATTCGAAAGCATCATTGGCAATTCACCCACCATGCGCAAGGTCGTGCAGACTGCCCGCCAGGTGGCCGCCAGCGATATTCCCGTGCTCATCATGGGCGAGAGCGGCACCGGCAAGGAGCTCATAGCCCAGGCCATCCACGCTAACAGCCGCCGCCGCAAAGGGCGTCTGGTCACTTTGAACTGTGCTGGCCTGAGCGAATCCATTCTCGAAGATGAACTCTTCGGCCATGTCCGCGGCGCGTTCACTGGCGCCCAGGGCGAACGCGAAGGCCGCTTCGAGCACGCCAACCGCGGCACGCTGTTCATGGACGAAATCGGCGATATGCCCCAGCCCATGCAGGCCAAGCTGCTGCGCGTTCTCGAGAACGGCGAAGTGGTGCGCCTCGGCGCCAACGACCCTCGCCGTGTCGATGTGCGTTTCATCTCCGCGACCAATCGCAATCTCGACGAGATGGTTGCCGAGCAGAAATTTCGCCAGGATCTGTATTTCCGCATCAAGGGCACGACCATCCTCCTCCCACCGTTGCGCGAGCGCCGCGAAGATATTCCGCTGCTGATTCATTTTTTCATGCAGCAATCAGCCGAGAAATATCAGAAGGAATTAAGCGGCATCACCGCCGAAGCCCAGCAACGCCTGATGGCCTACAACTGGCCCGGCAACGTGCGCGAGCTCAAAAACGTCGTCGAAAACATGGTCGTGCTCTCCACCGGCACGCAGCTCACCGCCGAAGATCTTCCCCCGGAAATTCGCCCGCGCGCCCAGGCGGCAGGGGGGATGAACAACCTCGTCGGCATCTCCCTCGAGCAGGCTGAGAAAGAACTGATCCGCAACACCCTGAAAATGGTCGACGGCAACCGCGAACAAGCCGCCCAAATGCTCGGCATCGGCGAACGTACGCTGTACCGGAAGATCAAGGAATACGATCTATAAGCATTGCTTCGCAGGCTTTCATCGCGCGCATCGTGCGATAAAAGCGTTCAGGAAGATTCCCCGGGCTGCACCATCGCACATCGCAAACTTCGTCGGCATCAATCCGCATCGTCGGCGAATCACAGTTCAGGCGATAGCAAAAATCCCAATGCTCATGCTCCGGTTCGTTCTTGGCCGGATTGGCAGGAATCGTATGGCGATCCACGTGCAGGGGAGCCCTCGCCCACCAGGGCGAGATGCTGATTTTTTCCCGCGCGATACCGGTTTCCTCTGATAGTTCGCGCATCGCGGCGGCGGCGAGCGAATCATCATTCCGTTCAACATGTCCTCCCGGCGCGAGCCAGCGATCGAGCGCACGATGATGGATCAATAATATTTCTCCATCTGTATTCGTCACTAATGCACTACATGTGATATGTCCACGAAATTCGCTTCGCGATAGACAAGACGGGCTCTCGGCCACCAATTCGCGCAGATCAGCGACATACTCCGCAGTCTCGGGGAATCGCTGGCAGTAAATGTCGAGCGTGTTGAGCACATCTTGGGTGGAGATCATGGCGGCTCGTTCCCCGACATTATTGTTGCGCCGGCGGCGCTGCTACGGCGATTGTACCCAGGTCCATCGCAGCATCGCTCCGCCCGCCGGGCATGACGGGAACCACAATCTCTTTCTGCGACGTGCCCAGCGGATGATTCCAATCTCCGCTGCCGCCGTTCATAATGGCGGCGGGGAAAAAATGCGTGAAAATCTCGTACGATCCCGCCGGCACATCATCAATCCGAAATGTTCCATCCGGCTGCACGGCAAACGAAAAATTCATCTGTCCGACATTTTCTATCGGTTTTTTCGCCGCCGCCAGCGAGGCTTGGCCTTCGGGGGTTTTAAACCATTTTATCTGCGCCGCTATGAGGGCTTTGCCTTCGGGAGTCTTTATCCATTGCTCAAGCCATTTGCGTTTGGCTTCCGCGGAGCCCATGCGAATGGACAGCGGCATCTCCGGCATGGGCGGGCCTTGGAGATGGGCCATATGCGGCTGAAGAGAAGCATTCCATGCGATCCAATTATTGCGAGGAAAGCTCGATGGAATGGCAAATTTTCCCACAATCGGCCGACCAGTGCCGCCCAAATGCACCGCAGCGGTTTCCCCCGGCTTAATATCCAACCTCATCATCGCGGAATAAATCTGCGAATCGCCGTTGCGAATAATTTTGACCACCTGGACTTCTCCCGGTGGAACATGGTCAAAGCTGAATTGGCCGTCGATGTCTGTGGTGAGCAGGTCATTGAGATAAACCTGCGGCTGATGGCCATCCCAATTGGAATTAATCATCTGCAATCCCAATCCGATATGCGCCCCCGCGTTGGACCCAACCATCAATTTCCCCTTCACCGTCCCCCATGGCTGGAGAATTAGATCATAGGAACTGAGCCGCGTGGTCGGTTGTTTCTGGGCACGCTCCGGCGTACCAGATGGAGCTTTTTCCGGATGCAGCGCCGGCGCATCCACCCGCGCATATCCCTCTGGCGTAACGCAAACCAGATCGAACGCACCCACCTGCGGCTCAAATCCAAAATGCCCGGTGCTATCGGTCTGCATCGGCGGGATTTCTTGCCCCGAAACCGATATCGACCCGTGATTTTGAATCTGCAGTGGTTGATTACTCAGAACCAGATGCACCATGGCGCCCGGTAGCGGTTTATGGTTGGCATCGAAAACCGTGCCGGTAATTCCCACTCCTTTGACCAGCTTGAATTGCAGCGCCAGTTCATCGCTGACATTATCAAACGGGGCCGAGTCGCAGGAAAGATATCCCGGCGCCTGCACGCGCAGCTGGTATAGCGGATAGGGTTGGTCGGGCGAATAAGTGAATTGCCCATTCTGGCCGATGTCTACGGTGCCCGCCCAGGATTCATTATTCCAGTAGGTTTGATCCATGCCGTAGACGGGGTTGATGACCCCGGGCATCACCGTGAAATGATCGATCGGCTTTCCGGTCAAGGCGTCCGTGACCATGCCGGTCACATGTGTTTTAGGGCCAAGAGTGATTTGAATCGGGTCTTTTGCAGGGGCGGTGGGGCGATCCACGATCATGCCATAGGTTTTCTTCCATATATTCATCACGATTTCATCAGGCGGCCCGCCCTTCCAGGTGACGTTACCGCTGGCGTTCGTCTTCATGCTGTAGCGAACGTAGTGCGCGTGGTGGTATTGGGCGATGAAGATGTTAACGCCACCGATTGGATTGCCGGCGCGATCGACAACGTGAAATTTCATCGGCGTGCCGGGCTGCATATGCACCTGCGTCGGCTGCGTGGAGGGCGCAAGCGTCGCGACTATCTGCGGCGCGAAATCAGCTGATGTAACGCCAAGTGAAATCTTGCCAGGCTGCAAATTTGCGAGCGTGAAGTTTCCATCACTGTTACTGCGCGCACGGCTCAGAACCGTGCCCGAATCCTCGCCCCCAGTCGTGATCATGGCTCCCTGCACAGGCTGCCCCGCAGGGTCGAGCACCATGCCGCTCAGGGCTACCGCGTGCTGAATAGTGAGCACCAGCGAGCGGTCGCGGAGCTGGGCAAATAGGCGAGGAGCGATGCTGGTGTAAGAGTTATCGTGGAAAAATCCGCCGGCCGTGATGCTGTAAGAAACATCGTTAAATTGGCTCGGAGCGCTCCGGGTCACCCATTTGCCAGCAGCGTCCGCGGTAATAAAAACATGCAGCTGCGGATAGACCTCGCCATCTTTATGGACCGGCTCAGTGCCCCAAAGCTCCAGTTTAGCGTTAGAGACGGGTTTCCCTCCTTCGTCAACAATTTTGCCGCCCAGGGCATCACCAGGCACCATCGCTACGGAAATCTGTCCCGGCAATTCCTGATCGGGTTTCAAATCTCGCCAATCGACTTCCATGGTGACGTAATTATCTTTGAATACTTCGATCGCGAAGTTGTCTCCGTGAAGCGCTGTTCCCAGCGCGCACTGGCCGAATTCATTCGTGGCAGCTTTATCCTTGCCCGCGCTGACTTCGGCGTCGGCGATGGGCTCGCCGGTGGCCTTGTCCGTTACCAAAACGGTCATATTCCCCGATGGCGCGGCGAGGCTGATGCAGGCAAAGAGCAGAATTAATATGGGGGTAGTCCGAACGATCGAGCGAAAGAAACCCATGCCACGGCGATGGTCTTTAAGTCGGTGAATAATTACGGTGAACCGTCGCAGCACAATCGCCGCGAGCCCATAACAGATTAACCGCATAGGTTATCCCTTCCGCCAAATGTCTTGAATGCCACCTGGCTTCGGCTTAATGCAGAGAAATGGGCTGTGTCACGATCGGAACCGTCCCCACATCCAAAGGCTCATCGCTCCTGCCACCTGGCATAGTCGGCACCTCAATCCGCTTACTCGCATTCCCCAGCGGATGATTCCAGGAATTGGTTTGTTGCACGTCGGACGGATAAAACTGCGCGTTTAAGCTGTATTTTCCAGCAGGGATGTCTTCGGCTTTGAAGCTTCCATCTGGCTCCACTTCCAAGGCATAATTTTTCATCTGTGCAGCAGCTTTCCGGCGTTCGGCAATGAATTTTGCGCCTTCGGGCGTCTTGGCCCATGCGGCGAGCCACTTTCGTTTGGCTTCCAGTGAACCGATGCGAACGCCCAGAGGCATAGGAGGTTCTGTTTGGATGTTGGGGCCGCTTTGCAGACTGGCGCTCCAGGCAATCCATTGGCCGGGCTTGAAATTGGAGGGAAGTGCGAATTTGCCGACGACCGGGCGACCGACTCCGCCGATCTGCAGGGTTAGCGTTTCTCCGGGCTTAACGTCTGCACTGGTGGGATCGCTGTAGCTCCATGAATCGCCAGTGTGGATCACCTTGCAAATCTGAATCGGGCCGGGCGGGACATGATCAAAAGTGAATTGCCCCTCGGCATTGGTGGTCATGCGATAATCCCAGTAAACCTGAGGCCAATTCTGTCTATAAAAGCGATTGCCAATTTGCATGCCCATTTCACGTATGGCGGCGGGCTTGCTGCCGACCATACATTTGCCTTGAACCGTAGCCCACGCTTGCAAATTCAGATCATAAGAGCTGGGTCGCGTGGTCGGAGGTTGATTTGCTTCGAAAGCCGGGCCTTGGTTTGGATGGTTATCCGCTTCCGGATGCAGCGCGGGCGCCTCAAGCATCGCAAAGCCTTGCGGCATTGAGCAGATCAGATCGAATGCATCCGCCTGCGCGGGGAAACTGTAATGACCACCAGCGTCGGTTTGGGCGGTGTCCTGACCGTTGGCGGAGACGAGGCCGTGAGTTATTAATTGAAGCTGGCGGCCGGGAACAACGAGATAGATGGTTGCATTGGCGACAGGCTTGTGGCCAGGATCGTAAACCATACCCGCCAATGACGCGCCTTTTTCCAGTTTGAACTGGAGATGCAAATCGCCGGCGTCATCGTCGAAGGGTTGGGAATCGCTTGGAAGATAGCCGGGGGCGGTGACGCGAAGTTCGTAGTCGGGGTAAGCTTGGGTAGGCGTATAAGTGAATTGGCCGTTATCTCCTTTGTTGATGTTTCCACCCCAACCAGCATTTTCTTCAACCCAATAAACTTGATCATTGTTTTGCCATTTAATGCCAGGACGAACATCGAAATTGGCGACGGGTTGGCCGGTGGCGGCATCGACGACCGTGGCGGTGACTTTGGTTTTGGGGCCAAGGGTGATCTGAATGGGCTGAGTCGTGGCAGTGATGAGTTTACCGATGATAGAGCCGAAGCGGCGCTTGGTAAAGCTCATGGTCACTTCGTCGGCGGGAGCGCCGGCCCAGGTGGCGTCGCCGTTAGCGTCGGTGTTCAGGGTATAGTCGACATAATTGGCGTTGTTCCACTGATCGAGGGTAATCTGGACTTCAGGCAATGGTTTGCCAGAGGAATCCACGACGTGCAGGCGCAGCGTGGTGCCAGCGGATAGATGCACGACCGCGGGCTGAGTAGTGGGGGTATGAACATTGACGATCTGCGGAGCGAATTGTTTGCTGAGGACAGCGAAAGAACTATCACCGGGGCGGAGATTATTAAGAGTGAATTGGCCTTGCGAATCGGTCGTCGTGCGATGGCGGATGCCTCCCCAATTCTGGTCGCCTGCGGTGATGGCGGCGCCGGCGATGGGATGGCCGTCGGGGCCTAACACCGTGCCGGTGATAGTGGCGGCGCGAGTGATCTTCAGCACGGCAGTGCGATTGCGATATTCGCTGACCGGCGGGCCCTGGCGATAGACCTGGTCGAAGAAAAAGCCGGAGGCTTGCACCATGTAGTCGACCATTTCTACTTCAGCAGGAGCAGAATTGATGGACCATAGACCCTGATCGTTGGTGTGAGCGTGGGAACGAAAATACGAATGCACCTCACCCTGTGCCCCTCCGCCCTGGCGAGGGGAGATCAGATCGACGGTCGCGCCGGATACGGGATTGCCATTCTCATCAACCACTTTTCCGCCCATGCTCGTGCCGGGCTCCATGTTGAAGGTTAACTGATCGGGCAGCTTTTCGTCCGGCTTGAGGTTAGACCACTGGGCGCCCATGGCGACGTAGCCATCTTTGGACACATCGATATTGAAATAACCACGGCGCTCGCTGACAACCAGCGTGGCTTGGCCCATGTCGTCAGTGGTGGTGTGCTCGCCGGCGGCGGTGATGGTGGCCTGCGGAATTGGATCGCCGGTGGCTTTATCCGTTACCTGAATGGTAATCGTTGGCCCAGTGGGCGCCGGCGGTGGAGCGGCTTGCGAAATAAATGTCAGAGTTAGAATCGTAATTAGCCCCAAGCCGATACATCGCATGCGATGCTCCTTTCCATTTGCGCAAGAGATTGTAACATTCTTTGTGCAGAATGGGGCGCATGATCAGTTTGATAAAATCCGAAATCCGAAACGCGAAATCCGAAACAAATTCGAAATACTAGAGCATTCTTCATCTCAACGTAGCGTGATTTTGAACCGGCGGTGGCACTTTAGTGCCACTGTTACAGCACCAAACTATTCAATATGCCGCTAAAGTCGCGTGAAAAATGCTCTAAATTCGAAAATTTCAAACCGTCATCCGTTTTGAATTTTTGCACTGATTTGAATTTTGAATTTGTTTCGGATTTCGGATTTCGGATTTGGAGCCAAATGGTTTGCAGAATGATCACCGCGAACTCGCCGATTAGCCTGAGAAACCGCGCAATTGAATCTATAAACCCATTCCGCCCAGAGGGATTCCCCCGCCATAGCGGCGTTGCGGCATGTTCTCCACCATTTTCACTTCGTATTTGATGTCATGATAGCCATTGTTCTGCAGCCATTGCACGACCGCCGGTCCGCCGCTGGCCGGGTCGATGAAATGCAGCATATCTGCGTGAACTCTCAGCCCGTCGGCCAGCGCGATACCCACCTGGGTTGAATAGCGCTCGACCCCTGGGGTGTTGGGCAATTGTCCCAACCGCTGCGCGAGAGCTTGCCACTGAGCAGAGGAGATATCGATCTCCCCTTTGTCGGTGAGGGTGACATGCGGGATAGCGCGGTAATCTTTAATGAGCTGGGTATCCACGTGTCCTGCTCGGATGAGATCAGAGAGCAGCGGCTTGCGCAGTTCCATCTGGCGGTCGAGGATTTGCCCAGCGATGATGCGGACCTGATCGTTATCTCGCCGTGAGGCAGCCCGGAATAATCCACGATTAAATTGCTCCATCGTTGCATCGGGAGCGATGCGGACTCGCATGATTTTGTAGTAAGTTGCGCGGGCGAGCTTCTGCTGGTCCTGCTGCGGTTTCGATCGCGAATCACCCGGCATCCATGGGGGAATCAGTCGCATCATGTGCGGTGCGGTGAAATAAGTTTGCCACTGCGCCTGGATATCTTCAGCGTCATCGACGCTTTCGCAGGCGAAGGTGTAGTTCAAATGCTCAACACCAGTGTCGGTTTCGGTGCGCACATCGGCATGAGTGCCTTGAAGAGCCACGGTCCATTTTTGATCGATGTCATCACTGGGCGGGAAACAGGCAAAGATCGTGTCGCCGAATTTTTCGAGAACCAGATCGCCTGTGACGGTCGGAGCCAGCGATGCAAAGGCCGTGTCAGCATCGGCAGGGGAGTCATAGTGCGAGACGATGGTCTGGTGCGGCCAGACGATTAAGTTTTTATCCGATAGCGGGGCTCCATCAGCGCCGGCTTTTACAATCGGCCCTTGCGGAACCGGATATTTCGCGCCGGAAGGAATGGGCGCAGCGGCGGCGACTGAAGATGCATTGGATGGTTGCGGCGCAGGGGGCGTTGGTGCGGGCGAGGCAGGTGTTTTATTCGCTGCAGGCGCGGTTTGCCCGGCCGCGGCGGTCTGGCCTGCTGTTGGCGTTGGCGTGGCTTGAGCCACCGTATTCGGCGGGGCCGCCTCCTCATCCATATGCGATAAATGAGCTCGAATCAAAAGCACCAGTCCCGCAACAATCACCAGCAACGCCACCGCGCCGCCGACAATCCACATCAGCGGGCTATTCCCACTTCGCTCGACCGCAGCCGCTTCAATGGGAGCTTGCCCCTCCGCCCCCTCATCAAGGACCACTACTTCCTCCGCCTCGCCATTTTCAAAGCGCAATTCATAATCGCCGAGGGTGATCAGATCACCATTTTGCAATTCATGATCTTCGGTGATGCGCTCGCCGTTGACGAATAGGCCGTTGGTGCTTTGATTGTCGACAATTTTCCATCGCGATGGGCCAAAATCGACGCGCGAGAGTTTGGCGTGGAGGCGGGAGACTTTGGGACCTGTAAGACAGATACGGCGTTCTGGCAGTTTGCCGATTTCGATATCCATGCACCCGCCGAGCAGGATTTGCTGGCCGACATTGGAAGAACCACCGGCAATAATCAGCTTCGCATCGAAATCCCCATTGCCAGCGCCTTCCGGGAGCGCTTCGGCTGAAACAAGCCGCATGGCCCGGCCACAAGGGCATGCGGAAATCTCTCCGATCTGATTTTCCGCGACTTCCTGTTTTTGCCCGCAATCGCAAATTGCCTCAACCATAATATATGCCCATTTCCAAATACAAAACCAACCATCCAGAGAAATGATTTACGCCGTTTCCAGCTACGAAAATGTACATAATTTCGGTTTCGATAGCAAAAGAATTATTCTTCCCAGAGCGTGCGAGTTGGTCTGTAATGTAGCATGGGCGTCTCGCCCATGATTTTAAAAATTCATGGGCGAGACGCCCATGCTACGCAAAATTCAAACCCACTTTTGCCTGGCAACGCACGATTAAAATTCGAAATTTTTCTTTGATTGCGATCCATTACCTAGTAATCTGTGGGTATGGGAGAGATGCTTTTCAATCAACTTGCAATTCGTACACAGCGCAGCAAACGGTTTCGAAGTTTGCCTAAACTTCTGTTCCCATGCATGACAGTTTTCTTAAGTAGCCAATGCGTCTACGGTGCTACATACGCGGCTAAGTTGCTCTACACGATGACGGGCAGTGCCAATGTTGAGCTTCAGAACTATCCGCAAAATACCTACGGCATGCAGACGGTTGGATATGATGGCACTCATGCCGCGCTTTGGACATCAACCGGCGAAACCAATCTAGCTCCGAGTTCATCCAATCTGCTTGATTCAGGAGCTGTTGCGACGGATGGAGTGAACCAAGTCGGCGGTGCGAACACTCAACCAGTAAACGGAGAAGTTTATCCCCATGCCCTTCTCTGGTCGGGAACCGCTGCCTCCGTCGTCGATTTAAATCCCACTAACCTTCCCGGAATTCTTGGTTCGCATGCTTTCGGTGTTTCCGGCAAGCAACAAGTTGGAGAAGGACTCGATGCTAATGGCAATCATTACGCCATGCTATGGAATG
>DASXDR010000102.1:0-17693 GCA_036490535.1 Tepidisphaeraceae bacterium | reverse complement strand
GGCTCCGGAACGCTCAAAGTTACATCCGTAGCGAATGCCGACTGTTGGCCACCAGTGCCGCCATCTAAGCCACCATTCTGCCAGCCGAGAATCAACTCAACTCCGGCAGCACCGGCTGGCGCAACGCCGCTCACCGATTCAGGAATCCAAGGCGACAATGTACCGGTAGCGGGTATGGATCCGGCAGCAATTGTTGTCATCACAGGCGATCCGAGGTTAGCGCCGTGACCATTCAAGTACTGCATTTCGACATAGGCATATAGGTCACCAGTATCTTGAGATTTCGTGTCACTCGCTTGATTGGCAAGAGTGACACCGTTGAATCCGTCGCCAGCGGCACCATTGCCGAGCTGGAATTGCATATTCGTCGACATCGTGTACGTAGTGCCTGCTGTAATACCTGATGTTATAGTCTGAGTAGCACTACCATCTTGCACAAAAGTCTGCTCCCAAAAACTCCATGCACTACCGCTGGGGGAAGGAGAGCCAAATGTACAACGATCCCCGGGATTGGTATAATTGTCGCCTACGGCCGGATTCAACGTCCAACCCGTGGCTACGGTATCCGTCCCACTTGTGACACCTGCTGTGCCTTGTGAAAAATCACCGTTGACCACAGTCTGCCCGAACGACGTGCCCACCATTCCCATTAAACCCATTGCGCCGCAAATCGCGGCCAACTTCAAACCAGTAACCTGTCGCATTCGATCCTCCTTATAAGGATTAAGATGTGTTTCTTGGCCCGGATAAACACTACCCGAGCCCCTAGCTAGTTTCCTTTATAAAACATCGAACTGTTTGAGAGAGATGATTTCTCCTCCTCACTCAAAGGCCTGAATCCTGCTTCCTTGATTGCCGCTTGCGCCTCCGGCGCGGACATGAAAGTTTTCCAGACAAAACCACTACGGCAGTTCTCGGCCATCAGCACCATGGGCCCGACATCGATGCCTAGGACGTCCGAATTATACCACGCTTTTTGTGGATTGAACGAATCGACGAACCCATATTTTTGATAAGCATCCTTGAAACTTTTTTTCATGGATTCCAGGCAGTCAAGGCAAAGCCGCGGTTCAAACGCTACGCTGCCACCTGCAGCCGTTGGAACAACAGTACCATCGATATTCCCCTGCTCGGGGGGACCCCCCCAGGCAGTATAACCACCGTCATAATCTGAAGCCGTTAAGCCCCACAAATTCGGCCCATAGTCACTAAACCGCTTACTCAGATCATTCATGCACCACTGCCGCTGCGCAATGGTCGCCAATTGCGAATCACGAAAATAATCTGCGTAGTCATCCCGCAAGCCGCGCAAGTCATACCAGCACTGCGGATATTGATGCGTGAAGAGGGGTGGGCATGACATGAACGTGAGTCCGTCATATTTCTCAATCGGCCAGCGCCGCCACACGCCCCACGCCGATGCTGACAGCGGATGCTTATGTGATCCCATCGCCAGCAGATAAATCATGGGTCCTTCGCAAAAGTTTTCCCATTTGGCAGGCTCGTGACCACGCTCAGGGCGGTATCCCATCCATAGCGGGCCGTCCGGCGTGAGCAGCCAGGGCCAATCTACATTCTGATATAAATCATCCGCCACTTTGGCCAGTTCTGTATTGGGAAAATATTGACGAGCGGTAATTACGCCGGTCATCAAGAGGGCGGTATCGATGTTGGAGACTTCGCATTGCCACATGCGCGACCCCGTGCGCATGTTGAGGAAATGATAGAACGTGCCATGCATGGCAGGGGCACGATCGTGCATGAATTTGATCACGCGCAGCGAGCGATCATACGCATCCTGCTTAGTCATCCAGCCGCGCTCGGCGCCGATGCAATAGGCAGTCAATCCAAACCCCACTGAGGCGATGCTAGCAACATCGTCGGATTGATTTCCCACGCCTCCATGTGCATTAGCACGATCGCGAATTAAACCTGTGGTGGGATCGGATTCATCGATGAAGAAACGCAAACCACGCTGTTCAATATCATCGAGGAATTTTTCATCATCGGCAGAAAGAACCGTTTTTCCCGGTGTAGATTGAGGATCTTCATAGATGCGATCCACTGACGCCAATTGTACGGGCGATGGCTGCGCAGGCGCCTGGGATTGCGCGTGGGTTACGGGCGCAGCGAAAAAACAGCCCGCCAGCGCAATGGCGCATGAGATGCGTGCAGAAAATCGCTCGGTTTTTAAACTCCTCCACGCCGCCATGTCTTACTCCCATAAGCCCGCGGTTAATATTCGTCTGCATCCTTCAAAAATGTGTTCTAGAATTGGCCCGGTGTCGGCGCAGGCACATTGATGTTTTCTTCAAGGAGGTCCGTTGTATGCGTTGCAGAGTTGTAGTTGAATGCCTGAACATGACCATCCAGGCATAAACAGTTGGCCTGCTTGTTTCCACTGTGGCGGAAGCGGATATTGTCCCAATTTCCGTCGTCATCCTTGTTGTAGTCATTTGCAGTAAATGTAGGGGTTTCGTTGCCAGCCGCCACATTGATCGGGTCCCCCGGCCCAAATCCAGTGCTATGCGAATAATCATCGGTCAGGAAGTTTTTGTTAGACCTTCCTATGGTGTAACTGCCACCATATCCAATGAGTGCGCCATTATCTAAGGGAAAGCCGGTGACTGAAGCCGTCTCGCCACCATTATCAATATTTGGATCCGCCGTTACTGCGGCATCGAAAACTGCAACTATTTGATCTGTGTGTCTTACGTGTGCCATCTTGTAAGGAGTCATATTGTAAGTCGTGCCCTGGGAGAATTTACTTGATGTAGATTCATAAGTGTTCATGTAGGCATCACCATCACCCATGTTCGGCATCAAACGGGGATTGGTTGTATAACTTGTATAGGAGCTTTTTCGCACGCTTACCGGCGAAGTGGGACAAATAAAAATTCCCCACATGCCATTATCCTGAGTATCGCTTTGATTGCTGGTGCCTGCAGCGCGCTTATACAATTCCCGCGCAAGGTAATCCCGCCAGCTAGGCTGATTGGCATCCTTCGGATCGGCTATATAAGAACGCTTTAATGACTGGTTGCCCCAGTACGTCGGAGCATATTGAACCAAGCCCCATGGCATACACCCTTGGTTATCACCGGTATAAAAAGCTAGCGCTTGGCCGATCGTCCGAAGATTAGACATGCACTTTACTTGATTAGCGCTTTCCCGCGCTCTATTGAGCGAAGGCAGGAGAATGCTGATCAACAAGGCAATAATTCCAATCACGACCAGCAGTTCGACAAGAGTAAACGCAGAGAGTTTATTCTTTCTCACTGGAGCCAATTCCACTAGCGTGGATGCCATCAGAGAGGTTTGACCTATATTTCTAACTCGTACCATATTATGCCTCCGCGAATGCGATATTCGCTTTATTGGGTGGTCGCCGGATTTTTGCCCGCTGAGGAATTCCGCACGACTAGCCTGACCTGCAAATTATGCCCCGAAGGACGTTCGTTTTTGTTAATCAAATCGATAGCCCAGCGCGCCGCTACCTGGCCCATGAGCCGCATGGGGCTGGCGACACTGGTGAGAGAGAGATGGCCAGCTGCTTCGACATTGTCATATCCTGCCAGCGCGACATCCGCTGGCACATTCAACCCGGATCGTTTCAGCTCATTGAGCACGCCAATCGCCATCGCATCATTGAAACAGAAGATGACATCGGGGAGCGCTTGCTTGGAATCCAGGAAATCCCGGATGGCGCTGGTACCGCTTTCAACATTAAAGTCGCCTGTCCAGATCAGCCGCTCATCCAGGGAAAGTCCGAGCCGCGCGATCGCCTGGCGACAACCGAGAAGGCGCTGTTCTGAATCGTAATTTCCACTTGGCCCGGTGAGCAGCGCAATTCGGCGATGTCCCTGCTCGAATAAATGCTCAATCATCGCTTCGGCACCGCCCACGTTATCCAGTCCAACAACAGGCAATTCAGCGCCGCTGATTTCGCGATCGATGAGAATGATGGGCAATTGCTTCACATCGTCGGCTTTGAGATCCATGCTGCTGACCAGATTCAGTACGATCAGCGCATCGACGCGACCCTGGCGAAGCAATCGCTTTACCATTTCCGGGCGGCTGCGGCGCTTGCCGACGAATGATGCCAAAACGTCAAATCCATTTTCAGCAGCGACCTCGTCAATACCCGCCAGGACATCCGCATAAAATCCGCTTGCGATTTCGGGGAAAATAGCTCCCAGGGTTTGCGTCTTGCGCCCCGCGAGGGCCCGGGCGATATGGCTGGGTTCAAATGCCAACTGCTCGGCCGCTTCCATCACGCGGCGACGAGTGGATTCGCCAACTTTGGCTTTGCCACTGAAGACCCGCGAAACCGTGGCGATGGACGCGCCCGAAAGCCGGCTCACGTCATACAACGTCGGTGGACCTTTTCGAATTGGTGGCTGTTGTGCCGTCTGACTCATCCAAAACCCTTCGCGGAGAAATGTAACCGCTTACATTCTGCCTTAAATAGGGGCTTACGTCAAGAAAATTACTGCAAACTTTCCCCGTTTACGCAAAATCAGCGCGTGAAGTTCGGGAGAAATGGACGTATGTTCTATAATTTGCTTGACAAATGAGACTTTTGTGACACAATGAAAGCGGTTACACAGTCGCTAATTTGTCGGCAACAGGGTTATTTAGGGTAACGCTCCGGCGAAGTAGCACAGAACATGTTTGAAACTCTGTTTCGCATGCACTTCCGAGGAGGATAAGATGAATCGTAATGCATTTCGTTTTCGCTCTTTAGCGCCTGCTGCATTTGCGGTCGCAGCGAGTTTTGCGATACCCACTTTTGCGGCGAACCTGCTCTTGAATCCCGGGTTTGAATTTCCGGCTAGCACCACCAATCCCGATCCCACTAATCCCACTGATTGGACTTTCTATAGCTATGGCACCACTGGTGGTCTTGATATCGAACGCGCTAATTATAACAACGCCAATACAGTCGCAAACCATACGCCCGGTGGAACCTGGGGTGTATGGCTCAAGGCGTTCGAACAAGGGACACAAGGGGTTTATCAGAGTTTTAACAGCGGCGTTCAGCCAAATACTCCCTATACCTTTAGTGGTTGGTACTATTTTGAAAGCGCCTTCGATAGCACCTCAGATGCCGTGGTTGATGTTGAACTAACATTCCTGGGAGCGTCGAATAATGATCTGGGTGGGGATACGGCCACCTATATTTATGCTTCTACTACCGCTCAGGCCGATGATGCCAGTTGGGTTGCGGGCAATTCTGCAGTCGATCAGTCGTTCGTCAGTCCTCCGACAAATACGTTCACACAGTATTCGGTGACCGCCAATGCCCCTACGGGGACGAAAAGCGTTGTGGTGAGTTTTGACTATCACGCCGCCAATGGCTCTAGCGGGGCAAATATTTCTGCATTCGCCGATGATGGAGATCTCGAAGGAGCCGGTAATCCCCAAAATATCCCCACTTGGTCTCCAGATAGCAGTGGAGACTGGAATAGCACTGGAAACTGGAGCATATTTTCCGTTCCCAATGGCATTGGTGTTGAGGCGGACTTCATGGGAGCGATTACCCAGAATCGCAACATTTATACGGATGTCCCCGTGACGGTTGGAACATTGAACTTCAATAACGCCAACAAGTATGTTATCGATGGTGCGGGGTCACTGACGTTACAGACCGCGAGCGGTAACGCCCAAGTCATCGTTCAACAAGGCACTCAGGAAATTAACGTGCCACTCACGCTCGCATCCAATACCACATTCAATGTTGCCAGCGGTGCGAATCTGGTCATTGCCGACCCGATTTCGATCAACTCCGGCCTTTCGCTCACACAGACCGGTACTGGTACCGTTACATACGAATCCACGATCACTGCTGGCAGTTCGTCCATGATTGCCTTTGGCAATTCCAGCACCGCAAATAGCCTGACGCTGCTTTCCGGTTCCAAGGCGATCCTGAGCGGCACGGGAACTGTACTGACGTTACAGCAGGGCCTTAATCTGGCCAGCGGTGCAAAACTGGATGTCGCCAAGGATCAAGTCAATGTCGATTACACGGGTGCAAGTCCAGCGGCAACGATTGGTTCCGAACTCGCCACTGCTTATGCCAATGGCACGTGGACGGGCAATGGAATCACCAGCTCCGCTGCTTCCTATGCCGCTGGGACCAGCGTTGGCTATTACGACAATGGTTCAATCGTTAAGGTCGAGTTCACCTGGATCGGCGACCTGAATTGCGACGGTGTTGTCAATGCCACTGACGTGGCCATGATGGGCACCGCGGGCACTGGCTGGCAACATGGCGATCTGAATTATGACGGTAAGGTCAATGCTGACGATTATGCCCTGTTTGCATATGGTGCAGCCAAGGCAGGATCGAAGAACATCAGTACTGTTCCTGAGCCGACTGCTCTAGGCTGCGTGTTGGCGGCCGGCTTGCTGGCTCGCCGTCGCCGTGCTGCGAATTGAGTTTTAGCGATATTATTCACTCGTGAATTGCTTTCCTGGAGCCTCGCATGCAAGTGCGAGGCTTCTTTATTTTTATATTCCAAATTCCGATTTCACTTGTGGAATATGCAATTTTTCATCGCATTCCAGAACCGGTTAGTATTTCGTAAATGGTTGCGATACAATCATCGTGCATTTACGCAGTGGATATGTTTGGAGCCGCTTGCGGTAAATGAGGCAGCATCTCTTTCGCGGAGCACAAAATGGATACCCCACCACAAGGCAAAAGACCGAGCCGCGCGCTTGGCGTTATGGGATTTCTGGCAGCGGTCATCGTCGCCTTCCTGATCGGCGTTTGCGTGGGATTGCATCCCTCGTGGATTCCAATCAATGTGCGCTCCGGCCCGGACATGAGCGTGCCGGACGCTGTGAGCACGAGCAGCGGGGACATCAATCGCGATGCCCGCACGGCTCCTCCGACTACGGAAGCGACTGCCGAACCGGCGACGCAGCCGTGAGAAAGAATTAGGATAGGGGTAGGTGGGTTACAGATGCTGCCAAGGCGGCGTTGATCTCATTTTGAACCAATATCGCGATCGTCAAACAAAAGCATTACACGCCGGCTTTTTCATCGTGACCGCCGAGATCGGTGATGCGCAGATCGCGTGGCAAACCATGTTGGGCGGCCATGAAATCTTCTAGTCTTCTTCGCACGGGTTCAACTTTAATGCGGCGGGTGATGTCGGCGGCGAACGCGTAGGTTAACAGGTGCCGTGCGGCTTGCAGGCTGACGCCGCGCGTGCGGAGGTAGAAAACCATATCTTCGTCGACGGGCCCGATAGTCGAGCCATGGGTGCATTTGACGTCGTCAGCGTAGATTTCCAGGGCGGGTTGCGAATTCATTGTTGCGTCATCGCTGAGCAGTAATGATTTGCTAGTTTGTTTGGAATCGGTTTTCTGAGCGGGTTGGCGCACTAAAATCTTGCCTTTGAAGACACCGGACGATTTATCGGCAAGCACATGCTTGTAAAGCTCGTGGCTCGGACAATTGGGGCTGGCGTGGTCGAGCAGCGTGTGGTTATCGCAGTGCTGCGAGTCCTTGAGGACGACCAGACCATTGAGCGTGGCATCGGCGTATTCACCGGCCATTTTTACGGTCAGATCGTTGCGTGTGAGTTGACCGCCCAATGTCGCTGAATGCGAAATAAATTGTGCGTGCGATTCGAGGTGCACGTGCATGTTGGCGACGTGAAAACTCTGCGGAGATTCCTGCTGAAGTTTACAGTGATCAATTCGACTATGCTTTGCGGCAACAATTTCTGTAACGGCGTTGGACCAATAGGAACCAGTCTGGCCGACGTAGCTTTCCACGATCTGCACCTCGGCATTTTCCTCAACCACCACCAGCGTACGCGGATGCGAAACCGTGGGTTGGGCATTTTCCGTGGATATAAAAAGCAGATGGATCGGGCCTTGGATGGTTTGCGATTTGGGAACGTACACAAACACGCCATCGTGGATCATCGCGGTGTTCAGGGCCGCGAAAGGATGGGCGGAGAGATCGGTAAAACGACCGAGATTTTTGGCAACGATAGGGTTATTTTGCGCGATCGCTTCACCCAGGCTGTTGACCACAATGCCACGGGCAAATGGCTTAATGCGCGACAAAGCAGGGGAGTAAACGCCATCCACGATAACCAGTTCAGCTGCGCAATCGCGGCCGAAAGTAAAGGCATCGCGAACATCCGTGCCGATGGTTGAACCGATAGCTGGCCGCGCTAAAGTGAATTTCGTGCGAAGCAGGGGGGCTATGTTGGTGAAGCGCCATTCCTCTTCCGTACCAGTGGGAAAGCCTGCGGATTCGAACTGTCGTTTGGCGCTAGCGCTGAGGTCATCGAGCCAGGGAATAGTGTTGGCACGCGCGGGGAGTTCATGGAAAGATTCGATGTTTGACATACGGGATGGGGAGGCGAGTTTGGTCATAAAGTCGAGGAGAATTAACCACGGATGAATGCGGATGAACACAGATGAAAATGTCGCTCGTCGTGTTGCAACGACGCTAAAGAATAATGGTCAATCAAATTTATCTTCTTATCTGTGTGCATCTGTGTTCATCTGTGGTTAATAATTATTTCGTTCCAGCCAAGACCTCTTTTTCGACCCAGTCGTAGCCGCGCTCTTCGAGTTCGAGGGCTAATTCTGGGCCGGCGGTTTTGACGATTCGACCTTGCATCATCACGTGAACGAAATCGGGTTTGATGTAATTCAAAAGCCGCTGGTAATGTGTAACCAGCAGGATCGCGCGCTCGGGAGAGCGGAGCGAATTCGCCCCATTGGCGACGACTTTGAGGGCGTCGATGTCCAGGCCAGAGTCGGTTTCGTCCATGAGGGCGAGCTCGGGAGAGAGGACAGCCATCTGGAAGATTTCGTTTCGCTTCTTTTCGCCGCCAGAGAAACCTTCGTTAACAGCTCGGTTCATGAAGCTCTGGTCCATCTTGAGCAGAGCCATTTTGTCTTTGACGAGTTTCAGAAACTGAGCAGTGTCGAGGTCTGGAAGATTGTGATGCTTGCGGAAGGCATTGACAGCCGCTTTGAGGAAATAACTGGTAGAGACGCCAGGAATTTCGACAGGATATTGAAAAGCGAGGAAGATACCTTCGCGGCCACGCTCCTCGGCGGAAAGCTCGAGCAGGTCTTGGCCATTGTAATGAATTTCGCCCTGCGTGACTTCGTACGTCTCGCGACCGGCGATCACCTGGGCGAGAGTGCTCTTGCCGGAGCCGTTCTTGCCCATGATGGCGTGAACTTCGCCCTTGTTGATAGTCAGATCGACACCTTTAAGGATTTCGCGGTCTTTGATGCCGGCGTGGAGGTTTTTGATTTCTAAGAGTGCGGACATTTCTTAACTTTCCGAAATAAACTTAGCAATTTCACTCGATGTTTCATTGGCGGCACGGCGGCGAGCGACCCACGCGGCGGAGCTCAGAGCGCACCCAATGACAAATGCGCCGAGGCCAAAATAAACACGCGATCCGTCTGGCGTGCACAGACACCCCATTCCGACTCCCAGGAAGTAATAGATGATTTTTTCGTCGTAGAGTTTGTGTCCTTCTGGAATAAGTCTCATACGCTCCACCTTTCTTCGCCAAACCTCTATCCGACCGATCCTTCCAGGCTTACACCCAACAGTTTCTGGGCTTCGACGGCGAATTCCATGGGCAATTCGCGGAAGACTTCCTTGCAGAAGCCGTTGACGATCATGCTGACGGCATCTTCAAGGCTGATGCCACGGGTTTTGCAGTAGAATAACTGGTCCTCGCCGATCTTGCTGGTGCTGGCTTCATGCTCGACTCGGCTCGTGGTGTTTTTCACTTCGATATAGGGTTCGGTGTGGGCGCCGCACTGATCTCCAAGCAGCAATGAATCACACTGGGTGTAATTGCGCGAGCCAGTGGCGTTTTTCATGATCTTCACGAGGCCGCGATAGGTATTCTGGCCGTGGCCGGCGCTGATGCCCTTGGAGACAATGGTGCTCCTGGTGTTTTTGCCGATGTGGATCATCTTGGTGCCAGTGTCGGCTTGCTGGTAATTGTTGGTCAGAGCAACGGAATAAAATTCGCCGATGCTGTTGTCGCCTTGAAGAATGCAGCTTGGGTATTTCCATGTGATGGCCGAGCCAGTCTCGACCTGGGTCCAACTTATTTTGGAATTAACGCCCTGGCATTTGCCTCGCTTGGTGACGAAATTATAGATGCCGCCTTTACCTTGTTTGTCGCCGGGGTACCAGTTTTGAACGGTGGAATATTTGATCTGTGCATTGTCGAGAGCGACTAATTCCACGACCGCGGCATGTAATTGATTCTCATCGCGCATCGGCGCGGTGCAGCCTTCGAGATAGCTCACATAGGCGCCTTCGTCGGCGATGATGAGGGTACGCTCGAACTGGCCGGTGTTGGCAGCGTTGATGCGGAAATAGGTGCTCAATTCCATCGGGCAACGCACGCCCTTGGGGATATAAACGAAGGAGCCATCGGTGAAGACGGCGCTGTTTAGCGTGGCATAGAAATTATCGCTATAGGGAACAACTTTGCCGAGATATTGCTGGACAAGTTCAGGATGCTCTCGGATGGCTTCGCTGATGGAGCAGAAGATAATCCCCTTTTCAGCGAGGGCTTTTTTATAGGTGGTCAAGACGGACACAGAATCAAAGACCGCGTCAACGGCGATCTTCGGCTGCTCGACGCCGAGGAGGGCTGCCTGCTCATTCACCGGTACGCCCAGCTTTTTATAAACTTCGAGCAATTCCGGATCAACTTCATCCAGTGACTTAAGCTTCGGCTTGGGCGCCGAGTAATAAATCGTCGCTTGATAATCAATCGGCGGATAGTGCAACTTTCCCCAATGGTGCGGCTCTTTCATCTTCAGCCAGGCCGCATAGGCCTTGAGCCGCCAATCCAGCATCCATTGCGGCTCGCCCTTTTTGTGCGAAATAAACCGGATGGTTTCTTCATTCAACCCCGGCGGCGCGGAATCCGCGTCGATATCAGTGATGAAGCCCCACTGATATTCCTTATTGGCCAGCGTTTCGATTTCACGTTCTGCTGTGGGCATCTTTCATGAACGCTGAACGCTGAACAATGAACGCTGAAAAAAATGCCAGATGCGCGGTCCAGTATTCGGCATTTCTTTCAGCGTTCAGCGTTCAGAATTCAGCGTTTCCTGTACTTAAGCCGTGAAGCTCGACCCACACCCGCAGGTGCTGGTGGCGTTGGGATTCTTGAATACGAACCCGCGGCCCATGACTTCATCTTTAAAATCGATCTCGACGCCATTCAGGTAGAGATAGCTCTTCATGTCGACAAGCACCTTGATTCCATTGGACTCAAGCTCTTCGTCGCTATCGCCTTTGGTTTCCTCGGTAAGGTCGAGCATATAGCTGAAACCGCTGCAGCCGCCGCCCTTTACGCCGACGCGCAGGCGGGTTTTATCGTTATCCAGACCTTGTTCCTTGATGATGGTCTTGATTTCACCGGCTGCTTTTTCGGACAGGCTAATTGGCATAATTAAACTCCTTTAGTTAGGCGGATTATAGGCGTGCTGGATGCGAAGCCGCAAGCCGTGGCTATAATTTGGCACACTATGGGTTTAAGCACAGATTTACAATCTTACGTTCAATCGCTGGGGCAAATGGCGCGGGCGGCGGGATATCGACTCGCAAGTTTGGATGATGCGACTAAGTCAGCAGCATTGCGCAAGATCGCCGGCGCTATTCGTGAAAATAAACCACGTTTGATCGAAGCCAATGCCAGGGATATTGCAGCCGCTGAAAGTGCCGGCCTCGATCGCCCTGTTATCGAACGTTTGAAATTAAATGACAAGCGGATTGAATCCATGGCGGTCAGCGTCGAGCAAATCGCCGGGCAAACGGACCCCGTCGGTCAAACGCTCGAAGGGTATGTTCTGCCCAACAAGCTCCGCATTGAAAAACGCCGTTGCCCGATTGGCGTAATTTTGTTTTTCTATGAATCCCGCCCGAATGTCACCAGCGATGCTGCGGCCCTGTGCATTAAAAGCGGCAACGCGATTATCCTTCGTGGCGGCAAAGAAGCATTTCATTCCAACGAGGCGATTGTCGAAATCATCAACGCCGAACTAAAGACCCAAAACGCAGAAATGGCAAATGCGGTACAATTTGTCGAATCGACGGATCGCGCGCTGGTGCCGCAATTACTGAAACTCGACAAATACATCGATTTGGTGATCCCGCGCGGCGGCGAATCGCTCATTCGCGCTGTCGTTGCCGACTCGACCATTCCTGTTCTGAAACATTTCACCGGCAATTGTCACATTTACATCGACCTCTCCGCTGCAGGTATGGAAAAACAAGTCCGCGAAATCTGCGTGAATGCAAAAACCAGCTATCCCGGCGGCGCGGTTTGCAACGCCGTAGAGCATCTGCTTTTTCATAAAGACATTGCCAAGGAATTATTGCCCAAGGTCTGCGAAGACCTCGCCAAGGCCGGCGTGGAAATTCGCGGCGATGAAGCGGCGAGGAAATTATTTGCTGCCGCCAAACCGACAAGCGAGCAGGATTGGTTTACCGAATATCTCGCCTTCATCGTCGGCGTGAAAGTGGTTGATTCATTGGAAGAAGCGGTCGCCCACATCAATCAATATGGCTCGCATCACACCGATGCCATTCTCGCTGCCGACACCCGCGCCATCGATCGTTTCATCCAGGGCGTCGACAGCGCCTCGATCATGGTCAACGCCAGCACCCGCTTCGCCGACGGCGGCGAATATGGCCTCGGTGCCGAGATCGGCATCTCCACCGACAAACTCCACGCACGCGGCCCCATGGGGGCATCCGATTTGACAACATATAAATGGATCGTCACCGGCGACGGCCATTGTCGAGCATCGAAATGAACTCTGAACGATGAATGCTGAAAAAATATCTGATACCATTCTTTGCATTTTTTTCATCGTTCACAGTTCATCGTTTATCGTTTTCCGTTATAATCACAATTCAACATGAAGATTCTCCTGGCAAATCCCCGCGGCTTTTGTGCTGGCGTTAACATGGCCATCGAATGCGTCGAAGAAGTGCTCAAAGCCCGTGGCGCACCCGTCTATGTCTATCACGAGATCGTGCACAATCGCCACGTCGTGCAGGGGTTGCAAAAGAAGGGCGTTACATTCGTTGACCATATCGCGGACGTCCCGCCAGGCTCCATGCTCGTTTATTCTGCGCATGGCATCTCGCCGGAAATTCGTCGCCAGGCCAAGGCACGTAATCTGGTCGAGATCGACGCCACCTGCCCGCTGGTGACCAAAGTCCACATGGAAGTGCTGCGCTATGCCAAGCGCGGTTACACCATTATTTTCATCGGCCATCGCGCCCACGACGAAGCCGTCGGCACCGTCGGCGAAGCGCCCGATCGCATTCGCGTGGTCGAGAGCGAACAGGATGTCGAGCAACTGGATATTCCCCAGGATGAGAAAATTGCCTATGTCACGCAGACTACGCTGAGCCTTTATGATGCTGAGCGGATCATGAAAGTTCTGAAGAAAAAGTTTCCGAACATCATCAAT
Source organism: Tepidisphaeraceae bacterium (assembly GCA_036490535.1). Classification (GTDB taxonomy): domain Bacteria; phylum Planctomycetota; class Phycisphaerae; order Tepidisphaerales; family Tepidisphaeraceae; genus DASXDR01. The sequence goes on along the minus strand of DASXDR010000102.1, from coordinate 4,178 downwards.
CCCCCCAAGGAAGACATCTGTTACGCCACTACGAATCGCCAGAATGCTGTCATGGAAATTTCCCCGGAAGTGGATGTGGTCCTGGTAGTCGGCTCTCAGAATTCCTCCAACAGCCGTCGACTCGTTGAGACCGCACAAACGGCCGGCCGCCGCGCTTATCTCATCGACGATGCCTCCGAGGTTGATTTCACCTGGTTCAATCCAAATGACACGGTTCTCGTCACCGCCGGTGCCAGCGCCCCGGATCATCTGGTGCACGAATTGATCGAGCAATTGATCGGCCGATTCGGCGGCGACGTCGAAACCCGCACGCTCATTCAGGAAGATATCGCCTTCCAGTTGCCAAAGTCCGTGCGCCGCCTGGCGGTGGTTAATTAGAATTATCCGTTGGGCCGAAAATTTCTCTGACTCGCAAACATCAACCCAATACTGCCAGCATTCCGATGGCCGGCTCGGGAAGAGTTAACAACAAAGTAATTAAAGTTTCCTCGAAGTGTGCATCCGCGCGGCGGATATTCTCCAGTATTCCATCTTCCTTTTTTATCCTTCCCTTCCTCTCCATCTTGTCCCTTGTCCCTCCTTTGGTTATGCTCCAAACATTCGATGCGCAACACCTTGTGGAGGCTATCTGACATGAAACGACTCGGCGGCTTGGCGTTATCATTGGCGATTGCATCATTCGGAACTTTTACTCTCAGCGCCCGCGCGCAGGATGCGGCATCGCCAGCCCCTGCAGCTGTGCAGAGCAATTCACCTCTTGAGCAATCGGCTGATGACTTCTGGCACTACTCCAAGGTCGCCCGCTATGACCTGGCCAACCAAGCTGCCAACCAAGTTCTCAAATCCGCCAATAAACCCGCTGCTGTATTGGCTGCCTTCGAAAAAATCAGCACCGATCGCAATGACGATCTCGACGAATGGCTTCTGCGCTGGCAGCAAATTCCTGAGCTGAAAAAATCTGTTACCAGCATTGTTCAGATTTTGAACAAGGGCCGTTACGAGCGTCGCGAAAATGTTGGTGCTATCCAGCACAACATCGAACGCCTCAACGGTAACGAGCGCGCCTATTCTCTTGCCATCCAACGCCTGCGCGATAGCGGCGAGATGGCTGTCCCCATCATGATCGATTACCTGCGCGACCCCGGTAAGAAACAATATTACGCCGGCATTCAGCGCGCGATCCGCCAGCTCGGCCGCGAAGCGCTCAATCCGCTCCTCGCTGCCACCGAGATGAAAGATCCCGGCACACAGATCATGGTGATCGATGCCCTGGGTGATATCGGATACGACGTCACTGTTCCCTATCTCTTGCGATTGGCGCATGACTCTGATGCATCAGACGCCGTCCGCATGGCTGCCCGCCAGGCTCTTACTAATATGGGCGCTGGCAATGTTCTCAAGAACAGCCCCGCGCAGATGTTTTACGACCTCGGCGAAAAATTTTATTACAACACCGCCGCGATCTCCGCCGATATGCGCCTCCCCGTTGCCGACGTCTGGTATTGGGATGAAGCCAAGGGCCTGACGCGCATCGAAGTTCCCCCGCAGATTTATAATTTCATCATGGCCATGCGCGAGAGCGAATACGCTCTGAAGCTCGACCCTTCCATGCAGCAGGCATTGAACCTCTGGCTTGCCGCCAATTACAACCGTGAGGCCAGCCTTCGCCCCGGCCAAACCGATCCAACCCGCGCCCCACAGCAGCCCGACGCCAACTACTACGGCGTCGCCGCGGGCGCGCAATATGTTAACGCTGTCCTCGCCCGCGCCCTGCACGATCACAATTCTGCCGTCGCTCTGCGAGCCGTCCGCTCGCTCAGCGTGATCCTGGGTTCGAGCAACATGTTCAGTGGCAACTCAGGTCAGCCCATCGTCGATGCGATGAATTATTCCGACCGCCAAATCCGCTTCGAAGCCGCCATGGCCGTCGCCGCCTCGCTCCCACAAAAGCCCTTCGAAGGCCAGGAGCGCGTCGTCCCGCTTCTCGCCGAAGCATTAGCACAAAGCGGCAAGCCCAACGTGCTGGTGATTCTTCCCTCGCAAAATGACATCAACCGCATCGCTTCGCAGTTTAACAAGCAATATTCCGTCGTCGGCGCCACCAGCGTCGATGCGGCACTGAACGAAGCCGCTGGCCTCAGCAGCGTTGATGTGGTGATTCTCAGCGAAGATCTTCCCGCCGCCGATATTCAGAAACTTTTCGAAGTCTCCCGTCGCACTCCGCAGCTCACCAGTGCCGCCAAAGTGATCGTCACGCACAGCCCCGCCTCTCCTTACGCTGAATTGACTCTAAGCGATCCGATGGTCAGCCTCACGCAGGTCAGCCAGCCCTCCGACTTTGCCTCCGCCATTACCGCTGCCCGCCAGCGCGCTGGTGCCACGGAAATGAACGCCTCCCTGGCTGGTAATTACGCCGAGCGCTCGGCCCGTTTGCTGGGTGAGCTGGCAATGAGCCGCGGGCAAATCCTTAATCTCGCGCCCGCTGAAAGCGCTCTGCTTGGGCAGCTTGCCGGACCTCGCGCGGATCTGGTCCGCTCGTGTGGGCACGTGCTGGCGCTTATGAATTCAGCAACTGCCCAGGCGGGACTCCTCGACCGCGCTGTAGCTGACAACACGCCTACCGATCTGAAAATTGCTCTTTATGACGATCTGGCTACCAGTGCCAAATTCTGGGGGAATCTGCTCAACGCTGACGCAGTTGACAGTCTGCAAAAAGTCGTCGCGAGCGCTCCGGACCTGAAAGTGCGCACAGCTGCTGCTCAGGCGCGCGGGGCGTTGAATCTGCCGGTGGATCAGGCCCGCACGCTTATCTTGCAGCAATCCAGAACGTAAGAATTAAAAGCACGAAATCCGAAACAAATTCAAAATAGAACCAAATCCAAATGTTCTAAACATTCGCTTGTTCGGAATTTATGGATTTGAATTTTGATCGTTGTTGCGGATTTCGAGTTTTGGATTTCGGATTTCGTTGGCCTTATGCCTTTTAATTGCCATCTCAATCGCCAATTCAATTGCCGCTCGCATTGACCCAGGATTGGCGCGGTTTCGCCAGACAATATCGAATGCCGTTCCGTGATCGGGACTGGTCCGCACGATGGGTAAACCGATCGTCAAATTCACAGCACGATCGAATGCCAAGAGTTTCACCGGGATCAATCCCTGGTCATGATACATTGCCACTACCGCATCGAATTTTCCATCACGTGCAGCGATGAATACTGTATCGGGCGGGTAGGGGCCCGTTGCGTCGATTCCCTGTTCTCGCGCAATTTGAATCGCCGGCTCGATGATTCGTTCTTCTTCATCGCCAAACTGGCCATGCTCGGATGCGTGCGGATTTACTCCCGCCACAGCAATGCGGGGTTTGGGGATATCAAACCATTTGGTCAGTGCCTCGTGCAACAATTCAATGGGGTGAAACACGGCGCCAATATTCAATCTCCCCCACAATGAATTGAGCGGCACGTGCACCGTGCACAACACTACCTTCAAAGGCCCGCCGGCGAACATCATGGCGTGGCGCTTTGCGCCGGTGCGCTCGGCGAATAATTCTGTGTGGCCGGGATATCGGTACCCAGCCAGCTTCCATGATTCTTTTGCGATCGGCGCCGTCACCACAGCATCAATCAAATTCGACTTCGCGGCAGTAATCGCATCCAGGCAAAAGCGCATCGAAGCTTCGCCGCCAATTTTTGATGGAGCGCGGATACTGGTATCCAGCATCGAATACCAGTCCGAATAATCCACCACGACCACGTCATGTGCATAGGAGCGCAACCGCCCGTTGAAATGATCGCGCCACCAGAAGACATCGAATTCGGCGATGTCGGCTGCGTAGGCGAGCAGCTCGTTCAGGCCATAAATGATATAACGTGCTTTGCTGCGCAGAATCGGATCAGCCAGCGCTTTGACAATAACTTCCGCCCCGATCCCGCCAGGATCGCCCATGGTAATGCCAATCGTCGGCCGATAGTCATTCATGCTGCCTAAAGATTATGTCTAATCCAGCCAGAAGGGAAATCCCGGAAATGCAAATGTTTAGAGCGGTGCGCAGAAAGTTATAGCTTGTATCCACAGTGCTCAAAGCAGTTTTGAATGTCGCTGAGTACGACGGCTGCGAATGCGGTGGCGAAGGCATCATGCAGCGCGTCAATCGTGCGGGCGGCGATCGAGCGAAG
>DASXDR010000098.1:0-43894 GCA_036490535.1 Tepidisphaeraceae bacterium | reverse complement strand
ATTAAAAGTAACTTCGAGAGATATTATTTCGCGCCTATTTATCGTAATATTGCTATTTCATTTGGTCCGCATCTTCTTCGGATGAGAAGAATGCGGTAAAATACTCCGTTAATGTCCTGGCAGATGCTGATTTTGATTCTTGTGGCCTATTTAGTGGGATCGATTCCGTTTGGACTGTTGGTGGGATTGGCCAAGGGGGTGGACCCGCGCAAGGTGGGGAGCGGGAATATCGGGGCTACCAATGTGGGCAGGGTGTTGGGTGGGAAATTTTTTGCGTTGGTCTTTACGCTGGATTTACTTAAGGGTGCAATTCCCGTGGCGGTTGGATACTTTTGTCTACGAGGAAAGCTGGTAGACGCACAGGCGTATATTCTCTGGTTGATGGTGGCGCTGGCAGCGGTGATGGGGCATATGTTTTCAGTATTCCTGAAATTCAGCGGTGGCAAAGGCGTGGCGACCAGCGCGGGGGTGACGCTTGGATTGTTTCCGTATTACACGCTTCCGTGCCTGGCGGCGGCGGCCGTGTGGGGAATAGTTTTCGGGTGGAAGCGCTATATCAGCCTGGCATCAATCATCGGGTCGATATCATTTCCGATTATTTATTTTTTGATTGCACTGGGGATGGGGTGGGATCCGCTGGGGAAGCAATTGCCATTGCTGGTGTTTGCCTGGCTGGTGCCGGCGATGATTGTTTATAAGCACCGCGGGAATATCTCGCGCTTGCGCAGCGGCAACGAGCATCGGTTTGCCAAGACGTCGACATGATTGATTCTGAGACATCAGCAAAGAAAGCGAACCCATATCGAGCAGTTTGGGGGTTGCTGGCGATACTTATTGGATTTGCTGGAATTGCCATAGTCCGAGATTGGGTTTGGCGGGATACAATTCCCTGGCGGGAAAATTTGGCGGTAGGTGAGACAGAAGGGCAGCGGGAACACAAGCTTTTGCTGGTGGAGTTTTCATCCGGATTTTGTGAGCCCTGCGAGCAGATGGAGCGAACAACGTGGGCGGACAAGCGCGTGAAGGAAGCGCTGGAGAAATTTGTGCCGGTAAAGATCGATTTTTTGAAAGAGACAGAGCTGGATAAAAAATATGGGGTGGAGGCGATACCCACGATGATGGTGATGGATGATCAGGGAAAGGTGGTCAGGGCGACGACGGGGGAGATGGATGCAGAGGAATTTTTGGGATGGGTGAGGAAATAAGGAAAGTTTGCGCCACGTCGCAGCGAAGCTGCAGGATAGTTTTCCGGAAATTCAATCCCGTAGCTGCGCCGCGGCGTAGCGCTTGGCGGGAAAGTTCGTGGCGTTTTAGTTTATCGTGTGTTGCTGCCCATGGGCGTTGTAACATTGGTCTTGCCGCGTTTGATGGTGAGTTGGACTTTGGGTTCGTCGGGACAGACGGCGGCGAATTCGTCGTAGTATTTGTTGATGAAGGTGCGCGTGGCCCAGGCGGTGCCGTCGGCTAAACCACAAATCGTGGTGCCGGGCATGAGGCCCATGGTCTTTTCGAGTTCCATGAGCATTTCTAAATCTCTTGCGCGGCCTTGGCCTTCCAAAATTCGATCCAAGATTTTGCGCATCCACGCAGCGCCTTCGCGGCAGGGGGTGCATTGGCCGCAGGATTCGTGGGCGTAGAAGCGGACGCAGTTGCGCAGGGCAGCGACCATGTCAGTGTGCTCGTTCATGACGATCATGCCGGCGGTGCCGAGGCCGAGACAGCCGCCGCGGAATCTCACGTCATCGAAATCTAATTTGATATCCAATTGATTCGGGCCGAGGACGCCCATGGAGATACCGCCGCAGATGGTGCCTTTATGTTTGCCGCCTTTCATGCCGCCGGAGAGTTTTTCGATGGCGTATTCGAGGGTGATGCCGAGTTCGTCTTCGTAGACGCCGGGTTTATTAACGTGGCCGGACATGCCGTAGAGTTTTGGGCCGGGTGAGGATGGAGTGCCCATGGTTTTGAACCAAGCCGGGCCGCGCTCAATGATGTGGGGAACGCAGCAAAGGGTTTCGACATTGTTGATGACGGTGGGGCGAGCGAAAGCACCGGCGATGGCGGGGAACGGTGGCTTGTTGCGAGGCCAACCGCGTTTGCCTTCGAGGGATTCGAGCAGGCCGGTCTCTTCGCCGCAGATGTAAGCGCCAGCGCCGCGATGGACATAGCATTCGAGCTTGTATTGGCTGCCGAAGATTCCTTTTTGGCCGAAGACGCCATGGTGATAGGCTTCCTTGAGGGCCTGTTCGAGGACTTTGGCCTGGCGGTGGTATTCGCCGCGGATGTAGATGTAGGCGATATCACACTGCGTGGCGATCGAGGCGATGGCGATGCCTTCGAGCATCTGGTGGGGGTCGTAGTCGATGAGATAGCGGTCCTTGAACGTGCCGGGCTCGGATTCATCGGCATTGACGGCCATGTAATGCGGGCCTTTTTTTTCCTTGGGGATGAAGGACCACTTCTGGCCTGCGGAGAAGCCTGCGCCGCCGCGGCCGCGCAGACCAGATTCGATCATGGTTTTGATGATGTCATCGGGCTTCATGTCCAATGACTTGCGCAGTGCAGCGTAGCCGCCAGTGGCGACGTAGTCGTCATACCAGATCGCTTTGCGCTTTTCGGGGTCGAGGGGGATGCGTTTGGTCAATACGGGTTCGGAGAAAGCCATGATGGGGATTCTATGGCGAAGGAGATTTTTGGGAAAGTGGTAGTGAAATATCCCTGTGCTTGGGATTATCCCGCAACTTTGCTGCAGCGCGGCGCGGGAGTGCAATACGAGTGGTTATTGGGTGGTGGCGACTTGGCGCTCGGGATGGGCGTAATAATCGTTGATGAATGCCTTGACTTCGTCGGCGCGTTGGTGGCCTTTGCCGAAAATGTTTATGGAGTCGAGGGCCTGCTGTTTGGAATAGCCCAGCACGTCTTTCTGGTAGGCGGCGACCATCATGCCGGTGCGGATGACGCCTTGGGCGCAATGCACGATCACGGGCTGGTTGTTCTTATCAGTAGCGATGTGGAGGAATTGGTCGATCTGGGTTTGAGTAGGCGGATGATCTTCGGTCATGGGGATACGGACGAGGGTGATGCCGTTGTCTTTTAAGAGTTTGAATTCACCTTGGAAATCGCCGTGGGTGCCTTGGCTAACTTCTTGATCGGTGACGAGGCAGACGACGGTTTTGGGGTGGACTTTATGGATGACGTTTTGCAGCTCGCGCGTGTTGCGCATGCCCATGCGATAGAGGACGCCATCCTGCACGACGGCAAAGTGGTAAGTGTCGAAATTGAAGAGGTAAATCAGTGCGCCGGAGACGGCGAGGAAGAGAATCCAGCCGAAGATGCCGCGAGCGAATTTGTTGCGATTTTTCGAGGGCATCGTGGATGCATCGTCGTTTAGCCGTGGCACTAAAGACTTCGATAAATAGGCTCGGTCGAGCGCGCTGCCGCCGGTTAGTGATGGTCTTCGTGCCAGGTGACGGTGGGGTCTTTGTAATCATGGGGGTCGGCTGGCAGGGCGTCGAGTTCTTTGTCGATGTCCTGAGGGGTGACGTTTTCTTTTAGGACATCGTTCACGAGCACGACGGGGGCGGTGCCACAAGAGCCGAGGCATTCGAGTTCGACGAGGGTGAATTTGCCGTCGGGAGTGGTTTCGCCGACTTCGACATTGAGCTTTTTCTTTACGTGTTCGGTGATTTGTTTGCTGCCACAGATTTCGCACGACAAGGATCGGCAGACCTGGACGAGATATTTGCCTTTGGGCTTGAGCCAATATTCTTCGTAGAAAGTGGCGGTATCGAGAGCCTCGGCGGGGGCGATCTCCAGGAATTCAGCGATTTCCTGGATGGCGGCCGTGGGGATCCAGTTGTATTCGTGCTGCACCATATGCAGAGCAGGAAGGAGGACGGCGCGCTTGGTGGGATAGCGCGGGAAATAAGTCTCGCGCAGGCGGTTCTTCAAGGCATCGGTGAGATAGGGGCCGGCCTGTTTATCAAAATCGGCGCGGCGGCGGTCTTCAACAATCCAAGCCATAGTCGTTCTTCCTTATATATGGACGGTATTTTAAGGGTACCGCCCAGAACGATCATATTCGGGTTTGGAAGGAAAAACTTCAACCCCATGATGAACCATCCCGCACCTTTGGCGCAGAGTAGCGAGAATATATGGTGGATGGATGTTTTTTAAATGCTGGATTTAACCGAATTCCAGCGATTGAGAACTTTGGTTCCCACGCAGGAAACGGTAGTGATACAGCCAACGACGATCAGTCCGAGAATAAGGCTGTATTCCAGGATTTCAGCCCCGCTTTCGTCACGAAATGCTTTGACGGCCAAGCCCAACATGGCGCGTTTCCGGCGAGCAGCCGGGAGGCGCAACAGCCGCAGATATTGTCGCATATAGTGGTTTTTCGTCAGATCAGAGATAACTGCTTCAACAAAAATCGATAATATAATGGGCTGAGACAGTTTTTACCGCACCACGTATATGCGTGCTACCGGTTAGCGTTCGATGCGCTTCCATAGATGGGACAATTGGTCAAAGTGTTTGTCGCGAGTAATTAATTCGACGGAATGCTGTTTCGCGCAAGCGAAGATAAGCAGATCGGGCGACGGGAATTGCATGCCTTGCTTGCGGCCGATATCGCCTAAGTGGCAAGCCAAATTCCAAGTTCTCGAATCAATGGCGAGCGATGTAATATCAGCTTCCAGGCGGTGCAGCATGTGACGATCTACATCAGAGCCAACGCCGCGCCATAGTTCCACGCGAATGGCATCGCACCAAGCCGCTTTACCGAGGCGCATCAGTTCTTGCACCTGGCGTTTGCTTTCCGCATCGCCGCTTCTGCGCATGGCGCACGTCCACATCGACGTGTCGATAAGAAATAAATCGCTCATCGGTAAGTCCGGCGTTTGTCGCGATCACGCTGGGTCATCAATTGCTCGAAAGACATGAAGGTATCGCTTTGGCCCATTTCATCGGCGAGTTTGCCGAGGCGCTCGCGGCGATTGAATTCTTCCATGGCTTGAACCACAGCATCGCGCTTAGTAGATGCGCCGGTATGGCGCATTGCTTCCTTTAGCGTCTTTTCCGGAATATCAATCGTCGTCTTCATGCTTCTAATTATCGACCATTTGGAATCCGTAGTCAAAAACAAAAAGCCCACGGATGGCTATCCGTGGGCTGTGGGAATTCAGTAAAACGTCATTTATCGATCCAATTCCGCGGCGATCACATTGATGCTGCCCAGCACCGCAACAACATCAGAGATCATGTGGCCTTCTATGAGCTTGGGGAACACCTGGTAATTGATATAGCTATTCGGCCGGGTACGGGCGCGCCAGGGGACATTTTCGCCGGCACTGACGATATAATAACCCAACTCGCCGTTGGCGGATTCGATGCAGCCGTAGATCTCGCCCTTGGGCGTGGCAAAGCCGCGGTTGGTCATGACCATTTCGAAATGGTGGATCAGACCCTCGATGCTGCTGTAGACCTGATCTTTGGGCGGCATCACCTCTTTGCCTTCGGGGCTGACATTGACCGGGCCACTGGGGATATTGTCGATGAGCTGTTTGATGATGTTAATCGACTGTCTCATCTCTTCGAGGCGGACAAGGTAGCGCGCGTAGACGTCGCCGGTCTTCATCACTGGCACTTCAAATTTCACGGCGCCGCTGCCCTGGCCATCCCAATTATCCGCATAGCAGAGATAGGGTTCGTCCTTGCGGATATCGCGAGGCACGCCGCTGGCGCGGGCCATCGGGCCGGTGAGGCTCCAGGAGATCGCCTCGGCCCGGGAGATCACGCCAATGCCTTTGGTGCGGTCGATAAAGATGCGGTTTTTATTCAGCAGCCTTTCCACGTCATCCATCGCGGGCGGCAGATCGTCGTTGACAAATTTCTTCACCATTCGCTTAAACACCGCTTCATCCGGCAAATCCATGTTCAACCCGCCCACGCGCGTCCAACTGGTGTGAAACCGCTGGCCGGACATGTATTCGACGATGTCGTAAATCGTCTCGCGCTGGTTAAAGCCATAGAGAAAGGCGGTGAAAGCGCCGAGATCGAGGCCAGCCGCCCCCACGCACAGCAGATGCGACTGAATACGGGCCAGTTCGTTGGCAAGCGTCCGCAGCACTTTGCAGCGAGGCGTCAGCTCAATCCCGATCAATTTTTCCGTCGCATGGTGAAAAGCGATTTCGTTGTAGATCGGAGCCGAATAATCCATGCGGTCGACGATGGTGACATTCTGATTGTAATTCAGATGCTCCATGAGCTTTTCAAATCCGGAATGGAGATAGCCAATGTGCGGGGTGGCCTTAATGATGCGTTCGCCGTCGAGTTCGAGAACCAGGCGGAGCGTGGTGTGCGTGGCCGGGTGCTGCGGGCCGAAATTGAGGGTCCATTTGTTGTCCGCGTTATCCAGCTCGTCAGCGAGAAGAACGTCAGGGGAACCTTTGGTGAGGGTATAGGGCATAAAAACTTTCTAAACGGATATTTTCAAAGGATGCAGATTATAGCGATTGCGGTCACCGGTGCCACGATATGCGGTGTGATTATTGTTGGTTTAGAAAGTTGCGACGAGAGCGGACGTGTTACCCTTGAACGTTTCGGTCCTCTGCACCGCGCTAAAATTCCATCTGAAGCCTGTGAATGTTATATAACCCAATCTTGTTGGGAAAGTCGCCTCGCATTCTGGATCATTAGTCAGCATCCCAAATGCACCAGCAAACGGAGAGGGTTTGCGAAGCTCTGGAAGAGAATGGAGGTGTTTTGCAAGATTAACTGTCTGTCCGTCCATAGACCACTCTTTATAGCCACCGCCTACTTTTTGCACGAGAACCACGGTGCCGAACGCAAGGCCCAATCGAAAGGGGTGAGTTTGTGCAAATTGTTTGGAGATTATTGCTAACTTCTCCATAGCTATTCCAATTTTGAGATTAATATGCACGCCATCTTCATTCTCCGTGTCCGGCAAAATAAAGACGATTTCGTCACCAATCGTTTTATCGATATAGCAATATGAAGCCTCCAAATCTTCCATGACACGACCGAAAAATGGATCAATATAATTCCGAATTTCGGAGGGCTTTATCGAACTTGTCGCTGAACTGAATCCAGCGACATCTACAAAACCTATAAAGGCTCGAAGTTCTTTATTCCCGAATGTGTCTACAAGGGCTTTACCGCGTGGACTAAGTTCAAACGCCTTTTTAACGACACCAATATTGTCAGATGTAATGCGTTTTACGCCGAAACGATGTAAAAAAAGTCGTTGATACTAAGTGTGCGCATTGCCGGCCTCATTAGCCTATGGTCCCACCTGATTATTCTGAATTTGAGTCCGACAACAATTGTGCGAGTTCCCGTCGCAACACTGGTAAATCCTGCTGCACAATATCCCACGTTCTCATGTCATTGATATGGCTATAGCCATGTATGAGAACATTGCGGAAGCTGATAATCTTGCGGTATTCAGTGATGCAATGAGCTGTGTCGGGATCGAGCTTGGATAATTGACTGAGTGCTTCGCCGATAATTTCGAAGCCACGCTCTACAGCCCAGCGGAGTTCTTTGCTGGCGAGATAATTGTCCACGGACTTCGACTGAGTCATTGCAGTGATATCGCCGGCTGCTTCGGACATGTCCTGAAGAAGCTTGCGCGATTCAGGCTGCATAGAGCAACTCGCGGTGTTGGTCAGCTACTTCAAGAAAATAAGGATTGCGTACTACATCCCTTTCCACAAGATCGACTTTGCGATGAAGCAAATCTTCAAGTCCATGAAGAAAGCCAAAATATTGAGCAGACGACCCCTTCCAGCCAAGATTTTCGAATTCAACTAAAAAATCAATATCGCTTTGGGCCAGGTCAAAATCGTGACGAGCTGCCGAACCGAACAGTTCCAAACGCTTCACGCGATATCGTTGGCAGAGTTCAGCGATCTGTTGGTGATATTCTTTTAGCCGCTGAAACATGATAGTTAATTATAGCTCAAATAGTGGCAAGATAGAAATTACCTAGACCCGGACGAGAAATGACTAAAAACAAATTATGGATTTCAATTCTATGTGTTTTTTGGGCGCTAACTCCTGCATTCGGTGTCGACGATAAAAATCTGCAAGTTCGTCGCGCACCCACTGGTGAGCCATTATCGGCGCAATTCAAAGTAAGCGTGGATGGCAAATCCGTGCCGGTCTATCTGGCTCGCGTAGTGGCACTTTCGGCGGAGCGGCGCGGGCCAGTGCATGCGTGGGATTTGAAAGATACGACGGAGGTGGGTTTTGCGTCGATTGATATCGCGGCGAAGGTGGAAGTGGCCATTGATTGTCCGGATGAAGTGAAATCGGCGAAGGTGTTGCCATCAGTGAGGGGGATTGTGCCAGCGATTTCAGGAAAGCGAATTACGTTTGCGGTTTCGCAGCCGGGGGAATTGGTGGTGGATGTGAACGGGGATTGGCTGCATTCACTGCATTTGTTTGTGAATCCGATTGAGAAGGATGTGCCGAAGCAGGGGGATCCGAATGTGATTTATTTTGGGCCGGGGGTGCATGAGATCGAGAGCATGACAGTCACTTCGGGGAAGACAGTTTATCTGGCTCCCGGCGCGATGGTGTACGGCAAGGCATTGGGAGATGGCAAAGGCGGCCCGCCGGTGCATGGGTATGGGGGGCCGATCTTTTGGCTCAAGGGGGACAACATCACCCTGCGCGGGCGGGGGATTATTGATGGGAGCAGGATGCTGCATCGGCAGGGGAATATTCTTGTCGCGCAGGGAAAAAATATTCGCGTGGAAGGCGTGACGCTGCGCGATTCGAGCTCGTGGACATTTCCGGTGATTGCTTCGGACCATGTGAAAATTCAGAACATCAAAATTTTCGGCTGGCGAGGAAATTCGGATGGGATTGATATTTGTAACAGCAGAAATGTCGATGTCAGCGATTGCTTCATGCGGACATATGACGACCTGGTAGTGATCAAGACCAATGATCCGAAGGCCGGGCCAGCAACTGATATCAAAGTCACGCACTGTGTGCTGTGGAATGAACTGGCACACGCGCTGAGCATCGGGGCGGAACTGCGCGCACCCGTGGAGAATGTGCTGTTTTCGGATTGCGATATTGTTCACGACAAGGGGCGCGAGTGGGATCTGCGTGTTTACAATTGCGACTCAGCAGAAGTGAAAAATATCGTGTTCGACAAAATCCGCATTCAGGAAGCGCAGAAATTATTTTCGCTCTGGATCGGCAAAGCGGTGTGGAGCAATCAGGCGGAGCGCGGCCATATCGATGACATCACGTTTCGAAATATCGAGTCAGTTACGCCGAGCAAGCATACGCCTTTTGCAGAATTGCGCGGATTCGATGCGCAGCATGCGATACATGATGTGAAATTTGAAAATGTCGTGGTGGGGGGGAAAGCGATGCGGGCGAACGATGTGAAGGAGAATAAATTTGTTTCAGGGGTGAGCGTGAAGCCATAGCGCTTCCAGAAATAGTAGCATGGGCGTCTCGCCCATGAACAATTTCACACGACATAGGTGAGACGCCCATGCTACGCAAACCGAGTGCAAGAACCCCGCTTTTAGAAGTTTTTAGGCATTGGCGCTCGAGTATGACCGCCAGTTGAGCCGAGCTTGCGGGCTTCGTCGCCTTATCGCAGAATCCCCCGCGCGTGAAAGAATCTACCAGCACAATTGAGCCGGCGTTTCCCTGGCGGGTTTGGCCCGTATACACAGGGCAGGCCCTGGCCAGTTTTGGCACGGCGTTTTTGCAGATGGGGTTTTTCTTCTATTCCACCAATCGCTGGGGATGGTCGCCACGGAAAAATCTGGCGCTGGCAGCGGTCGAAGGCATTGTCTATATCTTTGGCGCGCTCTTATCCAGCACTATTGCGATTCGCTTCGGCAGGCGGGCGCTGGGAAGCGTCATGCCGATTTTGTTTGCGCTGATCGGCGTGATCTGCGCCTCATTTGCTGATCGCCCGGAAGTGGTGGCGCCGCTGTTGGTGCTCCTCGGCTTTTTGGTTGCAACCTATTGGCCGGGGATGGAGAGTCTGGTCGCGACAGGAACCGATGCCCATCGCATGGCGCGGCGACTGGCGGTTTATAATCTGGTGTGGCCTGCCGTGAACGCATTAGCGACCGCGGTGTGCGGCGTAGTCATTGCCCATCTGCCGATCGGTTTTTTTTATATTTCAGCAGCGATCAATGGGCTCGGCGGAATTGTGCTGGCGCTGGGCGGGAAGCAGCCGGAGGAGAGCAGGGACAAGGGACGAGGCAAGGAAGAAAACGGCGGAGAAAAACATGCGCATGGAGCGGCCGAGCCCGAATTATTGCGGCAGCGGACATTAGCGCTGTGGCTCAGCAGAATCGCGCTGCCTTCAACTTATCTGGTTTCGTATGCATTGGCCGCTCTGATGCCGACGTTGCCGAGCCTGGCGCATGAGACGGTTTCCGTGCAAACGGTGATTGGCTCGCTCTGGCTGGTCGGGCGGTGGATCGCATTTTCGATTTTGGCGATATCGACGTTCTGGCATACCCGGCCCCGACTGCTTATCTGGGCGTCGCTGGTAATGCTGATTTCGTTTGTACTGATTTGCGTGCCGACATCAGTGGTTGCCGGCGGATCACAACAGATGGATTTGTGGGTGATGGGGGTGGCGCAAATTGTTTTGGGATGGGCATTGGCGCTGATTTATTCGGGGAGTTTATATTTTGGAATGGTGCTCTCGGAAGGATCGACCGAGCATGGTGGATATCACGAAGCGCTGATCGGATTGGGGCAGGCGCTCGGGCCCGGCGTGGCGACGGTGGCGCAGATCATTCGGCCGGGGAGCATCTATCCGGCGGTGATCGCAGTGGCGGTGTTGCTGGCGATTTCGCTCGTGGCTTCGGAAGTGGCGGCGGTGCGCGTAGGGAAAACGGAGTGAGATCCCTCCACTTTGCTGGCATAGCGCGCGGTGGCAGGGGATTAAGGATTAATGTGCAATTCGCGCGTGGTGGGAGAGGTTACTTCGATTTGGATATTCAGCGTGCGCGGAGGCAGGAGCGAGGCAATACGCTCTGCCCATTCGACGACAACGATGCCGGATTGTTCGAGGAGCTCAGAAAAGCCGATCGCTTCGAGATCATCGGCACCAGAAACACGGTAGGCGTCGAGATGATAAACCTTGAATTTCGGCGTGGGGTAAATATTGAGCAGAACGAACGTCGGGCTGGAAACCCAATGGGGATCGCCGCCAAGAGCAGCGACCAGGCCGCGTACGAATTGTGTTTTCCCAGCACCGAGTTGGCCGTCGAGGGCGATGCAATCCCCGGGCTGCAGTTGCGCAGCGATTTCCGCTGCGATAGTTTGCGTTTGCTCCGGGCTGTTGCTGGTACGGTTCACCATTGGTGTTCCCAGCCACGGGGTTCGAGGGAAGTGCGCGAGTTTTCAGCTTGAATAAAAATGCCTGGCGTGTCGGTGATTTGGCCGATGCGCGTGCCGAACGAATCGAGATCGCGGCCCGTGAACAGAAGCTCGTAATCTTCGCCATCGTGCAGGGCATGGTCGAGCGGCGAAAGGCCATCGCGCTGGCTGAGCGAGGCAGCATCGGCATGAATCGGAATTGTTACTGCATCGACGATCGCTCCGACGTGGCTTTCCTGGCAGATGCGTGGCAGATCGCGCGACAGGCCATCGCTGAGATCGATCATGGCGGTTGCCCGACCGGTGCCAGCGATCTGTATCGCCAATTCAACACGCGGGACGAAAGACATATGCCGACCCAGCAAACTACCACCGAGCGCGCCGCTAACATAAATCGAATCACCAGCCCGAGCGCCCGAGCGCAGCAAAGATTGCCCGACAGACGCCTTGCCCAGAATACTGACGCTGGCTACTAATGGCCCAGTCCAAGTGCTGGTGTCGCCGCCGACGATGTGGCAATCAAATTTTTCAGCCGCCTGCTTCATGCCCAGATAAATTTCCCGAGCGAATTCTTCGCCGCGATTTTTCGGTAGCGCCACGCTCGCCAGGGCAGCGACAGGCCAGCACGCCATCGCCGCGCAATCAGAGAGATTGCGATTCATCACTTTCATCCCTACCTGTCGCGGCGAATGCTGGGTCAGATCGAAGTGAACCCCTTCCAGGACTTGATCGACGCCAACCACCAGGAGCTGATCGGCAGGCCAGCGCAAAATCGCCAGATCATCGCCAGCGGGAAGCTCGACTAATTCGCTGGCGCGCTGCTGGCCGCGGAGCCACTGGAGAAAATCTGATTCATTGGGCATGACGAGTCGATTGTATCCGGCGATAGATCAGCACTAAACCGGTTGCCATGCCGATATTGGCGGGGAGCGCCAATGCGATGATTTCAAGATTGGGTTGATAAAAGGCTGGGGATAGTTTCAGCGCGACTCCAGCGATGTTGGCAGCTACCTGCAACCCAGCCAAGACCAGCGCGGACAGAACCGCCCATCGCTTGCCCCAGGCGGCGAACGGAATAAGTACGATGAGCGGAATCATCAGCGGCGAGAGCTGGAGCATGTTTTCATTGTGAAATGTGACAATGTGATCGGTGAAGAATTCGCCGAAGATGAGAATGGCCGCCGCCACGCCGCCTAGAAGAGTCCAGGCAAAAGCGAGTAATCCCCACGTCAATTTGCTCCACCAACGCATCTTCCAGAGCGTGGGAATAATAAAAAGCATCGCCAACGCAACGCCAATCGCGCTATAAATCCAAATCCAATGCGGCGGCGCGTCGGAATCGACGAACTCTTTGCTTTGATAAATTCGCTGCTGATTCATGACCAAGGGAACTGTTTGCCCCGTGGCATCGGTAATCTTGATGCGATTCATCCGATCCATCATGCGAACGGGAAGAAAGCATTCCTGCCAGGCGGTAATTTTTTGGTCGACCGGATGCCCCAAGACATATTGCAGGCCGGTGTAGAGCCAGAAATTGCTTTGCATCAAGCGGCGCGTGTGCCAGCGAAAGGTGGTATCGGTGGCAATGGAATTCAGTTGAGCGCGAATTTGTCCGTCTAATGCCTGATCTAATGCATCGCGCGTGCGCGTGGAGCAATTATCGCGGTAATAGTCGTAGCGATAATTGCGATGCGATTCATCGATAGATTCCAGGAGAGAACTCCATAGTCGCTGTTTTTGCTCAGCAGTGAGATTGAGCTGTTGCTGCCACATCGAGCGGTCATCTTGTTTGTAGCCCATTACGATGTCGGTGAAGTAATGGGCGCCGCTGCTGTAGAGCATTCGGCCTTGAATAAAGTGCCAGATAAAATGCGGCTGCTCGAAAGAAAATTCTCCCCAGTTAAATGCGATATCTATATCCTGCTCCTGCCCCATCGCCGCCGCCGGCCCGACTACGCGGATCATGTTATGACCAAACTTTTCGTAAACCTCATCGCCGGGGCCGATGGTGATGAGATAGACGTGCACTGCATCGAATGGCGATGGAGTTGCTGCCTTTAGTGCAGAGCAAAAAGCGAGCACCAAAAGTGCGAAAACTCGAGCCAGCGGTTTCATTGCTGCTGAATCCATTGGCGGTAGGCGACGGGAGAAATTTCGCTGGGTTTAATTTCGCTGCGGCCACCCCAGAAAATCGCGGTGTAGGTGAAATCAAAACCAGCTTCGCGGAGATGCTGATCGATGGCCGACTTGTGGGCAAGCATGCGATCCTTGTCCGTGCCATGGGCGACGCCCATGATGTTGACGTTGTTGAATTCCGGGCCACCTTCGCGCCAATACGCGTGGGTCATGATGTGGTGACGTCCGACTTCGATTCCCGCAGCGAGTTCTTTACCTGCAGGAATTGCCCAGTGAAATAGAGCGTTGTATTTCGTCACCTGTTCGCCACTGGCCAATGTCTTGACGTGCTCAAGGAAAGTCGAGAAACGTCCGATGACCTTGCGCTGATTCAGAGACCGCGCGACCTCGAGGAATTGCTCCAACGGCACACCCGCTTCGGCAGCGCGGCCGGCCCAGAAAGAATCAGTCGCCTTCTCAATTTCCTCCACCGTGAAATCGCGCTTCAGGGCAATCAGCACCTGCCAATCCAGATCAGATAGCTCGACCAGATTGGTATCGTGAATCTCGGCGGGAAATTCTGAGCGCGAGCCTGGCTCGATGCCGCGGCGGCGCACATGACCGACGCCAAGAGCGAACAGCTTTTTTGCTGGCATAAGTTTAAATGCAGTCGCGCCAGTTTTCTGCATGAGCAGCCGGCAATGCGCTTCCATGGAAAAGGCTGCGGGAACTTTCAGCGTGGTCCAGAGGCGATAAACGCTGCCAGGCGTTTGCTTGTCGGTCGAGCGAATCACCACATGTCCGGAAAATGGATCGTTCTGAAACATCCAGTCGAAAGCGGACTGCAATTTCTCTTCCGGCACACGCCAGGCACAGAGCGCGCCGGCGGCGAGATTGGTGGCCATCAACGTTTGGCGAACGCGGCGAATCGTCCCCGCTGCCAGCATCGCAGCGATACGCTGCTGCACCGTCTCAATTGGCAAATTTGTTTGCTGGGCGATTTGTCTGATCGGATCGGGTTGAAATCCCTGCAGCTTATCTTCGGAAATGGCCAGGATGCGGGCGTTAGTTGGATCAGCAATAGTGGTGGGCAGGGTAGCCGTGGACATAGTTAGAAGATTTTAGCTCATCGAGGAAACGGCGGCGAGGGCGAATGACCAGGAATCCTTCGGTCCGAGAATGGCTCGGCACACCGGCATACGCACGATAAGGGGCTGGTTCAAAATCTTAATGGCCATTGATTGGCATTAAATGTTGCGGTGCCGTGAGGGCGAGCAATGCAAATGCGGTTGACTCCGTTTGGCCTTCCCATGAGCCGTCGCGTTGTTGATGCGAGAGAATTGAGGCGTTTATTTTTTCGGTCAGCTCGGAAAGATGGGCATCGGATGCAAACAGTGCAGCACGATAAAGCGAGGAATACGAAATTGACGCTTCGCTACCAGAGCTAAAGTGTATCCAGGTTTTCAGAGCAGAGCGCAGATCGCCATGGAACGGAATAATTTGAGTATCGGATAAATTGCCGCTGGATAATTGCGAGATGCGCGCCTGATCGATCTGGTTATCGTCGATGCCAGCCACTGGGCCGAGCGCGGTCAAAAGAGTCTGTTTGGCATTAGAAGACATTTTTTCATCTGAAGAGCGAAGCAGGAAATCCGTGGTAGCGCGCACGCACGAACCAAATCTTCCCAGGTCAGGGGCATTCCCATCAGAAACAAAGGCAAGCAACACAGTGCTCGTGGTGATAATGCGCTGGTTGAAATCCCGTGCAGTGCCGAATGAACCATCCGTATTTTGAGATCTGGATAAGAAAGCCAGGCCGCGCTCGATGGGCTGCCGCTCCTGTGCTGGCGAGGGTGATACGAGCAGGGTGATGGAAGAAAAAAGAATGAACCACAGAGGCACAGAGGCACGGAGGCCAACTTGTTTGCGAAGCGATGAGGCAAAAAAAGTCATTTTAATTATTTTTTAAAAGTCCTGTTCGCAATCAGGTTATACAAACCAAGCGCGCCTCTGTGTCTCTGTGCCTCTGTGGTTGTATTCGTATTTTATCCCATAGCATGAATCGCCACGGGACTATTCTCACGCGGCTCCACTTTCAATGAATTGCGCAGCGCCCGGCCAAAACTTTCGAATTGGATTTCCATCACATCTCCATCGCGCAACTGCAATCGATCTTTGAAACTGAAATTATCCGCTCCGAAGAAATGCAGATGCGCATCCCCCGGATGCCGGTGGCAGGCGTGCTTGAAATGATGATGCTCGAGGTTGGCAATGGTGTGGCACATATATTTTTCGCCCGAAGCCTGCGGAGCGCGCCAGATGATTTTGCCATCCCGCAGCACGCGCGTTTCGCCATTGATCTCGCCGGTGAAGTTAGGATCGATCACCAGTTCAGGGCCGATCGCGCAGCTGCGCAATTTGGAGCTGGCCAGGTAGAGATAATTCTTAGCCTCAAAGACGTGATCAGAAAATTCGTTGGTCTGGGTCATCCCCACGCGATGCACCTGGCCATCGTTACCAATCAGATAAATCCCGCCAATCTCCGCCTCTTCGCCGCCGTCTTCGGCATGGCCGGGCACACCGAGCGGCTCATTGCAAGCGGCGACGTTTCTTCCTGTCCCTTTATAGAACCATTCCGGCGACGCTCCGATGCATCCCTTTTCCGGTTTGCCTCCTTCCAACCCGATCTGAAACATTTTCATCGAATCCGAAATCGGCCCGGTGCTTTCGTGCATAGCCTGCCGATTTGCTGCCGAGGCTTTATGTGTCAGCCCCGTGCCTGTCACAAAAAAACGGGTGGGCTCGGGGTGATCAAAACATGGAAGCAGTTTCCATTCCGATTTGCCCTCGTAAATCGGATCATATTCGAGTGTCTGAGCAAACTCCCCGATCACATCACCCATTTTCGCTTCGCGTTTGATAGCTGCTTGAGCCAGTTGATAAATCGTCTCATATTTTTGCAGCACCTTCAGGCGCGGCTCTTCCACCAACGCCACCCGCCGCGCTCCATTGCCAGTTCCAATCTGTACTAAACGCATATTCTCCAATCAAAGATACCTCTAATTGGCCAACAAATGTGGCTTTCTGCTAGAATATTTCGCATGGCTGAATGGGAACAGTCGCTTTTGCGAAATCTGCGTGCCGCCATGCAGCAAAATCCCTCTGCGCAAAAAGCCATCGGCACAGGAAGATTGCACCTCGCCGTGATGATCGAGCCATATTTATTGCTGTTATTAAATGGCCAAAAAACAGTTGAATCGCGTTTCTGCCGTCGTAAATGGATTCCCTACGGTATGGTGCAGCAGGGCGATACGCTGGTGCTCAAACGCTCGAGCGGCCCGGTGGTCGGAATCTGCAAAGTTGCTGAAGTTTTTTATTACGATCTTTCGGTTACCCCGCTCGCCGATATCCGCAAACAATTCGGCACCGCCATCGCTGTCGCCGATGAAGCATTTTGGAAATATCAGAAGCAAGCGGAATTTGTTTCGCTGTTTCGCGTGAGCCATGTCGTGCGCTTGCCAGATATTCCGTGTTTTAAGGGGAAAGGGGATCGCCGCGCGTGGGTGGTGTTGCCGCATTCGATAGACGTTGGAAAATATGCGGCAGACGCGCGACCCGCAGGGTCGCGGCTATCGAAAACAAATCCTTCGACGTCGCTCGCCAAAGAGCAGGAAACCGAGCAAGCCCGCCAGATGATCCGCCAGCAATTTGCGACGAACCCTTTCCCTTCTTGAAAATTAGTCGCGACATGCTTCCGCGCGGTAGTTTCGTCCATTGCTCTTTTTCTTACATCTAGTCTAAATTTAAAAACGCGCGGGATCGAAGGAGTTTTATGTTTTCTCGCATTGTTCTGTTAATTGCGATTCTGACTTCCGCAACATTCGGCCAAACGTGGGTCGGCCCCGACGGGGGAGATTGGTCTGATCAAGCCAATTGGTCTGGAGGATTTCCTTATGCTCCAGGAGGAACCATAAACCTAACGGCTTCAAGTCCAGAGACCATCATTTTTGATTACGACTATTTATCAGAAAGTGACGAGTCCACTTCCACTCTGAATGAAGGGCAAAATATTTCATTGGATTTAGAAAAAAGTGCCAGACTTCTTGTCTGTGCCGTCGCCAATCTTCAAGGTACCGTCGATCAAGCAGGGGGCACTTTCTCGCTGTATAACACCTCATACTCCGAACATATCGATACGGTGAACGGATACACTTATAAAACAGCATACTTCGCAAAGGCAGTTTGCAACCTTAGCGGAACCTATAATCTCGCAGGCGGAGGTTTCATGTTACCGCGGATAACGTCATTTTGCCGCCAGACGTGGAGATAATTGCTCCCACCCAAGTCTCTGTTACTGGAAGGTTAATTGAGACCGGGGGATCGTATGTAAACGCGGGTGGTAACAGCGATGGCTCCACGTATATTCAGGACGGAGGAAGCATCCTAGTGCAGGGCGGCCGTTTCGGTTCCGGATCTCTTACTGTAGCGGCAGAAGGTACGGGAACATTTACCCAGACAGGGGGATCGGTCAACATGGGCGATACAGTTCCGTACTCAAGCAATGGGAACATCACCATCAAGACCGGAGGCGTGTACCACATGTCCGGCGGTACACTTGAAGGAGTAGCTGTCCCTGAAGTGGGTCAGCTGTCATTGGATGGCGGCTCATTTATATACGATGGCGGAACGGCCAGTATTCAAACAATTACAAACGATGGCGAGTTGAGTTTGAACGCAAAAGCCGCGCCGGGACAATTTGTTGTGAGCAATTTTAGCACCACCGGCACCCTAAATATCAATGATCTCTCGCCATTGGTGTCTCCGCTTCTATCGCCGACGAGCGCAACTCTGGGCGAAACCCTGTCGATTGAACTTGATCCGAGTTACATGCCGCAGATGGGAGATACTTTTCTACTCATACAAGCGACGAAATTGACCGGCACGTTTTCGGATTATGACTTCCCCGACTTGCCCGGCAATCTATATTTCCAACCCGATTACACCGCCACATCGTTCTCGTTGCAGATCGTGCCCGAGCCATCGGCAGTTGGGATAGCGATATCTGCCATCTGGTATTCGGGGTTATTAAAAAGGCGAAAAAGATAAGTTGGCGGGTTTTAGTTCTGTTTGCGATACCACTCCACCGTTTGCCGCAATCCTTCATCAAAATTAACCAGCGGCTGATATCCCAGCAGCTGTTTAGCTTTGCTGATATCCGCCAGTGAATGCAGCACATCGCCAGCTCGCACCGGCGCATATTGCGGATGTTTTGTCGAGCCATACAAAGTCCCCATCTTCATGGCTAATTCATTCACGGTAACGGAGTGTCCCGTGGCGACGTTGATCGCTTCGCCATCCAATGCATTCGAGCAGGCGGCAGCAAGTAGATTCGCATGCACCGCGTTTGCCACGAAAGTAAAATCGCGCGATTGACTGCCATCACCGTAAATATTCGGCGCATCTTCTGCCTGCATCGCCTTGGCAAAAGCGGCGATCACCGCGGCGTAGGCGCTGTTGGCGTTCTGCTTGGGACCAAAAATATTGAAATAACGCAGGCTCACCGTGTCGATATTCAGGCTGCGCGCAAATGCTCCCAATAGCGCCTCTCCCGCGGCTTTGGCTGCAGCGTATGGACTGCGTGGCAGCATCGGCATGGTTTCGAGTTTCGCCTGATCCGGCGCGGCATCCCCATACACGCTGGAACTCGCCGCAAACATCACGCGCTGCACGCCGGCCTGCCGGGCCGATTCCAGCACATTAAATGTCCCCGTCGTATCCACATCATGATAAAGCCGCGGCTGTTCAATCGAGCGCGGTACCGACCCGAGCGCCGCCTGGTGAAATACAAATTTGCAGCCGTCAGTTGCTCGATCCAAAGCTGGTAAATCCAGAATCGAAGCGCGAATAAACTCCACCTCGTGCGGCAGATTCGCCGTATCCCCACCCGAGAGGTCATCGAGGACAATGACCTTGGCTCCCAATTGCACCAGCGCATCGCAAATATGCGAGCCAATAAATCCAGCCCCGCCGGTTACCAGGACACGCACTTTCCGGAAACGATCTCCATGCAACGACGACCAATTTACGCTCATCGCCGCAACTATACCCGCTGTTTCAAAAGTGTTCGATACGCTTCGGCCATCTTCGCAATCGCGAACGCTTTGGACCGCTCCTTGGCCAGTTCAGAATAATGTTCTCGCGTCTCCGGTTTGCTCATTCGCAACATCGCCTCTGCCAGCCGCTCGCTATCCCCCACCGGCGTGAGCATCCCAAATTTTCCAGCGTCCAGAATTTCCGCTGGTCCCGATGGACAATCCGTCGAAATAATCGGCACCCCCAGTGACATCGCCTCAATCAGTACCAATCCAAACCCCTCCCACGCCGACGAGAGCACCAGGCATTGTGCTGCCTGCATATATGGAAATGGATTATCCCGATGCCCGAGGAATCGCACCGCCTGGCTCAGCCTCATGCGCTCGGTCATTGCTCGCAATTCTTTATCATCAGGCCCATCTCCCACAATCACTAGCGGCCAATCCAATCCCTGGCTTCGCGCCAATGCATAAGCGCGAAGCAGTGTCGGATAATCCTTCTGCCTGGCTAGCCGCCCAACCGCAATCAAATACGACTCGCGCGGCAGATCATCCACCTGCTCAGAAGCGCGGCGGGCTATTTCTTCCGCATCCACTCCATGCCAAATCACCCGCACGTCGTTAGCGCCAAAATTCTCTTGTAAATCTTCCGCCACTCCCCGCGCCGGCGCCACCACCATTTGCCGGGAAAACCGCCATTGCAGTAATGGTCTCAGCAGCCACGCCAATCGCGATTCGCTCAGTAAATGGCTGTAATTCCCATGCACGGTCAGCACCGCCGGCAGACGCGGACATAACAACGGGACCAGCAAATCCGGTAGCGTCCCCACGCAAAGCGCACAATCCGCTTCCAATTGATCGATGCTTGTCTTTAATTTCTTCATCATCCCCACCACCTGAACCACTCGCTGCACTCCCTCGCCGAGTTGTGCTTCGAGAGAAACGATTCTGTGAAAAATCGCCTCGTCTCCTGGCAAAAATCCTTTGGTTCGCAGCACGAGTAGGGAAATTTCAAACTCCCCGGGAAAGTTTTTCTTCAGAGCCTGAGCCAGGATTCGGCAATAAATTCCCGCTCCCCCATGCAGATCAACCACAACAATAACGATATGGCTGACCATAAGCGCATCCGGACCTTAGCTAGATCGTAAGCCCCTGCTCGCGACGGCGCAGTTCCTTGATCTTCACCGAAATGAGAAATTCGTAATAAGCGCGCATTCGGCAATAGTTCCATCCCGCTGGCCCGTCCAAAACTCCGCCGCGCACGAATAACAGATAATAAAGAATGAGTGTGCCTCGCCATGGCAAGCGGAACGAGAAATCCTTCATTGCCGCCCGGCGCTTGGCGTGATCGCTGGAAAAAATGGTGGACCATTCAATCGGATTTTCCATCGACCTGATTGCTTCATGCGCCTCAGCCGTCGAATAGCGATTGTGCTTGTCCCACCACGCGGGGATTCCCTTGTGAAAGCTGTAGTGCAGGAAATGTTCTTTCAGCTTCCCTTCGGCCCCGTCAATAAGATAGCGCAGATTAATATCTCGTTCAAACGAAAGCTTTTCCGGCCGAAACAATCGCACGACCCACGTAGGATAAATACTGGAATATTTGATCCACCGGTTCATGAACATCAGCTTGAACCGCACCCGATACGCCACCTCTTTGCGATTGGGGTCATTCACCACCGTCTTCATCTCATCGCGCAGCTCCGGCGTGGTGACTTCATCGCCGTCCGGGTTGTATACCCACGGGTATTTAAAAGGCACGCGAATCGATGCTTCGCGCTGGCTGCGCTCATTGTCAAAAGTGCGCTGATAAACCCGCGCCCCATATTGCTTGGCGATTTCCACCGTGCGATCCGTCGAGAACGAATCAAACACCACGATATCATCGCTCCACTTCACGCTCTCCAGGCAAGCGGGCAGATTCCTTTCTTCGTTATAGGTGATAATCAGCACCGAAATCATGGCTTCATCACCCGCTGTTTAACAACCTTCGCTGGATTTCCCGCCACAACCGTCCAGGGCGGAACATCCTTCATCACCACGGCTCGTGCTCCCACGACCGCTCCATCGCCAATATTCACGCCAGGTCCAATGAACGCCCCCGCTGCCACCCACACATGCTTGCCCACCGTGATCTTTTTTCGCAGCAATGGATAAGCAGGATCAGTGTAGTCGTGCGTTCCCCCGCAAAAATAAACATCCTGCGAAACCACCGAATGATCACCAATGGAAAGGCCGCCGAGATTATATAAATCCGCCCGCTGCGCGATCGCGACGTGTTCTCCCAGCTCCAGCCAGAACGGCATTTCAATCCGCACCGATCCGGCGATGTGCCCATTTAAAGGCGTCTTGGCGCCAAACATTCTCAAGATCATGCAGCGCAGAAATGCCATGCGCTTCCAGGCAATTTTCCACAGCGTCGCCTGCGTCAGCTTCCAAAGCGCGCGCGATATATACACGCCCCGCGTGTAAGGCCACGGATCGACCTTCGTCGTATCGGTGAATTGTTCGCTGGGCAGATCGCTCATGGGCTTTCTCCCGCTTCCTCTGCTGCGCGAATTTCACGGACATTTAAGTCGATCATGAACTCATACATCGACACCAGCTTGCAATACGTGATCCCCGCCCAGCCATCGCGAAAACCCATCCGCAAAACATACATGTAAAAAAATCGCAGCAATGGCCGAAACGGCAGGCGAAACGAGAAATTCTTCATCGCCTTGCGCCGCCGCACCGGATCGCGCATCGCAAATAAATCTGCCAACTTGGTCGATCCGCTGCGTACTGATGCAATCGCTTCGCGCGCTTCAAACTGCGCATAAGCATTATGCTTTTGCACCCATTCAAAAAGCCCCTTGTTGAAGCTGTAGTGAATAATGTGCTCGTTGATCTGCCCGGTTGGCCCATCTACTACTGCAATCGGATTGACCAACCGTTCCCAGCGAATGTTACTTGGTCGAAACAAGCGCAAAATCCAGACTGGGTACATCGAGCTGAATCGCAGCCACATGCCTCCCAGCATTTCCTTGCGCAGGACGCGAAACGCTACCAGCGGCGTATTCGATGTCACCACGCCTTCAATTTCTGCTGCCAGCTCATCGGAAACCACTTCATCTGCATCGGAGTAATACACCCAGGGATATTTGAACGGGATATTGCTCACCGCCCAATTCTGATGCGCCGACCAGTTATCAAATTTCCGCTGCACAATGCGCGCCCCGTACTTCTGGGCGATTTCTATCGTCCGATCCGTGGAAAATGAATCGAACACCACAATGTCATCGCTCCACTGCACGCTCTGAAGGCAGCGCTCCAAATTGAGCTCTTCATTAAGCGTTAAGACCAGAACTGACACGGGGATATGCTTTTTGCTGATCATTCAAATTATGCGCGCAGGTTCATTGCTATGGGCCAAGCCACGCACTCTTAGAGAGTATCGGCATAGTTTCCCCCTTTTTCCAGTGAACACCGGCGAATTGATGGCCGACACAGCTTACAAATTCAATCCCAGTAATTTCCCCAACTCTCCCTGCGGCTTGGACATTGGGTATTCCATCAGCTTTTTCGCTGTTACCCAGCGCCGATTTTCCGCCGCGGGCAACTCGATCTTGCCCGCGCAATGATATGCAGTAAACACATACCTGCGATGCGTCAGTGCATGTCGCACGCTACCGATTTTTCGCAGTGCTTTTCTATTTGCGCCATTCAGTTTCAATGGCCACGGGAATGTTGGAAACTGCCACATACTCGCCCACCGGCCATTAGCCGGGCGTTGCTCGATTAGCCACTGATCTCCCTTTTGCAGGCCAATCACGACACGCCGCACCGTTGGAACACTTCGTTTCTCCCGCACCTGCGGGATTTTGTCCTGCATCCCTGCCTCGGCTGCCGCACAATGTTTGCGAACCGGACAAACCAGGCAGCTTGGATTTCGTGGCGTGCATACCGTGGCCCCGAGCTCCATCAGTGCGGAATTAAAATCCCCCGCCTGCTTCTGAGGCACCAGTTCCTCGGCCCGCCGCCACAATAGTTCCACCGCGTTTTTCTCTTTGGGATTTTCCCGAATCAGATCCAGCCGACAAATCACCCGCGCAACGTTCCCATCCACAATCGGTGCTGCTGCGTCGTGTGCAAGTGAAGCAATCGCCCCCGCGGTGTAGCGCCCGATCCCTGGCAGCGAGCGCAATTCCTCCACCGTGCCCGGCACTCTTCTCTCAAAGCGATCGCATATTTCCCCCGCCGCCCTGCGCAAATTCCGCGCCCTGGAGTAATACCCTAGTCCTTGCCAGGCTTTCAAAACCTCCTGCTCATCCGCCTCCGCCAGCGCCTGCACATCGGGAAACTTCGCAATAAACCTCTGAAAATAAGGCAGCACCGTCTTCACTTGCGTCTGCTGCAACATAAACTCCGAAACCATGACGTGATAAGCTTCTGGCAGTCCACGAAAATTCCGCCAAGGCAAATCCCGCCGATTGGCCAAATACCATTGCAACAATCGCTGCCGAAATCGCGTAACACTTCCGAGCATGCGAAAAATTGTACGCAAAGCGACTACAAGCGAATAATTATTTTATTTTCAGAATTTTATGATTGCCGAATTTTCGGGACACGACTAAGATATTATCGGTCTAGAAAAGCGCGGGCGAGAATTTGCAGGCTGTGAGTCGTTTTTACGCATGGAGGTTCTCATGCGAAGCCCGCACGTTGATGATGAAGTCCGCCTCGTTCACGATATCCCCGAACTATCTCTATCTCGCGGCGAAATAGGTGTTGTCCGTAGCACTTGGTTCGCTCCCACCGTCGCCTACGAGGTTGAATTCCACAAAGTCGGTCTCAACTATCAAACCCGTGCGCTGCTCCTCAAAGAGCAACTCACCCTGGCCGAATCCGCTGCAACAGTTTCCAGCCCAACCAAAGAGTACGCTGCAGAGTTTTCTATTCCATACGCCGGATAATCAAACAAGCATTCCTATTCTTTAAGCCCGCAGCCTCGCCGCTTCAGACTTGGATGAACTCAGTCAAGTCTCGGCACGGAATTGTCTCATAATCCCGCAATTACAATTACTTACTGATCTTGCCCTTGAAATTCTCCATTAAACTTCAATACTATCCCCCTCTTCGCCGGCCGCTGCCAATAACACGGGCGTGTACCTAAGTGGCCAAAAGGGGCGGGCTGTAAACCCGCTGGCTTACGCCTTCGTAGGTTCGAATCCTACCGCGCCCACTTCCAGCTCCGTAGGTCTGTCTGGTACACTAAGCCAATTCATGTCCCTCATTAGGCTGTGCCTTTTACTGCCGCTCTATTTTTGGTTGCAAATAGTGCTATTGAGCCAAACGGCTCTTGCGGGTCCGGATCAATACATATTATTCAATATCAATCAGCATTCGCGGACGAACGTATTCGCTGAAATCAAACACGATTTTCCTCAGCCAGTTGACGCAAACGTGCGAGTCGGCCTGGGAGAGATTTTTTCCTATCTCGATCAGCCTCGCGTGCAAACGCTGCAAGAATTGAAAGCATTTCTTTCAGCATCACAACAAAATCAGATTCCCATCGTCGTGCAGCTCGACGGCGAAAATTGGTGGCAGGACCGGCCTGATTTGTGGAACTGGTGGGACAAAGCGCATCCCGGCTATTCACCTTCGAATCGCAATAACGTTGAGTGGACTGGGTGGTTGCCGGACGATGCGATCAAAATTGCCTGGCGGAATTGGGGAAGCCAGATTCGGATTTTGCCTCCGCCGAATTTAATGAGTTCGCCATATCGCAAAGCCTGTCATGATGAAATGCGGATACTGATTCCTGTCATACTGGATTGGTGGAAATCATTGCCAGCCAATCAGAAATACCTCTTCGTAGGGATCAAACTCGGATGGGAATCTTCTATCGGCGCCAATGCGTGGTATTACCCGAATGGGAACGCTCTTTTAAATGAACCTGTGTCGAATGATCCAACCGGCGAGATCGATTTTGCCAATCCGCCTGCGCGCGGCGTGGTGCAGATTGGTTACGCCGCGGTAAAGACCGCCGGCATTCGCACTTCCGGGCAGATCACCGAAGCAGATCTGGCTGAAGTGGTGCTGCGACATTTGGATGATCTGTGTAAATTGGCATCGCAACTCGGTGTGCCGCGCGAAAAACTGTTTACTCACGTTGCCGGCTGGAAAGAAAGCGAACTTTTGTATCAGGCTGGATTGAATCAATATAGTTGCCCAGGCTGGAGTTTTTACCGGCATGCTGATGATCCGAAAAATGACCCCGGGGTCCAGCTTGCGTTAAAGCACACGAATGCACCGTATTGGGCAGCAGTTGAATGGCTATATCAAGGACCGCGGCAAACCAAGCCATGGCAGCACGCACTCTCGGCCACGTTGGGATCATCGCGTTGTCGTTACGTTTGCATCTATAACTGGGGCGATGTGCGCCGCAGCCCGGATGTGTTGCAAGCGGTCCGTGAAATTGTGAAGCAAACAAGCCAATAGTTTTAGTCAATTTCACAATCGTCACGTCAGAAAATATACTTTGCATATTTTCATAAGAATTTATTAATAAGGTGTTTACAATACAAATAAAATGCTTTATGGTAAATAATGCAATTTCCATGAAATCTGCTTGCATTATGGATGGTAATTGATCATATTATGGGGGTAAAGTTTCTCATTTCGGCGGAGTCAGTGTGTCTATTGCCAAGGTCGCCCAGTTTGCGGGTGTATCAACATCGACGGTTTCGCGCGTCATTAATGCGCATCCGAGCGTTGCGCCGGCGACCAAGCGGTCGGTTCGCGAAGCGATCGAGCATCTGGGTTTTACGCCACTCCATAAAAAAATCGGGCGAGGAGAGGCCGGGTCGACGGGTAAGCCGGTGGGCACACTGGGGTTTTTCGTCTTGGGTGCTGATGGGGCCAGGCCGGCACCGGGATTTTTCCGTCTATTGCAAGGTGTAACGGCAGCCAGCGAAAAGCACGGGGTCAATGTCGCGGTTTCGTTTGTGTCGGACCTATCGCAGGTGCCTGGCAAGATCGAAAAATCTCATTTCGATGGTTTACTGTTGCACGGGGAATTACCGCCGGCATCGATCGAAAATCATTTGAAAAGAATTCCTTCGGTGTGGTTGATGGCCAACCGCCAGCGCCCGACTTGGGGCGATCAGGTCATGCCGGAAAATATTGTGGTGGGGGAGTTGGCAGCCTGGTATCTCACGCAGCGCGGGCACAGGCATCTGGCGTATGTGGGAGTCGGGTGCAATAGCTGGTTCGTGGGTGTGCGGATATTAGCGTTCGAACACGCGGCTGCGGAAAAAGAAGCCGCCGCGATCGTGCTCACCATTCCCGAAAGCCCGGCAGATCGGCTGGGGCAGGCGCCTATCTCGAATGAAATCGGCGAAGCCATCGTGGATCGCCTGATGCAAATTGCTCCAAAGACCACGGGGTTATTTGTTGCCGAAGATCGCATGCTGCCAGCGATTTACACAGCCTTGGGGCGAAGAGGGATCAGCATCGGCCCGGATAAAGACATCGAAATCATTTCCTGTAATTACGAGCAGCCGCACTTTCTAAATCTGCGGCCCAATCCAGCATCGATCGACATCCGCCCCGAGGCCATCGGGGAATGTGGCGTGAATCGATTGCTCTGGAAAATCCGCCATCCCGATTCGGGAGAGCGGATGAAGATCATGATCGAACCCATCGTTATCGAGCCGGCGGCGTCATTGCCAGAATCGCCGCCGGAATCAGAAACAAATCACATCCGCATCAGCGTTAAGCAGGAGGAACTTGTATGAAATCGAAGGTCGCCCGAAAGAGCCAGAGCGCTTTTACTCTCGTAGAGCTGTTGGTGGTGATCGGCATCATCGCGCTGCTTATTGCCATCCTGCTACCGTCGCTAAATAAAGCGCGCAGCCAGGCGAAGGTGGTAACGTGCGCTTCGCTGTTACGCCAGGTAGTGTTGGCGACGCTGAATTATGCCGCTGAACATAACGGACAGATTCCTCCGCCTTACGCCGATGACGGTACGCAAACGGCGCAACCAGCGCCGGCTAATCCTCCTCCATTTACAATGTGGGCTGGCAGCGCTAACGGTAACGGCGGAATGTTGGGATATAGCGGGCTGGAGGCCATTTACAACCATGGCCCCGATAAGACCGGAAATTCCGGAAATATCGGCTACCTGATCCAGACCAAATATCTCAAGGGCGATCTTGCCGCGCTCAGTACGTGCCCTGCCGGCAGCCGCGCCTTGGATAATCCACAGAGCTGTTATTTCTATAATCCACACATCGCATTTTTCTCGCATCCCGCGGATTGGAACGGGAACCCCACCTCGGTTCCGGCAGGACCGCCTCCAGGTTGGGCGCAGCCCTGGTGGCAAAACATCAACCACTATGGCCGCGCTTTCGGCAAAGGAACGTATTACGAATATCCCTATTCAACCGCCGCGACTGTCTCCATGCCACAATACCCACGTGCCCTCGTAACTGATCCGATCTGGGGCACACCAGGCGTTTCTGGAGGCGGTATTCCCAACGCCACGCATATGTACGGCCAGACGATGTCATACAATTTGGCCTACGCCGACGGTAGCGTGAAGACCGTTACGTTGAACATTAACACCGCTCGCTATGTTGATGCGTGGAATCGTTTCCTGGACATGGAAGGTTTGCTCGAACAAACCGCCAACGGGACATTCAACGTCTCCAAGGCGAATTTAACATGGAATACTTATTGGAGCGCGGTACCGCTTAATCCGCATTGATTTGGTTTTTAACAGCAATAGAGCCTTGGCAATTTGAGCGCGGGGCATGTGCGATCGTGAAAGTAGTTATGACCGCATCGAGTCATCCTATCAGAATGGGCGTGGTGGGCGTGGGCGGATATGCCGGTGTCATTTGTCGGCAACTGCTCAGCCGGCGCGGGCACGGGCCTATCGAGCTCGTGGCCGCGTGCGAGCCCGATCCGAACCGTCACCCGGAAATCATTGCGCAACTGCGCCAGCAGGGCGTGGAGATTCAGCGCGATCTGGATGCATTGCTGACGCGCGATATTGATGCGATCTGGCTGCCAGTGCCCATCGATCTGCATCGCAACATGACTGAAAAGGTGCTGGCTGTCGGCAAAGCGGTGATGGTGGAAAAACCCGCCGCAGGTTCCGTGCAGGATGTGGATGCAATGATCGCTGCGCGCGATGCGCAGCGCGGAATTGTCGCGGTGGGATTTCAACATTTATACGATCCGCATCTGCATGAATTGCGCCAGCGGATTCGCCAGGGAGCGATCGGGCGTGTGCTGAGCGCTTCGGTGCGCGCGTGCTGGCCACGCCATGAAGGTTATTACCATCGCACAATGTGGGCGGGGCGGATGAGTCGCGCGGGCGTGTGGGTTATGGATTCGCCTGCGAATAATGCGCTGGCGCATTACATCGCGATTTTGCTCTATTTGCTCGCTGCAAATGAAAGCGAAGCTGCCGAGCCGGTACAAGTGGAGGCAGAGCTGTATCGTGTGAATAACATCGAGAATTACGACACCTGCTCTCTGCGGATCGGGCTCGCCAATGGAATATCAATCTTGGTGCTATTCACCCACGCCAGCGAAAGCGAGCTCGATCCGGTAACGATCATCCGTGGAGAAAAAGGCGTCATTAAGATTGACGGAAGTGTTGAGATAGAGGGCATTGGCCAGTTGCTGCGAAGTCGTCAGCCGGAATTCGAAGAGCTGCAGCACAACATGCAAACCGCATTCGCGCAGCGGCTGCGCGGAATAGCAGCTCCCATCGCAACCCTGGAAATGGCGCGCGCGCACACCGTCGCCGTGAATGGCGCTTCGGAAGCATCCGCCGTGAGTGAGATTTCCGATAAATTCAGCAGAACCATTCGGCGTGACGGGCAGGCCCAGCGGATCATTACCGGGATAGAAACAATTTTCGAGCAATGCCAGCTCCAGGATAAAATGCTGCACGAATCGGGCCTGGCGCCTTGGTCCATCGCCGCGGGATTTAAGAATTTGCGCAGCTACAAAGAATTCCTCGGCCCAAGAATCGAAGCAGCGAGCGATAAGACAAGCATCAGCACGTCGCGCGCAAAAGTTCGCCTGTAAAGTCGGATAATCAACAAGGACGAATATTAAATGGTTAAATCAGCGGGAAGGCTGGTGGCACTGCTCAGCATATTGGCGGGAACCCTCGCATGGGGGCAGGCAAATCGAAGAATAGAAAGCGACGAGGGGAGAACGAAATTTAATTTTAATTCTGCGTGGAAGCTGCACGTTGGGGATGTGACTGGCGCGAACGCTGCGAATTTTCCGGATAACGATTGGCCAACCGTAACACTGCCCCACGCGTGGAATGAGGATGATGCATTTCGGGTAAGTATTCGAGATTTGCCAACAGGGATCGCCTGGTATCGCAAATATTTTGTGTTGCCACAGGCAGCGACGGGCCAAAAAGTTTTCCTCGAATTCGAAGGCATCCGGCAAGCCGGCGACTTTTACCTTAACGGCCAATTCATCGGCCGCAGCGAAAACGGCGTGATGGCCTTCGGGTTTGACATCACCAACACCGTCAAACCCGCGCCAGCTCTGAACGTGCTCGCTGCCCGCATCGACAATTCCTGGAACTATCACGAGCAGGCCACCCGTTCCACGTTTGAATGGAACGATCGAAATTTCTACGCCAACTATGGCGGCATCAATAAAAATGTTTACCTGCACATCACAGGCCGCCTCTATCAAACGCTGCCCCTGTTCTCGAATCTCGGGACTACCGGGGTATATGTCTATACCGATCATTTTGATGTCCCCGCTGCCACCGCGCGGATCACAGCACAATCGCAAGTAAAAAATGAAACCGATCGCGCGCAGCAATTCTCCTATGAATCCATCGTGCGCGACGCCGAGGGCAAAACCGTCGCCATATTGCACGGCGATTCTACAACAATAGCACCGGGGCAAGTCGTGAATGCCAGCGCATCCGGACCAGCGGGTAATCTGCATTTCTGGTCCTGGGGTTACGGCTATTTATACGACGTGGAAACCCGCCTCATAGTCGATGGCCGCGTGGTAGATTCTGTGCATACGCGAACCGGCCTTCGCAAGACCGAGTTCGATCACGGCCAACTCAAACTCAATGATCGCACGCTCCAGATCAAAGGCTACGCCCAACGCACCACGAATGAATGGCCAGCCCTGGGCAACTGCGTGCCGGAATGGGTCAGCGATTTCTCCAATCAGCTAATCGTCCAAGACAACGGCAATCTGGTCCGCTGGATGCACGTCACTCCCTGGAAACAAGATGTCGAATCGCTGGATCGCCTGGGGATCATGGAATCCATGCCTGCCGGCGATTCAGAGCGCGATGTTCAGGGCCGCCGCTGGGACCAACGGCTCGAGCTCATGCGCGATGCCATTATCTATAATCGCAATAATCCCAGCATTATCTTTTATGAATGCGGCAACAAAGGAATCAGCGAACTGCACATGCAGCAAATGCTCGCCATCCGTGATCAATATGATCCTCACGGCGGGCGCGCCATGGGCGCGCGCGAAATGCTCAATAGCAAACTCGCCGAATACGGCGGCGAGATGCTTTACATCAACAAAAGCGCCGGCAAGCCGCTCTGGGCCATGGAATATTGCCGCGATGAGGGCGCCAGAAAATATTGGGATGAATTCACGCCGCCGTTTCATTCCGTCTCACCCAAGAGTGTATTTGTTAAACCCGCCGAGGGACAAAAGCAGGAGGAATTGCCCGAGGCCTTCGAATACAACCGCAATCAGGACAGCTTCGCGCTCGAAGACGTAACGCGCTGGTATGACTATTGGCATGAGCGCCCCGGCACGGGTGAGCGTGTGAACGCCGGCGGCGTAAACATTATCTTTTCCGACTCCAACACCCACTATCGCGGCATAAACAATTACCGCCGCTCCGGCGAAGTCGATGCGATGCGCCTGCCCAAAGATGCATATTTCGCGCATCAAATTGTGTGGAGTGGCTGGGTGAATATTGAAAAACCCACAGCCTATATTCTCGGCCATTGGAATTACGCGGCTGGAACCCGGAAAAATATTTACGTCATCAGTAGCGCCGACAAAGTAGAGTTGCTGATCAATGGCCGATCACTGGGCTACGGCGAGCAGAGCGCGCGATTTATTTTTACATTCAAAGACGTGCTTTGGCAGCCGGGCGAACTTCGCGCCGTTGGCCTTAATGCTTCAGGAGAAAAAGTTTGCGAAGCAACCAAAATAACAGCCGGCCAACCCGTCAAGCTGCGCCTCACTCCGCACATCTCACCCCATGGCTTACTTGCCGATGGCGCGGACCTCGCGCTGGTCGATGTCGAAGTAATCGATAATCAAAACCATCGCTGTCCCACGGCAATGAACGACATAAAGTTTTCGCTCGCCGGTCCAGCCGAATGGCGCGGCGGCATCGCTCAAGGTCCGAACAATTACATCCTTTCAAAAACCCTGCCCGTCGAATGCGGCATCAATCGCGTGATTCTTCGTGCTCTTGCCACGTCAGGCAAAATCGAACTCACTGCCACCGCAAATGGCTTAACGCCAGCAAAAATCGAATTGCAGTCCAAACCAGTGATTGTAGCCAACGGCCTTTCCACTGATTTATCAGGCGAGAATCTACCAACCTATCTCCAGCGCGGCCCGACTCCGCCCGGAGATTCAGCTCCGCCCACACGTCAAACCATCCATATCGCCCGCGCCACCGCAGGATCAAACCCCCAGGAAGCCATCCGCAGTTTCGATGATGATGAAACCACCAGCTGGCACAGCATCGGCAGAATCGAAAACGCCTGGATTCAATACGATCTCGCCAAGCCAGCACCCATGAACGAAGTCACCCTGAAAATGGGCGCGTTCCGCACGCGCAGCTATCCCATCGCGATCAAAGTGAATGGCAAAGAAGTGTATCGTGGCTCAACACCGCGCAGTCTCGGATATGTGACGCTCCCATTTCCAGCGGCGCTTGGCTCATCGCTACGAATTGAATTGATCGGCAAGCCAACCGACGGCGGCGATTTTAATCTAACGGAAGTCGCCGATCAGAAAAATCTCTATGTCACCGGTCAACCCCCCAAGTCAGGCGCACTACAGATCATCGAAGCCGAAATCTACGGCCCCTTAAAATAACCCAACACCCCTGCGGGCTAGCTGCTTCAGCGGCTAGCGCATTTTTCTTCACGACTTAGGATTTCAAAAAAGAAACCGCTATCCCAACTGGATAGCGGCTTCGGCATTGTGTGGCCATCGGCAGTGAGGTCCACCGATGACCCGGAGGATCAATCAATGCTGGCGGCGACGGCGAGCCAACATCCCCGTCGCGCCCAACACCAGCAAGCTAAGCGCACCCGGCTCGGGAGTGATCGTCGAGATATTGTTGTTGCCGCCCATTGACGCTCCCAGCATGAACAGCGCCCAGTCGTCGGCATTTTTCTTGCCGTCAAAATTCAAATCACCCTGGCTCCAACTCGTGCCGTTGCCATTGGTCATGGCGGTTACGTCGTCGGAATCCACCACGCCATTGAGATTCAGATCACCATACCAGGTGTACATAATGGTAAAGGTGTTGCCGCTATCAGAATAACCCAGCGTGGTGTAACGATCCGCCGCCGCCGAGGAGCTGTTGATGCCCGGCCCGTTCCAACTCCCGCTGGCATAGCCGGTAGTCAGGTCCGCCAAGATTGTGGCAGCGCTGTGACCCGCAACAGTCGTATCAAAGTTCACTGTATTGGTGGTGACATCCAGCGCCCCGCCATTGAAATTCACAATGCCCGTGTCAATCCACGGCCCGTGCGGCGTCAGCTTTAGCGTAGCACCGGTATCAATCGTAAATCCCGAAGTAGAATTCTGATTCGCCGCCAGCGCCAGCGTGCCGGCGGAAATAATCGTAGCTCCGTTGTAGGTTTCGCTATTCCCCAGAGTCACCGTCCCGCTGCCGATCTTGGTCAGCCCACCGTCCGGCGAAGCCGAAGAATTCAGCTGTTCATTTACCGTGACACTAAATCCGCCATCGTTAATAGTCAGGCCGCCAGAGTTGATGGTGACATTTCCGCCGACGTTCGGGAAGAATGCTCCGCCAGCAGGATCATTGGCGGTTGCGACAATCGAACCACCGTTGAAATCAACGGTAGCACTGCCCGTGCTATCGGCAAAAGCGCCCGCTTCCAGCGTGCCATTGCCTGACACAAGCACATAAACCGCTCCACCATTAACCGTGCTGGAATTGAGGTTCATGGTCCCCGTGCCGGCGCTCAGCACGCCATTGCCGGTGATATTGACCTGCGTGGCAGCATCGTCCGAGGCCGAGCCGTTCCCACCCAGCGACAAGCCCGTCGTGCCGGTGACAACCGAATTATCCTGAATCGTCAGGTTCAGCGTGGAAGTGGAACTATTCCGCCCGATGAAGAACGCTCCGCCCGTGGAGTTCGCGGTCAGCGAGCTATTGCCAGCAAAGATAATGTTGCCCAGCGTAAAGATCGTAAAGTTCGTCCCGATCGTGCTGGTGCCAGTCATGATGATCGTGGCCGGAGTGTCCGTCGCGCCGCCTGTCGCTCCCAGGCGATATTGAGTGTTGCTCGCCGCCATCGTGATGTTGCCAGACAGCGTAGCCGTCGCACCATCGTCCGGCACATCGACAAACGGGTTCGACCCGACATTGCCAACAATGATATTGTTCGAAAGCGTTACGCCATCGCCGAGCTGCAATCCAAAATTGCTGTTGACCGTGATCGTGCCTGTTCCTAAGGCGCCACTGGTAGTTGCCTTGATCTCGCCGCTGTTAATCGTTGTCCCGCCACTATAGGTACTGGGATTGGTAAGCGTGAGAAGGCCCGTGCCATTTTTAACTATGCTCAAAGCGCCGCTGCCACTGTTCTGGATCACCCCCGAAAATATCGGCGAATCATTCAGAGAACCCGTGGTCAGCGAAGCCGCCGTCGCACTCGTATTATCAATCGTTCCCGACCCATTCAATGATCCAACGCTGGCGGCATTGCCATTGAGATCAAGCGTCGCCCCGCTGTTAACCGTCAGCACGCTTGCGGTGCCGATGGCGGTAGCGCTGCCAAGCTGCAGTGTGCCGCCGTTCACGTTGGTCGGACCGGTGTAGCTATTGTTGCCACTGAGCGTCAATACACCGCTACCACCCTGTGTGATGCTCCCCGAGCCCGTGGGAATAAGATTATCCGAGCTGATATTGTTGCTGATCGCCACAGGTCCCTGAAGAGCAAAAACGATCGAGCCATCATCCGTAACCGCCCCGGTTCCGAAAGTTCCCGTCGTGCCGTTGCTGCCAAGTTGCAGCGTGCCACCCACCGCGACCGACGTAGTGGTATAGCTGTTGTTCCCACTCAGAATCACCGTGCCCGTGCCACCAGTAATCATCACAGGGCCGGCTCCACTGATCGATCCGGAAATCATCATCGTGGAATTGACCCCAACGATTGGGTCATTGCTCGCTGTAATGCTTACCCCATGGCTTGTCAGCGCAACCGGCGCCGCGAGGTAAAACGTTCCTCCTCCAGCATTAATCAAAGCTGCGCTGGTCCCGTTATCCAGCGTCAGTGTCCCGCCGCCCGCGGCAATCGTATATGGGAAGGGATTATTGAGCCCTGTCGTCCCAAAATTCATCGTCCCCACCGTGCGATTATCCGTCAGCGTGACCGTGCGAGCCGTCGAGAGAATATTCGTGGGGAAATTCGCGATATCCAAAGCATTAGTGGGAACACCCGCGCTCCAATTGCTGCTGTCATTCCAATTGCCGCTGGCATCCACCGCCCAGGAGCTGTTCACCGCCGCCGACGAAATCGTCACGGTTAGAAATGAACCATTCGTGCCGAACGCATAATTCGTATTCGGCTGCGCATCCGCCACCGAGAAATCCGAAGCGCTGCCCGTCAATCCGCCGCTGCCGATCTGGAAGAGGTTGTATGTACCGCTGGCAAAGAACGGATTGGTCCCGCCCGGTTGATAAAGATTAATTGAATCGGTGCCGCTGAGCGTGAGCATGCCGGAGACATCCACCTGATCATGGACGTTGGTGTTGCTAATTTCAAAATCGGAGATCGATCCCGAATTCAGAGTCAGTGAGCCGACATTGAGCGTGCCTACGCCGTTATCACCGGGGTCCAGATGTCCACCGGAGGCAATCGTTGTCATCGCGCCCAGTGTTCCCACGCCCGCCAGCGTCGCGTTGCTGTTAACAGTGAGATTGCCACTCCCCAGTGCCAGGCCACTCGTGTTATCCACACGCAGCGTGCCGGAATAAATCGTGGATTGGCCAATGAACGTGTTTGCCGTGTTGTTGATGACTACCGTTCCCGCGGCATTCACCGCGGTCGCATTTGCCGTGCCCGCGCCCGTGCCCGGAATCAATCCTGCCGTGTTGTTGTTCGCACTCGAAGCCGGCACGCCAAATCCCAGCGGCCCGCTGCCGCTGATTAACCCATCAATCGTCACCGTATGCGTTGCCGTCGCCCCGATATATCCGCCCGGCGTTCCGACCACGAACGGCCGCGGATTCGCGCCCGCGTTATCCATCGTGGCCGTGGCATCAATCACCACGCCGCCGCCGTTAAGGTCAACCGCCGCCGCCGATGCCGCCGCGCCGAAACCCGCATCGGCGACATTCAATACTCCACCAACCGTCGCCGGTGAAACGAGAATCGTACCGCCGTTAATAAACGTCGGCCCGGTCTGCTGATTCTGCGCCGCGAGCACCAACGTGCCCGCGCCGGATTTCACCAGGCTGTTCGTGGCGCGATTGCGGATCGCGGTGTCGAAAATGACTTCTCCCTGTGTGTTGTATTGGAACACCGGAAACTCTGCTCCGCCGGCACTGGAGTTTTCGCCAAGATTTACAGTATTGATGTTCGTGCTGCTGCTGCCGTCGTTGTTGAACGTGACATTGTTGTTGGCCACGTTGGGCGTGACCAGAATCCCACCGATCGCCATCACCGTGGTCGATTTAACCTGCACCACAAAAGTGTTCGCCGTATTGAAGCGCATCGTCGGGAATGTCTCGCTCCCCGAAGCCATGCGGAACATCGCCAGTGAACCCGCCGCCGATCCCGTTGCTCCCTGGAAATCTTCGTTGCTGACTGTGCTGGAAACGCCTGTTCCTGATCCGCTGGTGGCGCCATTAGTGACGGTATAGAAACCAGTGATGGTGCTAGCACCCACGATAAAAGTATTAGTCGGATCCTTCGCTGCCCAATCAGTGGTGCCAACCGTTGCGTAAGCGTTGTTGCCGGCTCCGCCTGTCATCAGGGCACTGGCCGTGCCGGTGGTAGTATTAATTTGGCCGCTCCCTGGATTGAACTGGACGGTCGGCCCGGTTTCGGCTGTGCCCGTGCCCAATGTAATCGCACCAAGATTCAGCAGTGTGCCGGCCCCATTAGAAACAACATTGATCGTGCTCGCACCCGAAACCGGCGAAAGGCCATTGACCGTCTGCGTTACTGCGCTGGTGGCATTGCCATTCACCGTCAGCGTGCCGCCGCCCATGTTCAGAGGCGAACCGGTGTTGAGAATATTCGTGGGAGTACCGCCGCCGCCATTGAAATCCAGGAACAAGGTACCGTTGTTCACATTGGTCGAGCCAGTGTAACTTTGCGGGACGTTAAAGGTCACTGTGCCGCTACCGGCCTGGGTAAAGCTGCCAGCGCCGCTGATATTGTTGCCCAGCGTGAACGAATCGCTGCGGTCGATGGAGAGATTTGCGCCGGTGTTAACCGAGATCAGACCCGCGACACTACCGGTGGTTCCGCCATTGCCGAGTTGTAGTGAGCCGCTACCGACGGTGAGCTGGCCGGTGAAGGTGTTGGTGCCGGTGAGGATCACCAAGCCCGGCCCGACTTTGCTCAGAAAACTCTGGCCGCCGTTATCAGCAATGGTCGAGCCGATGACCAGGCTGTTAGCGGTGTTGTATTGATCGATGACCATTTCGCCGGCAGCAGGACCTTCCAAAGTCCCGCCGTTAATCACCGAGAGATTATTTCCCACGCCGCTGGAAACCAGAATGCCGCCGGAGATGATCGTGTTAGTGCCGGAAAGAGTGACCGTATCCGCCGAGGCCGAGCCG
This sequence comes from Tepidisphaeraceae bacterium, assembly GCA_036490535.1. Classification (GTDB taxonomy): domain Bacteria; phylum Planctomycetota; class Phycisphaerae; order Tepidisphaerales; family Tepidisphaeraceae; genus DASXDR01. Next base: position 6,202 of record DASXDR010000098.1, on the reverse strand, counting down.
AAGCGCAGGCTGTTGGTCGTGCCGTTGGAAATCGAATCGTTGGTGGTAATGGTAGTGGGAGCGTTGCTGGACCAAGTATCATTTGCGTAGCTGGAAACAGCGGCAATCGTCCCGCCGCTGACTGTCGCCCAATCTGTGCCATTGACCACCGCCCAGGGAGCCAGGAGCGGACCGACACTATTGGCGTTGCTGGTGGTGATGGTGCCGCTGGTGGGCAGGATGATATTTACGCCCGCGCCCAGGGCGTGGGTGATCGTTCCGAGATTCAGCGTGCCGGCAAGGGTCGAAGTCGAAATCGTCGACGTGCCGGCGGTCAGATTGGTCGATGAGAAATTTGCCCCCGCCTGCCCAGCGGCCAGGGCGAAGATGCCGCCACCGAGATTCAATTGCGTTGAAGCCAGAGTGCCGGTAGCGCCGATGGTCAGCGTCCCCCGAGAAACGGTCGTAGATCCGGTGTATGTATTGGCCCCATTGAGAGTCAGGGAGCCCGCGGCATTGACAGTGATCCCGCCCACCCCGCCCATATTTCCGTTGACGGCTGTCGTTCCCGCGCCGGAAAAGCTCAGGATGAAGCCGCCATCATCGACATTGTTTACCGTGAGCGTTCTGCCCGATCCGACATTCCAAGTCTCATTCGCCGAAAGCGCAATCGCCTGATTCATGGTCAGGTTCTGCGTGGCGGCATTCATATTAATGCCCGAAGCGCCCAGCGTCAGCGTGCTGCCATCATCATCAATGATGACCGGATTGGTCGGATTGGTTACGACAAGCCCCAGCCAACTCATATTCCCACCAAGGGTCAGGTCAGCCGAGCCCGTATCGTTGTTATCGAACTGCGCCAGGTCATTGGCACCCGGAGGCGCTGTGTCAGTCGCGGGATTGGTTTCATCAATCCAGTTGGCTGCTGAGTTCAATGGCGAATTGCCATTGCTGCCAAAGGTGTCGCCCCAAACCTGATGTGTTGCCAATATCGTAGCACTCGCCGCCATGGCGAGAAAAAGGCCGCTCTTCTTGCTCAGGTTTCGCACAGTCGCTCCTCCGTTTTGGTTAAAAGAAATGCACTTTCCTAACGTATTTTCCGCTTGCTCTCATTCTGCCACAATTGCCATGGTAAATCAAGAAAAATTGATGGGAATTTTATCCATATGGCATAATAACCGCGATATTATCGGCCTTGTAAGCTCTAGAACGATATGTAAATGGTAATTTTCATGGTAAATCCATACCGATCTGGTGGCGTGGTGGTTATCTCCGATCCTTATATAATGTTCGATCAATGCCTAATCTTGGAATTGATATTGGTGGCAGCAGTGTGAAGGCCGCCTTGTTGGAAAGTGGCCAATTGGCTTGGACCGGACAGAGCGGGACTTATTGCAAACCTACCGCATCCCACCTCATTGCCGCGCTTGTGGATGCCATCCATGGCCGGATTGGTGGTAAAGAAGGTTTAAAAGTTGGCCTCTGCGCTCCTGGCGTGTTGGATCCAATACAACGCCGCATTACCACTGCCGTTAATGTTCCAGGCCTTACCGAACTGACTCTCGACGATTTGGTTACTCAAGCTGTCGGCAACGGCGCCAAACTGAGCTGGATCGGCAGCGATGCTGTCGCTTCGGCTTGCGATGCTGCCAAAACCAAAAAACTCACTGGTCGAGTATTCAGCCTGGCGATTGGTACCGGCGTTGGGGCAGCTGTGCTGGATGATGGAAAGCCGCTGCTAGTCAGTGGCAATTCGCCCGGCCACTGGGGGCAGGTGGATGTTTCTCTCCCCGGAGAAGAAGTAATCGGCCCCGATGGTGGGGCAGGAGGATTGGAAGGGTATATCGGTGCTGCGGCGCTGCGGAAACGTTACGGGCAGGATCTTCCCTCGGCAGTGGCGAAAATGTCGGCCAATGAGCCGCCGATCAAAGCATTAGTCCGCGCGATCCGCATTGGGCATGCTATCTATCGGCCGCAACATGTTTTGCTGCTCGGGGGGATTGGTATTCATCTGGCGCATCTTCAAAAAGATATTCATCGTATGGTCAGTGAAAATCTGACCAGTGTTGCGCGGGCGGGGTGGACATTGGACGTGGGCGAAGATACCTGGCATGCGGCGCGCGGGTCAGCGCTTTTAGCTGAATAATCCCGCACGACGCGTCGTGGTGCTGCATGTACATGTGGGGCTTCAAAAGCGACAATCTTCTTTATGCTGCACTTTCGCAAATTTCGCGATGATTTATTCGGGCCGATGCCGGGGAAAGATGTTTATATCAAGCGCGGCGCGGGAAAGGGTTGGCCAGAGGAGTGTCCGCCATTTCGCGCGGCCAATAGTTTTGGGTGGGATGTGCTGGCGAATTTTGATGTGACGTTTGTGAAGACGCGAAATGGGTGGAAGGTGGAGCCGGATACGATTATCGAAAGTGATTTTGCGTATGCGAGCTCGGAAGAAAGCGAGGGCGTGCCGCTGACGCAGCAATACGCCTGGTTCTGGGAGAAAGGGCAGAAGATTCCGCATCCGATTACGGACAACGTTTTTGAACAGATTAAGAATCAGGTGAAGATCAGCAGTTATCTTTTTTTGAAGACCGATCCGGGGGAAGTGTTGTTGTTGACGGATGTGCCGAATATGGAACGGTCATGGAAGGCAGTGGCGGCGCTGATTGAGACGGATTGGTACCCGGCGAGTTATCCGTGGCATTGCGTGGTGGAATTGGAAGAATCGCAGAAAAGAATTGAGATTAAGAAGGGGGAGGCGCTGTGCAGATTGATTCCGGTAAAACGCGATACTTATTTTGCGCGGGAGATGAATGAGGGGGAATTTGATGATTATTTTTCGCGGGCGCAGAAGTGGCTGGCGACGCATGGAAAGTCGGAGCATGAGGGGGTGGTGGATATCACGCACACGTATTCGCGGCAGCAGGGGAAGGCGAAGTTTATTGTGATGCCGTGATAGTCTTCAGTGGCACTGAAGTGCCACTGCCGGTGATGAAAAAAAGCCCCGCATGTGAATGCGGGGCTACGGGGAATACAAAATACTGAAGAAAGCTTATTCCTTCTTTGCTTCGCCTTCGGTCTTATTTTCCTCGGCGGAAGGGCTGACGACATCCACTTCTTCGATCTCGGCGGTTTCGAGGATTTTATCCAGAGCCTTTTGCTCGCGGAGCTGGATGTAGAGGTTTTGCAGGGAGCCGTCTTTGGCCATGCGTTGTTTGAGCTTTTCGGGGCGTTCGCCACGGTGAGCGGCGAGCATGGCGATGCGGCCATTGAGCTCGGGTTCATCGACTTCGACATTGGCGTCGCCGGCGATCTTCTGGAGGATGAAGAAAAGCTTGAGTTCGCGATTCGCTTCTTCCTTTGAGCCGGTGCGGAGGGCCTGCACGTTGGCTTCGATCTGATCGCGCGAGATGCCACGAGACATCAGTTCCATGGCGCGGCGGCTGACAACGCGGTCGGCCTGGCGGTCGCTCATCTTGGCGGGCAATTCCATCTGCACGTTGTCGAGCAGGTGCTTGCGAATCTGCTCGTGCTGAGCGTTCTGCACGTCGTAGTTGATGCGTTCAACCAATTGCTCGCGCAGAGCATCGCGCAGTTCCTGTTCGTTGCTGAAGCCCAGCGAATCGAGGAAATCCTGATCGATGGTGATTGGCTCGAGTTTCTTGAGATCCTTGAGCGCGATTTCAATTTCGACATCCTTGTTGCGCATCGCTTCGGAGCCATGTTTTTCATCAGCGTGCACGGTGAAGGAGCGCTTCTCGCCAGGCTTGAGGCCTTCGAGCTTGGTATCGAGATCATCGACCTGGATACCGAGCAGACGGCCGCCGCGGGCGACGAGCTGGGCGTCGTGCTGATGGGCGACGATGTTGCCATCGACTTTGCCGTGAACGTCAGCGGTGAGGAAGTCCTTGGTTTGCACGCCGCGATCTTCGACGGGGACCAATGAGCCTTGCTGCTCTTTGAGGTTGGTCATGGCCTGCTCTACGTTTTCGTCGGTGACGGCAACCTTGGGCTTTTTGATCTTGATGCCCTTGAGGTCGGGAATAGTGAATTCGGGTTGAACTTCGACGTTGAAGGAGAAGTTCAGCGCGCCGCTCTCCGGCAGCTTGATCCCTTCGGGGTTATCGAACTGAGGCTCGCCGATGATATTGAGCGAGTTCTTTTCGATCGCCTGGCCGTAGGATTCGCTGATGAGCTGGCGGCGGACCTGGTCGCGCACGTCTTCGGAAAATTTCTTTTCGATCAGCTTGCGCGGGGCGTGGCCGGGGCGAAAGCCGGGGAGATGAGCGGAGCCGCGCAGCTCTTTGAAATTCTCTTCGAGCTTGGCGGCGATGCGCTCGGCGGGGATTTCGATGGAAATCTTCTTAGTGCCGGGGCCGGCGTCTTCCACCTTGATGGGGTAGGCGAATTCGGCTTCTTCGGTCGTGGTTTCGGTTGCGTTTTCGGTTGCGTTTTCGGTCATGACATCCTCATTTTCGTTTAATCCCGGCCATCAAGGTCGGAAATGCCCCGGCCCAAGGGCCGGGGCTAAACAGGGTATCGGTTTATTCGGTTATACACTGCGCTCGAAATTGCTCGCTGGAGCAGGCGTTTCGGCGGCGGCTTTCTGGTGCGCATCGATGGCGGCTTTGCTTTCGGCATCGGGCGAGACCCAGACCTTGATGTCGGTCGTGAGATCTTCCGCGAAGGCGACCACCACGCTGTATTTCTCGATGCGATCGAGCTTGCCGGGGAGTTGCACGTCGTCGGCCTGCACGTTGAAGCCCTGGCCCTGAAGGGCACGGGCGATGTCCGTGGCAGAGACGGCACCATATAGGTGGCCCTGCTCGTTGGCGCGGCGTTCAAGGGTGACTTCGACGTCTTTGAGCTTGGCCAGCGTGGTCTCGTGCTGCTGGCGCTGTGCTTTTTCCTGGGCGAGAATTTCCTGGCGGCGCGCTTCGATCTTCTTGATGTTGCCGGGCGTGGGCTTCACAGCCAGGCCCTGCGGCAGAAGATAGTTGCGGGCGTAGCCGGGCGAGACCTCGACGATATCGCCGACGCGGCCGACGTGCTTGATGGATTCCTGAAGGAGTAGTTTCATGTTTGGCATAATTACCTCGAGTGTTAGTTGATAGTTGTTAGTCGTTAGTTGTCGTTGTTTTTCACAATTACCAACTAACAATTAACCACTAACATTAAAACGGAATATCATCCGACTTAAAATTTTCCTCTTCGTTAAACGGTGGCGCTTGTTGCGGGCGCTGCTGGGGAGCGCGGCTTGGGGGGCGCTGCTGGGGGGGAGCGGATTGGCCCATGTCGTCGCTGGGTGGGGCGCCGCCTCCGGGGGCGCCTTCGCGGCCGCCGAGGAGTTGGAAATTTTCGACGACGACCGAGAGCTTGGAGCGCTTGCCGCCGCCTTGCTTGTCTTCCCAGGTATCGAGCTTAAGGCGACCTTCAACAAATAACGGGCGGCCCTTGCGACAATATTCGTTGATCACTTCGGCTTGGCGGCCAAAGGCGCTGACATCGACGAAGAGCACCTCTTCGCGATCTTCGCCGTTCTGGCCTTTCCATTTGCGATTGCAGGCCAGGCCGAAATCGACGACGGCGGTCTGGCTCGGCAGATAGCGCAGCTGCGGGTCGCGCGTCAGATTGCCTAAGAGGATGACTTTGTTGAAGCTGGGCATAAGGCCTCCAAACACCCGACCCAGGGGCCGGGGTTAAACGAATCGTTATTCGGTCGCGGTTTCCTCCTGGCGTCGACCTCGGCCACCACCGGAGCGATCCGAGCGTTCCGGACGATCTTCCCAGCGTGAGGCATCCCAGATCGGCTTTTCTTCAACCGGCATGGGCTTCTGCGGCTCGACGGCATCCATCTCTTCCTTGGAAAGATGATCCGCCTGGAGCACCATCACGCGCGAGATTTCGTCGGAGAGATTAACGTCGCGCTCGATCTGGGTGATGGCACTGCCGGGAGCGGTGAAAAAGGCGACGACATAGGTGCCGCGCTTTTGGCCACCGAGTTCGTAGGCGAGCTTGCGCTCATCCCACTTCTTAATCACCATGATCTCTCCGCCGTGACGTTCGATAATGCCCTTGGGCAGAACGGTGACGTCTTCAGCGCTACCGGCCACGGGGCCGAGCAGAAACATCGCTTCATACTGGGGATTTTTGGGAGTGCTTTTCTTTGCCATGATTACCTCGAAATAAGGATGAATGCTGAAGGATGAAGGATGAAACAAATCAT
>DASXDR010000093.1:0-8736 GCA_036490535.1 Tepidisphaeraceae bacterium | reverse complement strand
CCCAGAGCCTCGGCCGCAGTGACTCGCCCGTTGGCCGTGCGGGTGATGATTTCGATTAGTTCGTCGCCGGCCTGGTCGAGGGTCATTTCGCCGCGCAGGATGGCGGAGACATCGTGGTCGATGTGGTCGGACATGCTGGCGACGGTTTTGGGATTGCCGGAGATTTTGATCACTGGCTCGATTGGGTTGCCAATGACGTTGCCTTGGCCGGTCGGGAAAAGATGCACGACGGCGCCGCTGGCCATCCAGAGGGTGACGGCTTCGGCGGCGGCGGAGCTGGTGTCCATGAAGTACATGCCAGCGCCTTTGGTCGGAGCTTCGGCGGGTTTGAGGGCATCGATGAACTTGGTCTTTTTGCCAAGCTTTTCGACGTTGCCGAGGGCTTTTTCTTCGATGGTGGTCAGGCCGCCGGCAATGTTGCCTTTGGTCGGCTGCGATTCAGAAAGATCGGTGCCGGCTTTCTGGTCGAACACCAGCTTCGTGTAATCGTCGAACATGGCGGTGAACTTCGCTTCGACTTCTTTATTGGCGGCCTTGGATTTAACGATATGCTCGGCGCCGGTCAGCTCGGAGGTTTCGCCGAACGAGCAAACGCCGCCGAGAGCCACGTGTTTATCCAGCACATTGCCCACGGTGGGGCAGCTCGATAGCCCGGTGGTCGTATCCGACTCGCCGCATTTGACGGAAATATACAGCTCACTCAATTTGCATTCGGTGCGCTGAAGCTCCGTGGCCCATTGCACGAATTCCTTGGCTTTCACCGAAGCTTCGGCGGCGGTTTTCAGGTCGCCTTTGCCTTCGATGGAGAAACCCGCGACCGGTTTGCCGGTCTTGGCGATGCCATCGACGATGCGCTTGGTCCATCCCGGCTCAATGCCGACGACGATGACCGCAGCGACATTGGGATTCGCCCCCGTGCCGATCATCGTGCGGAAGTGCAGTTCGAGATCTTCGCCGAACTGGAGACGCCCGTAGGCGTGGGGAAGGGCCAGCGTACCCTTGATATTGTTCCCAATCATCTCCACGCAAGCGTTGGAAATGTCATCGACGGGAAGAATGATCACATGATTGCGAATGCCCACGCGCCCATTCTCGCGGCGATAGGCCATGATTTTTTTATCTGTTGCCATGGAAAATTCCTACTTGTTAGTTGATATTGGTTAGTCGTTAGTTGTTAAATGCGGCCGGTCGATGTTTTGACAACTATCAACTAACCACTAACAACTAACATTTTTTGAGTTACGCCCAGCGCTTGGTTTTCAGATTTTGCGTGTGCACATGGTCGCCGGTCTTGATGGGGGCGACGACTTTGCCGATGTCGCAGCCGTATTTGAAAACCGCGTCGCCGACTTTGAAATCTTTGAGGGCGATTTTGTGCCCGAGCGGAATATCCACGTTGGCCTTGGCCATGATTACCTTGTTGGTCACCAGATCGCGCCCTTCCAAATCCTGGCCGGCTTTTACGTCGACCACACAAACGCCCACGGTATCGTGCGAAGCGTCATGTACCAGAAACTGAATCACTTAGATCTCCTTGGTTAAAAAACCTGTTGATCAGCTATTATCGCTTGCAATCGATCAACGTCAACCTGAATTGATAATATTTATATAAATATTTATTAATAATAATCTTATATTAATTATGAAGGCCTGATCGGCTCCCGCATTCGATTAAATCGGAGCCGGCTAAATCCGATACTCGGAATATGCATTTCGCGTGTTCGATCCTGTTGATGGCCGCCGATGCCCCGGATGAGGTGGCGCCGCCTGCGCTGGTGCTGGGGGTTCTCCTGGTAGCAGCAATCTTTCTCGTTTGCATTGGTATCGGAATCGTTTTAGCTCTGCTCGCGGCTGCTATCCTCGCGGTGTTCGTCAGCTTGGGAATAATCTCCGTCGCGACGGTGACCACTTTTCTGGCGGGTTGGCGTGCGGGAGCGAAGGCGATGGCCGTCCAAATAGTCGCCGTCGCGGTAGCGCCCCTGGGCATTTTTGCGCTTTGGCAAGGTAATCGGTGGTATGGATTAGGTCTATCCCACCTCCAGATTCTGCTGCAGGGCGGACTGGTCGGGATGCTGGCAGGTTTTATCTGGGCGTTTGGTTTATTGCACGTGCTACGATTAATTCTCTGCCCAAAGGCCTGTTCGGCACGGCATGTGTAGCTCCTGAATTCCCGAGGAGCCGTTTATGATCCGTAAACTCAGTGATGGGAAATATCGCCTTTATTCGCGTAAAACTGACGTCAAAACCGGCCGACGGCGTAATCTTGGCACATTTTCCACCCGCGCCGGTGCTGAAAAACATGAGCGCGAGGTGCAGTATTTCAAGCGCCATTAAGGCAACTTTTCCTTGATTTTTGTTTACCACGAGTCCGCTGCCAAGTATATTTGTCGGCATGGCGGAGACGCGATTTGATTCTCTTGAGCGGCGCGTTTTGTTCTCGGCAAACTCCCTTTCCTGGACTCTTGCCAGTAGCGGTGCATCCGATCAAATCAGCGTGCAATTGGATCCTTCAAATCGGAGATTGCTTGCTGCTACGGTTGATGGCCAGGTCACGATGCGCCGCCGCGCCGAAACGCGCCGTCTGATCATTCAAGGCAGCAGCAACACCGATAGCATCAATGTCGATCTGCCTGCCCATCTGACGATGGGTGTCTGGATTTATGGCAATCAAGGCAGCGACGCCATCACCACCGGCCCGGAGCGCGACCACATCTACGCCGGCGATGGTGTCGACACCATCAACGGCGGCGGTGGCAAAGATATCATCTACGCCACCACGAACGATACCATCACGCCGCAGTCCAAACAGAAACTGCACACTGTCCCTGGCACTGATCCGATTACCGTAAATCCCAATATCCCTGTTTCAGATCCCACCGGGAGCTTCAACACGTTCGCACAGGATGTCAATCAATTTTCCTCTGATCTTTATGCCGAGCTGCGCTCCCAAAATCCTGACCAGAATATTTTCTTCTCCCCTTACAGCATCGAAACTGCTTTCGCGATGGTGTACCTCGGTGCAAACGGCCAGACTCGAGAGCAAATGGCCAATGTGCTGCATCTCCCTGCTTCGACCCAGGATTTGCTGGAGCAGATGACGGCTGACAATTCTTTTTCACCAGCAGCAAATAGCGGTGCTGATCTCAGCCTGGCGAATGCTGCATGGACAAAATCCGGCTTTGAGTTCAATCCCACTTATTTAAGTGAGCTCCAATCCGCTTTCGGCGCAGCGCCGCAGCAGGCGGACTTCACCAATCCAGATACCGTCAATCAAATCGATCAATGGGTTTCTGATCACACCAATGGGAAAATCCAGAAACTTTTCTCGCAGATTGATCCCCGCACCGTCTTAGCGCTGGTTAACGCGGTCACATTCGATTCCGATTGGCAATCCCAGTTTGATCCTTCGCGCGATGCATCGGAAAATTTCACGAGCGACACGGGCTCAAGCAGCACCGCTACGTTCATGAATCAAAATTCGATTTTTCAATATTATGCAAATGATCAGATGCAGATGATCGAAATGCCTTATGCCAACGGCGATTATGAAATGACGATTGTGCTTCCTAAATCGGGCGGCCTGGCCTCGCTGGATTCTTCGCTGACACCCGCCAATCTCGCCACCTGGGCCGCCGATGCGCAAATGACGCAAGTCCAGCTTTCTCTCCCGAAATTCACGGCGCAAAGCACTACTGACCTCAACCAGGAACTATCGCTAATGGGCATGCCGGACGTCTTTGACCCTCAAGCCGCAGACCTTTCCGGCATCAGCTCGCAACCCCTTTATGTCAGCCAAGCCGTTCACCAAGCCTATGTCAGCGTCGACGAAAAAGGCACCCAAGCCGCTGCCGCCACTGGCATCACCTTCGAACCGACTGCGGTTATGGGTAATCAGGCGGTCTTCATCGCCAACCATCCTTTCTATGTCTCTATTAACGACACAAAAACCGGCGCCACACTCTTCTCCGGTGCGATCGTCAATCCATCCAATTAAATTTTCTTCGAGAGCGAACTCATCCTTTCTGCTTCGGCCTGCCGCGGCCCGCTGTTTGCAATAAGCATCACATAACAGTTTAAGAAAGGACTACTATGAAATGGCAACAGATTTTACTTTCGATCTTTGGCCTTATGACCGTCGTCGCCATCAGCGGATGCACGGTGCACGAACATGATTCCCATTGGGGCCACCATCATGAACATGATGTGACTATTGAACATCATTAAAATTCCCTGCGCTAGATCGGATCAGGATCGCACAGCCCCGGCGACATCACGCCGTGGGCTGTGCTCTTATTAAGATTGAAGTGTGAAGTCTGAAAAAACGCCCGGGATGGGATCCGCGGGAAATTCCGCCAATAACATCGGCGGCTTTATTTTCCGTCACCAGACTTTATTTACATCTGCGCCCCGATGATCGTTGCTTCAAAAGCCAACGCGCCATCGACAATTCCCTGAATCTTCGATGCCATGCGTCGATGCCTGACCCAGAGCAGCCTGCCGACCACATACATTCTTTTGCCCGGCGGGACCTGCATGCGGAATTTGCATTCTTCCACGCCGCCAAAGCCAATAAACCCTTCCCACTTCAGAACCTTGCGCGTGTAGAACGAAGAGAGTTGCGCCCCGCACTCGATCATAATCACGCCAGGAAGCAAAGGCCGACCTGGAATATGCCCCGCCACCCAGAATTCGTCTTCTTTAACGTCTTTGTATCCGACTATCTCACCCGTGGCTGGGTCAACATGAACAATGCTGTTTAAATGCTCCATGGCTCCGCGCTGCGGATTGACCTGGCGGATCGCTTCCTGATCGTACAAGACCCGATTCAGATCCAGGGTGGCAATATCCAACAGAAATAGAGGCGGCATAGACCGTTAGTCCATTCGCTTTTGCATTGGGAAAAAAAATTTCAAACCCGACGCAAAATCAGGCTTCCGGAGTTCCGCCTGCCCCTGCTTCGGTGTCGCGTCCTTCCAAAATCTTTTGGCGGACGGCTTGGGAGGCGGCCTTGATTTCCTGCATTTTTTTGCGGACGCGCGTGCCAGCGGCCTTGTTTCCACCCTCGGCCTTGCCAATATCCTCGGCGGCCTCTTCTACCAAACGCTTGAGGTTTTCATACTCCTGCATGGAGCCTCCATTTCCGGGTTAAAATTACATTAAAAGATTAAACGAGCGCCAGGGGTGTGTCAAATTGCCCAACCCCTAGCAACTATTGAACTTGAGTGTAATGGATGGCGTTTTCAAGCGGCAATGTTGCCAACCAGACGGAGAGGTGCGGCCTTTGGTTCTTCACCTAGAAGCTCAAAAAGCGTGTTTGCGATCTGGCTTGCCGGGGCATTAGTAAGCTGCGATAGGTTGGATAGCATTCGGGTAATCTGGCTATCGGTGGCGACAGCGAGTTGCCAGATGCGGATTTTGGGGTGGGTGGTTGAGAGGGTGCGTTCATCATCGCGAGCAAGTTCTTCGAAGAGTTTTTCGCCGGGGCGGATGCCGGTGATTTGGATGGGGATGTCTTTGGTGGTCAGCCCTGCTTTGGCGATCAGGCATTGGGCTAAATCGAGGATTTTGACCGGCTCGCCCATGTCGAGGACGAAAATTTCGCTGCCTTGGCCGATGGCGCCGGCCTGCAGAACCAATTGGCTGGCTTCGGGGATAGTCATGAAATATCGCTGCATGTCCGGATGGGTAACGGTGACCGGGCCGCCGGCAGCGATTTGTTTTTTGAAAAGAGGAACGACCGAGCCAGAAGAGCCCAACACATTGCCAAAGCGGACGGCAACGAAGCGGGTTTTACTGCGGCCGGAAAGCCACTGGACATAGAGCTCAGCAACGCGTTTGGTGGCGCCCATCACGCTGGTGGGGTTGACGGCTTTGTCGCTGGAGATCAGGACGAAGGCATTGGCAGCGTGTTTGGCGGCGGCGTCGGCGACGGTTTTGGTGCCGAAGACGTTGTTTTTGATCGCTTCGCCGGGGTTGAGTTCCATCATGGGAACGTGCTTGTGGGCTGCACAATGGAAGATCACCTGGGGCCGGAATTCAGCAAAAACGTTATCAATGCGCGTAGCATCGCAGATATCAGCAATACGCGGATGGATTTCAGCACCAAGCCAGCGGTTACGCAGCTCGCAATCAATGTCGTAAAGGGCGTTTTCAGCTTGTTCGAGAAGAATCAATTTGGCGGGGCAGAAACGCATGATCTGGCGGCAGATTTCCGAGCCGATCGACCCCCCTGCTCCAGTGACCAGGATGGTTTTGCCCGCCAGGAATCGCTGCAATTCGGGGGTGTCGAGGTTTACAGTGGGGCGACCTAGAAGCTCAGCGACGTCGATGGAAAAGACGTCGATTTTGGGCTTTTTTGGCGAAAAAGCACGCAAACGGGTTTTGGCTGAGCGTGAGGCCACGAGATGATTATCGGTCAAAATATGGGGGGGACGTGAATGATAACGAGGTTAACATACGGCATAATAAGGGGCGGTGCTGAGGCAGCGTTTTAAAAGATTTTACAAATCGGCCGAACGCGCGGTGAAGTTGGGGTTGGGTTTATGAAATACATTTTCATCCTGATTATTCTTGTCATTGGAAGCGTCTGGGTTCTAGCAGCACTCAGGGCGATTTTTGATCGCGATGGAAAGCCATTGTGGCGCTGGCTTATGGGAATGGTGGCGGGCGCGCTGATGGCGGTGGGGATTGTGGTTTTTCTCTCAGGCGGGTTGTCCGCAGCAGGAGGACTGAATTGGTTGCCCACTACCTTTGAATGGCCGGCGGGACATGTGAGTGGGGTGCTGACCATGCAGCATGGGGAGCACGTAGTGCCGCTGCCAGATGCGGGGCGGATTCAGATTTATGATCGACAATGGCGCTTCGTACGCGGCTGGCATGTCGAGGCATCGGGTGGGGATTTTAAAATGGTGCCGGCGGGGAATGACCAATTTGATGTGTATACAGCCAAGCGAGTGAAGGGAGGGCAATGTGCACATTATGTTTTTTCGATCGACGGGCGGCTTATTTCACAATCGAGCTATCCGAATGACGCGGATACTTACAACGCAGTGCCGAATGTCGGTGTGGCTGCAGTAGTGCCGACACGGATTTGGTTGTGGGTATTTTCGAGCCCTTTGTATGGGTGGGAAATGGCAATTGTGGGAATGCTTTTGCTGGCGGTATCGCAGGGAAATTTGCCGCAGATGAACCGGCGCGGTGCAAAGAGAGAACACGTAGCGGTTCATCGAGTTGGAGAGGCAGCGCCAAGCGCAATGTATGGTGAGGTGACTGCTCCGCCGGTGGAATTTCGGACTACTGGTGCTGGCGAGATTCGCAGCGATCACAGAAGATTTTCGTTTGCAAATTTTGGGTGCTTGCTGTCAACGCTGGTTTGGACGCTGGGGTGGGTGGTTGTCGCTTGTATTGCAATTAAGACGGTGCGGCATGTCTCGAACCCCTCGGCGGTTGTGGGGGTGGTGACATCCGTGGTGATGGTATTGATCGGATTAAGGGTGATCTCGCGATCAGATAAAAAAGCGAAAGCGCCAAAGAAGGAACCCGTGGAGCAGCCATCGCTGGGGCGACAAATTGGAGGGTGGGTTGCATCCCTGGTCTGGTGTGGAGTTGCGCTGATTTGGAATATCGGTATTTTTGGTGTGTTATGCCAACAGGCGGCGAAGGGGAGCGGGTGGTTTATGCTGTTGCTCGTAATCTGGTCACTGGTAGGATGGTTTCTCCTTGTGATACTTTTCGTTCATATCGGGGGAATTTTGGATTGGATCCGGAAGATTTTTGTCGGAGAAAATAATTAGGGGAATTGCGCTAAAGCAGGAGGCGCTTGCAAGTGCGGAATAGTTGCCGCACACTGCTGGACTTGCCCTGAATTTAGAGCGTGATTTAACGATTAAAGGATGTAATTATGAGCTCATTACCAATTTCAATTCAGCTGTATACGGTTCGCGATCTGACTGCTAAGGATTTTGCCGGGACCATGAAGAAGATCGCGGCGATTGGATATAAAAATGTGGAGCTGGCGGGGTTTGGAAATCTCAAGACAGCCGCCGAGGTGAAAAAGGCGCTGGATGATGCGGGTTTGAAGCCGTCGGGGATTCATGCGGGGATTGATTCGCTGAACTCCGATCTGAACAAGGTGATGGATGATTGTGCAGCGATTGGGATTAAGAACATCATTTGCCCGTGGCTACCAGACGAGCGGCGTAAAGGCGCGGAGGTTTGGAAGAAGACTGCTTCGGAGCTGAATGCTGCTGGGAAAAAGTGCGTAGCAAAGGGATTTGAGTTTGCTTATCACAATCATGATTTTGAATTTCACAAGATTGGCAATCAGACCGCGCTGGATATTTTGTGGGAAAACACCGAGCCGGGCGTGGTGAAGTCGGAGCTGGATGTGTTCTGGGTGAAATTCGCCGGAGTTGATCCGGTTTCCTACATGCAACAGCTCGGCAAGCGCTGCATCCTCGTGCATCTGAAAGACATGAATAATGCGAATGATAAAAAATTCGCGCCCGTAGGAACCGGCATCCTGGATTTCAAAGCAATCTGCGATGAGTGCACCAAGCTGGGCGTGAAATACGGAATCGTCGAGCAGGATGATTGCTACGGCGCCGATCCTCTGGAAGCGATTAAGGTGAGCCTGGAGAATTTAAAACGCCTCGGCATGACTTAAAGAAATCATTGACCACGGATGGACACAGATTAACACAGATAGAAGAGAAGGATGAAATAACGCTTGCGGCT
>DASXDR010000088.1:0-9118 GCA_036490535.1 Tepidisphaeraceae bacterium | reverse complement strand
CGGGCGGGGCGAAGAATCATTTGATCATCATGCCGGATGCGGACTTGGATCAAGCGGTGGCGGCGCTGCAGGCATCGGCGTTTGGATGCGCTGGTGAGCGGTGCATGGCCGGCTCTGTCGCTTTGTCTGTTGGCGATATTGGCGACCCCTTGAGCGAGCGATTGGTGGAGAAGGCAAGCAAGATGAAGGTGGGAGCGACTGATACGGGCGGGGAAATGGATATGGGGCCACTGATTACCAAAGAGCATCGCGATCGCGTCGCTTCCTATCTGGAAATCGGCCAGAAAGAAGGGGCGAAGATTGCATTGGATGGAAGAGAATCAGCACCCTCGCCGGGATTTTTTCTAAGGCCGAGCGTTATCGATCACGTCAAGCCAGAGATGCGCGTGGCGAAGGAAGAAATTTTCGGGCCGGTCTTATCCGTGATCCGCGTGAAAAATCTGGAGGATGCGCTGGCGATCGGAAGACAGTCGCCTTATGGGAATGGAGCATCGATTTTCACACGTGATGGATATGCAGCGCGGCAATTCAAAAGGCATTTCAATGCGGGGATGATTGGGATCAATATTGGCGTGCCGGCACCGATGGCGTGGTTCCCATTTACCGGTTGGAATCAATCGTTCTTCGGCGATTTGCATATTCAAGGCACCGAGTCGATTCACTTTTATACGCAGCAGAAGACGATCATGACGCGGTGGTTTGAGACGAGCAAAGAAGCGGCGCAGGATCCAGTGTGGCGGGGAAAGCGATGATGAAATAGCCGGGGGTCAACGACCCCCGGAAGAATTCCGGGACTCGTTGAGTCCCGGCTATTTTTGCAACAATGCTTCTATCGATCTCCATACTCGCAGAAGTAATTAATCAGCCGGTGCTGTCCACGGATGTGGGCTGGGTGCGCGGCGTGTTGATTGTGATTTTCATTTTGTTTTTGGCAGCGGTGGTGGTGGGGCCGATTGTGCGAGCGAGGGGTCCGAGGGAAACGATCGTGCGGCATACTGCCGAGCCGGGGGTTAAGGAAGATTTACCGCATTGAAAATATCCCGCGACTGCGCCGCGGCGTGGCGCCGAAGAAGCGTGGGATATAAATCCCCTACGCGTATTTCAGGACATTTCACGGGTGAGTTTAAAGACGGTGATTTCTGGGCGATTCCAGTCGAGGATGCGTTTGCCGTAGCTCAGGCCGCGGTTGACGTAGAGGTGGCGATCACGGACCGAATAATAACCGTGGACATAATGCCGGAAGCGGTGGGGGTAGAATTTCTGGCCGAATTTGGTGGTGGCAACCTGGCGGCCGTGGGTGTGGCCGGAGAGCATCCATTGCCAGGGAAATTCCATCAGCTCCAGGCAATTGGCGGGGTTGTGATTTAAGCACACGATGGGAAGCTTGGGATCGAGACCATAGAAAGCGGATTCAGCATCGATGGCGCCGGACCATTCATCATCCAAGCCAACAATGGCGAGCGGGCGCGAAGCGTTGACGTCTTTGATAAGCAGAGTTTCGTTGCGGAGCACGGTGAGGCCGCGTTGCTGCAGGCATTTCTCCAGATAATCAGCACGGCGACGGCCCTCTGAGGGGGCGGTTTTGCCGTAGATGCTGTAATCGTGATTGCCAAACGTGCAGATCACGCCGCGCGGTGCGTTGAGATGAGAGAGGATGGTGGCGATACGGTGGGCGTAACGATAACCGCCGGTGATGAGATCGCCGGTCACGACGACGATGTCGGGGGCGATTTCGTTAACCCATTCGATGTATTGGATGATGTAGCGCCGCCAGACGACCGGGCTGTAATGCAGGTCGGAAATTTGCACGAGCTTGAGGCCATCGAAGGCGGGGTCGAGATTTTTCATCGGCATCTTGCGGCGATGAATATTGACCCAGCGCCGGTTCATCGGCAGCCCATGCATGCCAGTCATGCCCAGGCGCGACATGGTCCGCCAGATGGCCCGCCGCCAACGATGCTGGCGTCGCCATTCGGGGTTCTGGAGATATTCGACGAAGCCCTTGGACATTTACGCCGCATTGTAGGAGATGTTGCGAAAAAGTAATGCGCGAATTCTTATCCCAGCATGTCTAAAGCGGCAGAGATTTCGCTCATGGCGTGAGCGTCCCCTTTTTTCTGGGCGGCGGCGATGCCATCCTGATAAGCTTTGCGCGCGGCGACGGTATCGCCGGTAGATTCGTGAACCTGGCCGGATTGAAAATAGGCGTAGCAGTAACCAGAATCAGCAGCGAGCGTGCGATTGAAGTAATCGATGGCTGAGGCGGGGTTGTTTTGCTTTTTATATTCCATGGCGATGCCGTAGAGCAGAAAGGGATCGCTCGGTTCTTTTTGCAGCATCGCTTGAAGTTGTTCGAAGCGGGTGGGCATCTTTATTTTTGGTAATTTAGAATTGTGCTTCTGGGTCGATCAAAGCCAAGCATCGCAAAGTCACTTCATCTAATATGGATCTTGGAGCTTTGGCAACAAGTTGCATAGACCGCTCGCGGTAATCCAGTTGGCGCAGGGCATCGCACAGAATCACTGAATCTACCGCACCAACACCGGCTTTCTCTGGAAGATGTCCTCTTGGAAGAATCACTTCAAACGGCCCGCCGCGAATACGCGAGGTCAACGGGACGCACACAACCATACCTGAGGGCTGGGTGTATGACTTTGGGCTAAGGATTAAAGCATAGTGAGGCCCGGTAAGTTCACGCCCAGCCGAAGGACTTAGGTTTACGTGAACAAGATCTCCACGCTCGGGAATATAAGTGATACGAGCCACTACCAAATTTCCTTGCCGACTGGTGCACCCAAATCCCATTCACCTTGGCGATGCTTGCGCTTATATTTTGCCATTAGCTCCGAAAGCTTATACCGTGGTCGCCGACCGTCGATTACTTTCATATTTTCCAGGTCGACAACACTCCCAACATCGATACGGTGATTTTTGGCGAATTGCCTGGGAATGAGCACTGCCATGCTGCTGCCCCATTTGCGTACACGCGCTTGGACCATGCTACGCTCCAGTTAGTGAGACAAAATGATATATAAGGGCAATGAAAAGTCCAACTGGTTTGTATCACTTTCTGCGAATCGGCTCGCATTTCATATGGAACGAATCAGCGACGGCGTGGTTGGTTAATCTGCCGCCTACCATGTTGATTCCTTCGGCAAACCCGACATCGTCGCTGGCGGTGTATTCGTAGCCCTTGCTGGCGATTTTCACGGCGTAGGGGAGCGTAGCGTTGCAGAGGGCGATGGTGCTGGTGCGGCCGACGGCGCCGGGCATATTGGTCACGCAGTAGTGCACGATGTTGTCGACCATATAGGTGGGCTGCTGGTGCGTGGTGGGGCGCGCGGTTTCGACACAGCCGCCCTGATCGATGGCAACGTCGACAATCACCGCGCCGGGTTTCATAATTTTCAAATCGTCGCGCTTAACCAGGCGCGGGGCTTTTGCACCGGGGATAAGGACGGCGCCGATGACCAGGTCGGCTAACTTCAGATTTTCGCGGATGGTGTGGGGGTCAGAATAGACCATGTGCACGTTGGCGGGCATGACATCGGCGAGATAGCGAAGGCGGTCGAGATTGATATCCATGAGGATAACGTGGGCACCGAGACCAGCGGCGACTTTGGCGGCATTGGTGCCGACAATCCCGCCGCCGAAGATCACTACGTGAGCCGGGGCCACGCCAGGAACGCCGCCGAGGAGAATTCCGCGGCCACTCATCGGTTTTTCCAGGTATTTCGCGCCTTCCTGGATCGACATTTTGCCAGCGACTTCGCTCATGGGGGTGAGCAGCGGCAGCGTACCTTTTTTATCTTTGATGGTTTCGTAGGCGATGGCGGTAATGCCAGATTCGAGGCAAGCCTGCGTGAGCTCCTGCGAGGCAGCAAAGTGGAAATAGGTGAAGACAATCTGGCCGGGACGGAACAGCGAAATTTCGGTGGCTTGGGGTTCTTTGACCTTGACGATCATGTCAGCGGCGAAAGTTTCTTCGTGCGTGCCGACGATTTTCGCTCCCGCGGCGACGTAATCTTCGTCAGAAAATCCGCTGCCATCGCCGGCATGGGTTTCTACTACAACCTGATGGCCATTTTTGACCAGCGATTCCACGCCGACCGGCAGCATGGCGACACGATATTCATCACTCTTGATCTCACGGGGAATGCCAACTTTCATGTGCGTTCTAACTCCTCAAAACATAAAGCCGCCGATTGACTCAGGCGGGGAATTTCCGCGGATACCCTCCGCGGCTGTATTAAAAGGTCCGATAAACCTGCCCATTGGCAGGCCAACCATGCTAACACAACCAGTTCTCGCATAACAACAAAAATCGCCGATGTTGAAATAGAGAAACATGAGCACCCTGCAAATCCATCCGCGCGTTTCCGACAACCCACAGGCCGATAAAGTGCGGGTTCTTATCCTTGATGAGGACCGCATCATGCTTCAATCGCTCGGGCAATTCCTAAGGCGCGAGGGGTACGAAATCCGCACCGCGGACTCAGCTGCTGCTGCGATGGATTGGCTATCCGGCCAACGCGTGGACCTGTTGCTGGCGGATATCAATATGCCGGGGATCAAGCCAGCCGAGTTTTTGCGGAGTTTGCGAAAACGGTTTCCGCATTTAGTAACCATTGTCATCACGGGTTATGGCTCAATCGAAGGGGCAGTGCAGGCGACTAAGCTGGGAGCGTTTGATTACCTGACCAAGCCAATCGTGGATGATGAAATTCGCGTGGTGGTGGAAAAAGCCTCGCGGCAGCAGGCATTATTATTTGAGAATCAGACGCTTAAGCAGCAGCTTGATTTGCGCTATGGCTTGGAAAATGTCGTCGGGCACGATCATCAGATGCTGCGGATTTTTGATCTGGTGGATGCCGTGGCTGATAGCCGCACGACCGTGCTGATGTGCGGCGAAAGCGGGACCGGCAAATCATTGCTTGCGCGGGCGATTCATCATCGATCTCCCCGAAGGGACAAGCCATTTATCGAGGTTTCGTGCGGGGCACTGCCGGAGACCTTGCTGGAAAGTGAATTGTTCGGGCATATGCGAGGAGCATTCACGGGAGCGGTGGCGGATAAGCCCGGAAGATTCCTCGCAGCCGACGGCGGCACGATTTTTCTGGATGAGATCAATTCCGCTTCGCCTATGATGCAGGTGAAATTGCTGCGGGTCTTGCAGGAAAAAACCTTTGAGCCAGTGGGCAACACGCAGACCACGCAGGTGGATGTGCGCGTGATCCTCGCCAGCAATGCGGATTTGGGCCAATTAGTAGCGGAAGGCAAATTCAGGCAGGATTTATTTTACCGCATTAATGTCATGCCGATCCGCTTGCCTTCTCTGCGCAATCGGGTCGGGGATATCCAGCGGTTAGCGGGGCATTTTCTGCGGCAATTTTCGGCTGAAGCAAATCGCGAGATCGGCGGATTCACGGAAGAAGCGGCAGCGGCATTGCAGCGTTATGCCTGGCCGGGGAATGTACGGGAGTTGGAGAATGCCATCGAGCATGCGGTCGTGCTGTGTCGAGGGCCGCGCGCGGAATTGCGGGATTTACCGGAAACGATCACCACTGCTCAGCATGGGCCTGCAGCGGGGGGCAACGAGGAAGAAATTCCTGCCATGCCCCTGGTACAGGCATTGGAAATCCCCGAGCGCCGAATCATTGCTGCAGCCCTGAAACGCAATAAATGGAGTCGTCAGGCGACCGCCGCCGAGCTGGATATCGACCGCACGACGCTCTACAAAAAGATGCGCAAGTATGGGCTGGATATCGGCGAAGCGAGCACATGACCCCGACACAAATTCACGTAAATCCATATTGCGCATCACATTACATTTTTGAATCCAGATTATAATTTGACAATTCTTCGCGCGCACATACGCTATTCGTCTTGAAACGCCGAGATTCCGGTTGCAAAAGCCGGGATGCGGGGAACCCAATAAGGTGATGGATGTGAAGACGTCTGCCACCAGGGGCTAAGGAATCCACGAAGATTCCAGAGCACTTTCAAGCTCTAGCCCGTCAGCTAACCTCGTAGGCGTGATTGAAAGCATCGGTTGCTGCCCTCCTGAAACGCTGGTTGCAAAACCAGTGGTTCTCTTCCGAGCGGCGATGATGTGTTGATGAGCTTTTTGTCCGCGTTTGCTCCAGCAGGATATTTGGAGTCGCGGATGAATGGCTCGCGGAAGAAAATTTCATATGCACACTGAAGATACGGGGAAGCCCAAGCCCATGGCGCTTTCCCTGCTCGCGTCGCATCGGCCAAGAAATGTCGGTTGGCTCCAGGCTGCCGGTCTGCTCTTTGGCGACTGGGGCACGAGTCGGCTCTATGTGCTGGGTCTGGCATTTCTCTTCGCCGGCCGCACCAGCTTCTGGCTGATTGTTTTAATGAGCCTGCTAATCCTGGCGGTGGGATGGGCATACACGCAGATTTGCCGAATCTATCCTGATGGCGGCGGCGTTTACACGGCAGCGAAGCACGTCAGCCGTACGCTGGCGGTGATCGGAGCCTTGCTGCTGTTTGCCGATTACACGGTGACCGCCAGCTTGAGCGTGCTGGATGCGTTTCATTATTTTGGTTTGCCGCTGACTCACCATCTCGTGCAGGCGGCACCACAGGATGTTAAAGACGCGGGCCAGGCGATTCAGGTGCAATCCTCTTTCACAACTGCGGAACTGGATGAACTGCCCGCTGGCGTGGAGCAAAACCAGACATTCCAACGATTGCTCCAATACGACATTGCCAGTCATCGGCTCACATTCAGAGGGAAAGAGTATTTCTTCCTTGAACGCCCCATGACGACCGCAGAGCGCGATGAATTGATGGGTCTTTCCACGGATAGCAATTATCGTCATGCGGTGAAGACGATTTATGATCAGGGATTGCCACAACCCGGGGAGCGTTTGCTGGCGTGGGATTCGCCGGGGCTCTGGGCGATCGTCGCGATTGCGGCGATCGGCTTTTTCAATTTCATGGGGCCTAAGCACACGGGCAGATTCGCGCTCTTTGCGGCAATTGGGATGGTCGCCATCACATTGCTGATCACCGTCTCGGCGGTTTTCAGCGGCAAAATTGAATGGGCACAAATCCCCCATCGCATCGGTTCACTCAATCACAGTCCGGCAGATTTATGGGTGGCGTTCGTGTCGATCGTGCTGGCGCTTTCGGGCGTGGAAGCGATTGCCAATCTCACCGGTGTGATGAAGCGGCCCGTAGCCCGTACCGCGCGCAAGGCGATATGGGTGGTGACGGCTGAAGTGGCGGTCTTCAACATCATCCTCGCCATCTTCATGATCGCCATTTTCCCACTGGATCGCTCGCAGCATGTCAGTGACATGATGGCTTACCTCACCAGCTTTTATGTCGGCGCCTGGGGCGAA
Source organism: Tepidisphaeraceae bacterium (assembly GCA_036490535.1). Taxonomy (GTDB): domain Bacteria; phylum Planctomycetota; class Phycisphaerae; order Tepidisphaerales; family Tepidisphaeraceae; genus DASXDR01. The sequence continues at coordinate 1,742 of DASXDR010000088.1, read as the reverse complement.
TGGCTGGTGCGCATAATCGGCGGCCTGCTGCTGATCTCTGCCGGAAATACCGCGATCACCGACATGATCTCGATTCAATACCTGATGGCGCGCGACGGCGAATTGCCTCAGGTGCTCCAGAAGCTCAATCGCTTTGGCGTTCCCTGGATTCCTGCCGTGATCGCCGCTGGTGTGCCAATCCTGGTGTTGCTCATCAGCCACGATCTGGAAAGCCTGGCGGCGCTTTACGCCATCGGTGTGATCGGCGCGGTTTCGATCAACGTCACGCTCTGCTCAACCCACCCGCGCCTGCGGCGTATGCGCCGCAAGCTGCCCATGATGCTGCTGGGAGTATTCCTGCTGGCGTTGTGGGTGACGCTGGCGTTTACCAAACTGCATGCGCTGCTGTTTGTCACGATTGTGATGATCGTGGGCCTGACCGCCCGGGCCGCGACGAAGTGGTGGCAGAATCGCAACGGTCCGCGCCGGAGTCTTTTGCAACAGGCGGTGCTCGAGCAATTGCCCGCCGATGTGCCGTCCATGCCCAAGTGCCTGATCGGCACATATGGATCAGAATCACTGGCTTCGGCAGCGCTGGTGTTCGCCAAACGCGAGCACCTAGCGCTCGTCGTCTGCTTTATCCGCGAAGTGCATCTATCCATCAAATGGGAAGAGGGCGTGAATATCGAGAACGACCTGGCCGCACAGAAAGTCTTCGCGCGTTTCCTGGAATTAGGCCACGAAGCCGGCGTGCCGGTGTTGCCGGTTTATGACCAGGGCCCCGACGCCGCCACGCTCATGGCTGAAACCGCCGCCACCTATGGCGTGGAAAAAATCCTCATCGGCTCCAGCCGCCGCGGCGCGATCCACCATCTAATCAAAGGCCATTTCCAGCGCCGCGTCGAAACGCTCTTACCGCCGGAGATTACCGTCAGCATCATCACCGCCGAGGCGCCAACGGAAGCCGAAGCCGTCGCGGTCTAGCGCGCTCGCAGCGCGAATGACGAAATTCGAACGACGAATCAAATTCGAATGTTCGAATGAAAGAAACATCTCCCGCGCAATATTTAGCGGCGCGTGCGTAGCACCGCGTTGATCAGCGCACACCAGCGCGGTCCTTCGGACGCGCCGCTAAATATTGCGCGCTTTCGATCATTGGTTAGTCCAATTTGGTTCGTTATTCGAATTTCCCCCTTTATAATCACCCCCATGAAAATCATCCGCTTCCGTTCCGATTCATCCATCTATCACGGGCAGTTGCTCGACGATGGCGCCGCTCTGCTGATCGAGGGAGATATTTTTGGCTCGCATCGTGTGACAGATAAAAAACTCCGCGTCGACAAACTGCTATCCCCGCTGATCCCCACGGACATTCTTTGCATTGGCTTGAACTATCGCAAACATGCCGAGGAATCGCAGAGCCAGATTCCTGTCAACCCGATGCTTTTTATCAAGGCCTCCAACACTTTGAATAATCCCGGCGATCCGATCATGGTCCCCAAGCTCTCGGATAAAGTCGATTTTGAAAACGAGCTGGCGATCGTGATCGGCAAACAAGCCAAGCACGTGTCGCGCGAGGATGCATTGAAATATATCTTCGGTTACACCATCGCCAACGACGTCTCAGCGCGTGATTGGCAGCGCGATAAAAATCTCGGCGGCGGACAATTTGCGCGCGGCAAATCATTCGACACTTTCTGCCCCATTGGTCCTTACATCCTCACCTCCGACGAAGTCCCCAACCCCAACGATCTGAAAATCAA
>DASXDR010000111.1:0-7455 GCA_036490535.1 Tepidisphaeraceae bacterium | reverse complement strand
AGGCCAATTGCACCACAATACATTAAAAGGAATAATCGTTAACCCTTCAATTGTCAAAGAACAACACACTGATGCGAAACCCGCACGATTTGGCGAGCGCTTGAGGTTCGCGGAAACGAAATCGACCAAATGTCGGATCATACACAAATTGGCTCCGTGACTCAGCAAAGGGCAATATGCTCGCAGGCTAAATCACCAATGGCTCAGACAAATCCCGAGGTTCTTTGACGCCATGATGTTCCAATCTCTCTACGGCCGTCTTGTCCAAAAAGTAAAACCGCAGGGAGTCCTGTTTAGGATCGATCTCTTTGAGCAGCCGATCTTTCAACACAACCCACTCTTTATCACCGACGGTACATTCAAAAACCGAAAACTGCACGCGTTGGCCGTAATCCTGACAGCAGCGTGCTACGCGGCGCAGGCGTCGGCGGCCGGCTTTGTCAATGGTGGTCATGTCGTAAGTTATCAGCACCAGCATATCAATCTCGAAGACGAATAATCAAGATCATTTGATAACCAACGGCACATAATGTTGCAGGTCGCCGCGAACATGGCGCGCAAGAATCTTGGCTTGGAGAGCAGGAAAACGGCCAATCGTGGACTCCTGTTCCAGATACGGATGCTTTCTGCGCTCCTGCTTGCGTTCCTGAAAGGCGGCGATGATCCGGCGGCGCGCCGATTCCGATAATTCAACCGCACCCCCCGGGCGCGTGACAAAATCGTCGCACCCGACTTGTTTGCGATTGATGAGAGTGATGACAAAGCGGTCCGCCAGATAAGCGCGGAATTCTTCCACCAGATCAAGAGCCAGTGATGGGCGGCCGGGTCGCTCTTCATGAAAAAAACCGACGGCCGGATCCAGTCCGGCGGCCACCAGAGCAGCGGTGCAATCGTGCGTGAGGATGCTATAGAATAATGATAATAAAGCGTTGATCGGATCGAGTGGAGGCTGACGGGTGCGCTTGATAAAGCAGAGCGATGCTGTAGCGCCCGGCGTCATTAGAGCAAAATGCTCGAAATAGAGACGGGCCGCATCGCCTTCGATGCCGCGTAGTTCATCGAGCGAAGTGGCGCGAGCCGCGGATTCGACATTGTGCATGAGTAATGCAGCGGCTCGGCGAAGAGCATCGGCATTGGCTCCGTCATCTCCATCACGCGCGGAGCGCAGCAGGTTTTGCCGGGAATTCTGAACTTTGCCGGCCACGATAGCGCGGGACACCTCCAAGCGAAAAGCAGCATCATCGGCGCGGCGAAATTGGCGGCGGCGAAGCTGCACGCCGGCGCTGCCAGGCCGTTCCACCCGTGCCATCAGCCGGCCGTTGGCGGTGAGAAAATTAATCGCGATCTGCGCCTCGGCGGCGGCTTCCATCAGCTGCGGACTGATCATCACCCGCCCGAAGCAGGCAATCGAGTCGATCATATGCAGCGGAATGCGCGTCACCAGAGCCTTATTGACCTCAATGGCAATCGTCTGCCCATCCAAATGCAGATATGCCCCTTCGGTAACAACATAAAGCGTGTTGAGCTGGACTTCATCCATGGTCGCTTCCATCAGATTAAAGTTCTGGCTGCGAATCAGAAAAATTAACAGCAAAGAGTTGTTGATAATGACGATCCAGACTCGCGCGCGAATTGGTCAATTCCGGCATGCAGGTAAAATGCATGGAGCATCCCTCGCATTGCGGCTTTAGCTCTGCCAGCGGTACATTTCCGGCGGCCAGAAGAACGCGGACCGCTTCTATCGTACCGATGGTTAACTCGCGCAGTTCCGGCGTAAATGGAACCAATCTACGACGCCGCGTGGCCACATGATAAACCGCGCCTTGGGGCACGCCAACATTAAACATCTCTTCCAGGCAAATCGCCTGGGCGCAGAGTTGAACATCATCGTTATCCCATTTGCGCCGCCGGCCCAGCTTGTAATCCACTGGCAGCGGAATAGCCGATCCCCCGCCGGGATCAGCGTGAAATTCCACAATATCCGCTTTGCCGATGAGATTAAGCTTCTGACAAAACAGTGGCAGCGCCCGCTCGATGCGCAACGGCGAACCAGCAGAATCTAGATATTGCCGATATCCCGGATCGTCGGCGTTCTCGTGAGCGAGAATACCGGATACGGTATAGGCATTGTCAGACCAGAGACCTTCAATGCGAATAAGCGCGCATCTTCGCTGACAATAGAGAAAATGATTTAAGGCAGACAAAGAGAGCCGATCGTCGTCCATACAAAGCCCGCTAAAAAACCTTTTGCCCAGCGAGAAAGGCTCGATTATCCAAAATCCCTCGCATGTAACCGATGAATGCGTCGTATCCCAATTTCCAGATGAGTACTCCAGGGAATCTATCGACCGGAATAGCGGCGCCTAGTGGAAGGGTCTTCTTCCATATCTGTACGCTACCTAGTTGTATATCTTGAGATGTTACACGTTCTGAGCCTTCCAGCTTCTTTGCTAAATATAGGTCAACAACAACTGTTTCTGTATCACTCTCTATTACCTCAAACAGATTTGCAACTTCTGGGAAATTCGCCGCTTTCTCGGCACGTTCGATTAAACCGGTCCTTTCAGCCAAGGTTGCACGACGTATTTCCCGTCGCATTGCTTCGGTGCAGAAATCGGGACGGACAGATTGCTCCACAAATAGTCCTGCCAATACATCGGCGGATTCCTTAAATGCCGGATGTTGGCGTAGAACATCGCTGTATTGCAAGCGGAAATCCCATACCGCCGAATCTTTCCATTTGCCCTCTCTGTTAACTCTGCCAGATGTCTGAATCAGAGAGTTGAGCGAGCAACTTTCGCGAAAACCATTCCTGAATGAGATATCAACGCCCGCTTCGACACACGACGTTGCTACCAGAGTCCAATCCGCGTCCGACGCATCGCGCAAACGGCGTCTAACGCGATCCAATGTCTTCTGTCGATCAGAAGGGCAGAGGGCGGTGGATAAGTGCTCAATCGATTCAGCACCATATTTTTGTCTGAGTTCCTCCGCAATAACCGCCGCCGATTGCACGGTGTTGACGATGAGCAATCTCGGCCCAGGAATCGAGACAACCCACTTGATTAGTTGCGTTAAGTCTAAAGGCTCGGTCTTTTGTTTGTAGGTGACGCGATAATTCTCGGCTTTTTTTGCCTCCATTGTCAAATTTGGGGATACGAGATTGTCAACTTCCTCTGTAGGTTGGCTGAATTCTTCCAATGTCCAAAAGCGCGCCAGCGATCCGGATGCCAATACAACGTGGCAACCCCACGTGTTGCAAAGTTCCCGGAGCCATTTCCATGCCTGGGGCCAGAGATCGACAGGCAGCGCAGCGTGTGCCTCATCAAGAAAAATAGCAGCGCCAGGCAACTGATGAAGTTTTCGCAAAGCGGTGGGCCGATTCGACGCCAAGGTCTCAAAGAATTGTACCGCTGTTGTCACAACGATTGGCGCATGCCAAAGAAAGGAAAATTGCCGGCAAGAGGGATCATCAAATTCCGCTCGATGGTGGTGAGCAGCAACGACATCTTCCGGACGTTCGTTGAAGAAAGCCAAATGGCGGTATACCTCAACCGATTGATCTATAATATTTGTAAATGGCAATACCACAAATATGCGGCGAAGACCAAGCTTTTCAGCGATATTCAGCAAGTGCGCCATGACCGCGGTTGTCTTGCCTGTTCCTACCGGGCTATCACATGCCAACCGGGTAGAGGAATTGTGGCTTTCGCGGCAGGCAGTGTATATCGCGCTTCTTAATTCTCGCCGGTTACCGCTTTGTGATTGCTCAAGGCATCGAATATGAGCATCCAAAAGCAACAAGCGTTGTCCTGCGCAGAGCGATGGGCCATCATATGCAGCAGGCTCCCCATAGTTTTTGGCTGTATCGTGATGATCTGCATCAACGAGACATGATAATGCAAGCCTGATCATCAATGGACTTCGGCCAATCGTTCCTTTTGGGATTTCATCATGTGGCGGTGATCCCATCGTAGAATAGTGCACATCTAGATATTTGGTAAGCGACGCATTTACATGATCGCGTACCGACCGACCACTCCCCAACATAAAATTATCGCGCAAAACATGGCCTGATTTTTGAGTGCTCGCCTCGCTCCAATTACATAGGCCTCTATGATGCGCATGAACGCAATACGCGGCGAGAAAGTCGCGCATCTCCGGACTAAGCAAATGTGCCACACCCGCATCTTCGTGTTTGACCTCTAAAGGTTTTCGCGAATTTCCGCCAGCGAGAACAGCCTGATTGTTGGGATCAAGTTTTCCTAGGTCGTGAAATTCCGACGCACGCCGAACCATCGCGACAATGCGTTGCCCATCGCCTTTGAAATATTTGACCATGTTTTCAGCATTCCCCACGGCATAATCGCGCACCTGCGAAATATGTTCGCGATATGTCTGCGCTGGAATGTTGCGTTCGAGTCGGGCGCTATGTGCGAGAGGTTCGCTCATTACGCACCCATTAAATCGCGAATAGAACCAATGCGCTTCTTCAACTCATCCGGCAACGTCGTGGCAGCCGAATAATCCTCCCATGAAATCGAGGGTGATTCAGGATCACTCGTCTTTTTAGGAGTCAGCGCTGAAATGAGGGCAAAATCTGAGCACGAGCCCAGCGGAGATTTGTGCTCGATATACCACGCGTGCCGAAGACCTACGAAAGGCCGCACATATGATGCGGTATGCGGATAAGCGTATGGAATTAATTTTAGCATCAGGTCGATATCCCGTTTTGTACAACCCGATTTTGACGCCGCGGTTGGATTTACGAAAAATGGCATGCAATAAACACCATGCTGGACAATGCGATATCCAAGAGGGGCCATTCCGCGGTCTTTATCTGCCTGCACGCCGGCCTTGTTAGTATTGGTCATTCGTTCGATTCTGATTGGCGCGATCGATACTGCGAGACCAAACTGCGCAACACCGGTTTTAATACTTGTCGACGCGCCTTCCTCTAAAAACGTATTACCAAAAAGGCGACCGTCCCAGTATTTTTGCTTAAACTCCTCCTCGCTTAATTTTCTAATTTTGTCACGCTCGCGACCGCGGCTTTCCAGAATCTCGAATTCTTCTGCTTTTAATCGGCTACCGACCTCGCACCATACCGGTCCTTCTTTATTTTCTACCAGATCGCGCAACTTTCGTTTATATGACACAGGCGAAATTTCTCCTCGGTCATCTGGCCTTTGACGGGGATCGCTCTCCCGGTCTGGATCTCCATTCGGGTTAGAATTAACAACTTCGATTACCAATAAGCCTGTTGCCCGCACAATCTGATCTGACATAGTAAGCTCCTTTTTCCGAAATGCTGGTTAATTTGATCCGGTTTCTGATTCTTGTCGCGCCAAATATCCTAAAAGTATCTGCGCCTTCTCTGCATCGCCGGCCTTTATCGGTAACGTAGTAGTTCCCAACTCTCCCGATATCAAACCAAGCCTTTTCAAAACCCATTTGCCAAAGCGATTGCTTTCGATATCTCCATCGCTTGTAAAAGCCCACCGCTGATAGACCATTAACCGGTCATTAAGCCGCGTAACGGCACGCTGCGGATTGTCCAGGGCGACGGGCATCATTGCATTTCCGATCAATTGGTTCGGAATGTCGCCTTTTCGCACGTTCCGGCAGTATTCCCGATGCAGCAAATCAGATAATGCAAGAAATTGACCCACCAAAAAACACGGAGTATGCATATATTCTTCCTTTCGCCGGCCGAGTTTCCAAAGCAATAGCCCGATCGTACCCAGCATCCGAGGTAGAGATCGGGCCGCTGCCTTCGCCGATCCTTCCATATCTTGCCAAAATTTGTGGCCGATACCAAAATGATCTGCGTGACCCGCTCGCAAAAAGAGCGGAATTGCATTACGGACGAGGGCAGACAAATATTTGGCCGCACTACGATGCTCCGCAGCGCCGCTATCCAACAATAACCGAAGCCCATCGCCAACAGTAAGTTCCTTGGCCGTATCAACCGATTCACCGCCGCGAATCCACACATTATTAAGGTCTCCAGCCAATCTTATCGGGAACGGCGTAGCCGGCTCAATGGGCTCAGGCGATCCCAAATAAAGTCTCAGCGGCGGAAGGTTTAACCGTCCCTCCTGCCATCGCTCGGCTGCCCTGATGTATGTGACCGCATTAGATGAGACCTCAGCGAGAAGTTTTGTCCGAGCTCGATCCGCCTTTGCCAGCGCAAAAACGCGCACTTCAACTTCAGGGTGCTCCTTCGCAATGCCTTCAAGAGATTTAACAACGCGTTCGGCCACCGCCTCAAATTGCGCCTCTTGTTGCAAATCATCGGCAGCTAACGTGGCGAATTCGGCCATTTCCTGCGGCAATGACGGCAGTACTGACGGATACGCGAAAAGCAACCCTCTGTCATACCCGCATGCCCCAGAAATGTCCTGCCAGGTCTTGCCGCGGCGCTCCTCGCCACCAAGCCATTCCAACGCGTTTTTCATTCGCTGACGTGCTTCTTGGCCGACATGAAAACTAAAAGATTCCGCCAGACCATACCGGCGTTGGCAAGGTGCCTCGTCGTTCATGGCACGTATAATGACAGTCCAACGCAAAGGTAATTGAACACTAGGAAACTTCTCTTCATATCCCTCAGCTGCCGTTCCAAAAGCATCCAGTTGGACTTTGCTATCCGGACACGATTTAGCCCCCTCATTCGCCATCAGCCGTGAATTTACCCATTCTTGAATTTTCTGATGGTTTGCCGGGTAGTTAAATTGATCTCGATCCAATAATTCGACGATTAAAGATGGCTTCAGTCCGTTGGCCTTTTCCTTCTTCTTTTCAGTGCTGATGATTAAGGATTGTACGATATCCTTTGTTTGTTTTGGCGACGATTTCGCGAGTTCTAGAGCGGCACTGCATAGATCATCGCCAAACGATTTTGCGGAAATCTTTTTGCTACGAACGACCAACTCGAGGAACGAGCTCATTTCATGCGGCACATCGCCAATCTGTGCCATCAATCTTTCGGATGTCTTTCCAAGACAGTTCGTAATTCGATACAAGATTTCATCGTCCCACAGTGGAGCGCTCTGCGCAATCAGAGCCTGTATGGACGCTACGAATCCCGCCTCATCTACCGCACCTTTTTCGAAATCTTTGAGCAGCTTTTCAACAGTTTTTCTGGCATCATCCGTCGTAGCCCAATACAAGGGCGGAACATTGAAACTCGGAAATGATTGCCCATTCGCAACCTCGTATTTTTTTATCTCAGTGGCATCATCAATTATTTCTATCCTGGCCACTCTCCCATCGGCGTTAAGCAACACCATGAACGTCTTCCTATGTGGGCAAGACTTAAAGTGCCCATGCCAAGAGGGCGGTGAAATTCCAGCAACTTTAAGACTGTCCGCAAGATCGTAAAGCTCATTGAGCATATAACACTGTTCCTCTTTCTATGCGGACCTGTTTGGCGAATGTCGGCGCGTACGCGGC
>DASXDR010000085.1:0-17168 GCA_036490535.1 Tepidisphaeraceae bacterium | reverse complement strand
ATTCCTGGCAACTATACGACAACCATGAACGGATCGACCTTGACCAACAATGGCAAGCTCGTGATTAATCCGGAACAGAATTCCTACGTCACGGCCTTGGATTTCGACTCGGACGCATTGTTAAATGGCTCAGGCGAGATTCTGCTTAACCAGGCAGGATCAGCCGCAGAGTTGAACGTCATCAACGGTCACACTCTCACGATAGGTGCTGATCAATTGATTGACGGCGCAGGACAAATCAATGGCGCCCTGGTCAATTACGGAACCATTCGTGCTGACGCAGAAGGTCAGACTCTGGAAATCACCAGCGCAATTACCAATCCCGGCAAGCTCGATGTCACTGGCGGGGTGCTTCTGTTGGATCAGGGACTGAATGGAACGAGCATTCTCGCGCAGCTGCGATCGGGCTCGAATAATGGCAATGGAATTATCTCCTCGCTTGCGGTCACGCAGCGGGGATCAGGAGTGGGATATACGAATAATGGCGCTGCGTACACGTTCGTGTATACGTGGCTGGGCGATGCGAATCTGGATGGGTCGGTTGATAGCGCTGATCTCTCGGCAATCTCCGCCACCGGCACAAACTGGTCCACCGGTGATTTCAATTATGACGGCAAAGTCGACCAGGACGATTACGCCCTCTTCATGCTCGGCAATGCAGAGAGCCGCGGGGCCAATATTTCGACGACGTTGCCGGAGCCGTCAATAATTTTCGGGGCCGCTTTGCTTTTGGCGGCATGTCAGCGGCGACGCCAGTATGGGCAGTAAAGTCAAAGTCGTGGTAATCGATTCTTAATCCATCCCCACCATCGCCACACCAATTGCGGAGACGATCAGGGCAGCGATCAGAATCACATAGAGCCGCGACATGACCTGATCGAAACGGGCGGTGTGCTCGGGGCCTTCGGCGAGTTTGCGGACGTAACGCATTCTTTTCTCAATAGAGCCGTGGCACCAGGAGCGGGTGGCGATGGGGATGTTGTTTACCACGGCGATGCGATGCAGGGCAGCGGAGAAAACGGCGGCGCCTTTCGGGCCGACGGGCGTTCGTCTGCCGCCAGCGGTTTCATCTAAGGTGCGCGATGCGAAGACGTCAGCTTGCCTTTCGAATCGGCGGGAAACATATCCGAACAAAATGAAAAAGAGTGCGAAGGCAGTGGCGGTGGCGATGCAGGAAATGATCTCGATCAATTTCTGATGCGCATCCGGATCGTTTACAAATTTAGAAGTCAGGTAATCAAATGCTTTTCCGCCCGGGCCACTGAGGGCCAGCAGCAGGGTTACGATGAAGATGATGTACCAGATCAGATGGCGATGCACGATGTGCCCGAGCTCGTGGGCGAAGACCGCTTCGATCTGCTCATCAGGCATGGTCTCCAGGAGCAGATCGGAAAGCAGCACATAGCGCAGTCGCGGGAGCACGCCCATGACGGCAGCGTTGCCGACGCTTCCCTGCGTGTGCCAGAGCAGAATATCGCGATAGCGCAGGCCATGCCGGCGCGACATCTCTTCCAGTCGCAAGCGCAAAGCGCTGGATGGTAAAGATTCGGTCTTGAGGACTCGTGTCAGAATCGTCGGGGCGAAAATGAATACTCCGGCAAAGGAGCAGATCATCACCACGAACTCGGCGACGTCAGACATCGGCTGATGAAACAGCGCGAAATTGATTGCGATGGCCAGATCGCGCACGCCGATGAGCAGGAATATCGGCGCGAAGATAAACAGCAGCTGCAGGCGAAGATTCGCGCCGAAATAATTCCAGAACGTGGGCGGCGCGTGCACGGGAATATCATGCTCCAGTTGCAGGAGCGCGTTCTGTTCACGCAGCGCCCGATCCGCTGGATATTGCGACCACCACAACCCTGCCCACGCCAGGAAGGCCGGCAAGGTACCGGCAAAAATATCCGGCAGGCGCAGCAGACTTCCAAGCTCGCCGGAACCTTTTAACAACCCCAGTGTTTGCTGGACCACATCGTGCCAGTGAAAGAAATACATCCCCGCTGCCAACCATGCGGGAACGAAAACTCGCCCTGCCCCCATCATCTTATTGAAGCGGCTCATGAAGCGATGAAAATTACCGCTGGAGATTCTGCCCGAAGCCCAGCGGCTCCAGAGTCCGAGCGCCAAAATTACAGCGATATACCCACCCAGAAAAATCCCAAAGCCCATGTTCAGCGAAACCTGTGGATCAGCCAGGCTCGGATACCAGGCAATCCAGATCATAAAAATCAGTAACAGCAAAATCCGCGACATATGGCTTAGACAATATGCACTTTATCCCCTTTAGGCTAATGGTTTATCCCAAGCGTCGTCCCATAAGAAAAATTCTCCGTAAGCTCGCCATTTTGCCTATTTTAACAAAAGAATTTTCCGGTGACCGCCGATGAATTATGTGGGCAAACATAAGGAGCTATGGCTATGAAAATCGTCAGCGATCATTCGGACAACAACGACGGCAACGAAAACTTTTCTCTCGGCGGCGAGCGCCGGCAGCATCGTCGGCATGACTTGGAAAACCTTGGCGTTTGTGTGGATCGCTGGGAAGGTAAGAATCGTCCCGGGAAAGCGTTTGGCAAATTGCTCGATCTCTCTGCAGGTGGAGCGAAAATTTGCACCGACCAGAGCGGATTCCGCGTGGATCAGCACATTCGTGTGCGGATAGAGTTGCCAGCATATGCGGGGATATCACCCTTTGTGGAAAAGCATGGCGAGGGCGTTGAGCCAAAGCGCGAGTGGGTGGGCTGGATGAACGTGGCGCGCGTGCGTCCTATGGACGACGGGCAAGTCGAAGTCGCGGGGCGATTGATGGACATGGATGAAATGGATCGCGGAATGCTCGGGTTGTATTTGTCGACGCAGCCGCTGGCAGCGTAAATAAGCACGAAATTCGAATTTCGAGTTTAGGATTTCGGATTTTGTCGAGCAGATTTCACTGCATCACTGAATGCTTTGGCGTTTTTAGTGATGGTGCCCCAATCGGAATTAGCCATGGCATCTTTACTCACGAGTGCAGAACCAGCCCCAACGAAGATAGCGCCGGCTTTGAGAAATTCCGGAGTAGTTTTTACATCCACTCCGCCGGTGGGCGTGAGTTTGACCTGTGGCAACGGAGCCAGAACATCTTTGAAATATCCGGGCCCGAGCGTGGTGGCCGGAAAGACTTTGACGACATCGGCGCCGCCCACCCAGGCTTTGAGAATTTCCGTGGGAGTGTAAGCGCCGGGAATGCTGATTTTGCTGTATCGCCGGGTGGTGTCGACGATTTCCGGATCGTACATGGGAGAAACGACAAATTGAGCCCCGGCGGCGATGGCATCGCGACACGTGGCGGCATCGAGCACTGTGCCTACACCCACGATCGCTTTGTCGCCCAGCTTATCGGCCAGCAGTTCAATGCCGGCGATGGCTTTGGGCGTGCTCATGGTGACTTCGATCGCCAGCACGCCGCCGGCCAAAAGAGCTTCGGCGATGTTGGGGAGCACCTCTTTGGAAGGCGCGCGAATGACTCCGACGACGCCGGTTTCGATCATGGAAGAGAAAAGCTGTTCTTTGGTGCGCGGCATGGGCGAGATTTTACTAGAATTAAGCCGCCAGACCAAAGGCGTTATGATTTCGATCATCGTTCCAACCATTAATGAAGCGGAGAATCTGCCAGAGCTGGCGCGGCGACTGAGCGCGGCCATGAGCGGCCGAGCTTACGAATTGCTGGTAGTCGATGATGCCAGCACGGATGCGACACCGGAGGTGTGCGCGAAATTAGCGGAGCAATATCCGTTGCGACTGATGGTGCGGAGCGCGCCGAAAAATGGATTGAGCGGGGCAGTATTGGAAGGATTGGCCGCAACGAAGGGCGAAATTTTTGTCGTGATGGATGCCGACTTGCAGCATCCACCAGAAAAAGTCCCGGAGTTGCTGGCAGCAGTGGAAAATAATGATGGCGATTTTGCGCTCGGGTCGCGCCATGTTGCAGGGGGAGGAGTTCAGGATCATTGGGGTGTGGCGCGGCGAATTAATTCATGGGTGGCCACGCTACTGGCATCACCGTTTGCGGGAAAGGTGCGCGATCCGATGTCGGGTTTTTTTGCCTTGCGGCGCGAAACCTATGAGCGGGCACAGCGCCTTACGCCATTAGGATACAAGATTGGGTTAGAATTGATTTGTAAATGCCGGGTGAAGAAAGTGCATGAGGTGCCGATTCTGTTTGCACTTCGGCAGCGCGGGAAATCGAAGCTGAGTTTGAAGGAGCAGTTTCGGTATCTGGAGCATTTGAGCAGGTTGTATGATTTTTCATTTCCGCGGCTTTCGCCGATTCTGAAATTCTTTGTGGTGCTGGTGCTGGGGTGGCTGGTGGGATTTTCGATCGATTATTCGTTGATTCACGTGGGCTTCGGCTATCTGGCATCGATTGCGACAGCGTATTTCTTTGCACTGCTGATGACCACCGTTTTTCATCTGCGCTATGTGCGGACGCAAAGGGAATTTGTCTTGGGGCGGCATCCGTGGGCGGATTTTCTGTTGGTTTCGGCTAGCGAATGGGTTGCGTGCATTGGGACAGCAGTGTGGTGCGAATTTAATCTGGCGAATCCGAGTTGGGTGAAGATGTTTTGGGTCAGTTTTGGTGTGGCGGCCGTAGTCAGATATGTGCTGCGGAAGGAATTGATGCAGGATGTACGGGGGTTACGGAAGAACGCGCGGGCCGAGGAGTTAGTGTAAGGGTTTTTAAAGGGTCTTGTTCAGAATAATCCCGCAGCTTTGCTGCGGCGTGGCGCGAGTGGGGATGAACTATTTGCTTGTGCGGCTGAGATAGATGGCCCAGGTGTGGGAGTACGGGGGCGCTCCTTCAGTTTCGACGCGATAGAGGATCCAGCCAGCTTTTTCGATTTGAGAGCGCCGGATGACCAGATTGTTGTCTGCGTTGTAGAGGCTATAGATGTCATCCCAGATGAGCACTGTGCCGGGAGGATCATTGGCGATGGATTGGCGGTTCCAGGGGACGGAGTGATCCGGGTCATTGGGGGATGTGTGTAGGAAATAGAGAATGCCAGGATGGGCGGAGACGATTTTGGGATATTGCTGCGCGATTCCGCTTTGCTCGTACCATTGAGTAATCCGGCGGGCGTGCTGCCAATTGGCATCGAAATGCAGAGGCAGCACTGGGTAAATAAAATTGACGCTGATCGGCAGAAGTGATGCGATGCCCGCGAGAAGATAAGGGTGCGGGGATTTAAATCGGCCCAGGCACCAATCCCATCCGCGCTCGGTCAGCAATGCCCAGAATGGTGCGACGATGAGCATGTAGCGCACCTCGCCGCTGCTAGCCATCGCGCCGCGGTAATACAGCCAGCTGTGGCCAGCAAGAATGGCCAACGGAATCAAGGCAATGAGCAGGTCGCAGCGAAGTTTGTGATCGTGCAGCCAGTGCTGGCGAAAATAAGGCAGGTCCTGCCAAAAGCCGATCAGGAGAAAGGGCAAGAGCAATGGGCTGGCAATCACAGGGAGCAGCCCAATGAAATGCCAGATGGACCCGGAGGCATAAAGGCTTTTCTCGGCGTAGGGCCAATGATCAGGAATCCATCGCCACCAGCCGTTGGGGTCGGGTTCGATGTGATTGGCAATCACGCTCCAAACGAGAAGGGGAACAATCAGCAAAGCGACCCAATAAGGGCGCCGATGCGCGATAAGCACAATCGCGGCGAGAACGAGGAACGCAAATCCCTCGGGCCGGGCGAGTGGCAATAGCCCCGCGAGAAGTGCCACAGCCCACCAGCGTTTCTGGCAATACATCAGAAACGCCGCGGCGAGCAGCATCGCAAAGGGCAATTCGGTCAGCGTAGAAAATGAATGCAAAAACACCAGCGGCTGAGCAAGCACAAAAATTCCCGCCAGCGCCGGCCAGCGATATTTCTGCCAGATCGCTATCCGCCAGGTCAGCACCGCGGTAATCAATGCAATCAGCAAACAGGCGATTTTCGTACCCGCCCGATCAGCCAACAGCGCCGGCACCGCATAGATCGCCGTGCAAAATGGCCTACCCCAAACATTGATCAAATAGCTCGGCTCCTGCCAGCACCAGCGCGCGTACTGATAATGCGTGCAAGCATCCGCTTCGAGAAATCCGTCGCTTAATTTACCGACCCAGAGCGAAAGGGCGGAGAAAATAATAATGGCGATGACGAAAGGTTCGACGGCTGAACGGTTATTCAAAGTGTCGCTATCGCTGGAATTGCGACTATCGTCGGAGATTGCATCGGTCATCTGGAGGCGGATTATGACGGGCGAAAGCTTGCATGTACATGCGATGGTGACGGACATAGGATTGATGAGGATGCAGCGAACTCGAATCAAAATCTGTGGAGTGATGCGGCCGGAGGATGCGATCATCGCCGCCGAGGCGGGGGCAGATGCGATTGGGATTAATTTTTATTCCAAGGCCAAGCGATCCGTGGATGTAGAAACGGCGCGGAAGATTATTGAGGTATTGCCACCGTTTGTGACGCCGGTGGGATTGTTTGTGAATGCAACTGCGCAGGAGGTTCAGAACATTGCGGAGGACCTGCGGTTGCGGCATGTGCAGTTGCATGGAGATGAGACGCCGGAGATGGTAGCGCGGTTGGATTCGTATGTTGTCTTAAAAGCTATCGGAACAGACCGCGATACATTGCCGAAGGAACTGGCGATGTGGAAGGCAGCGAAACTCCCGCAGCTGAGGGGATTGCTTTTGGAAACGCCGAATACGGGCGTCCCCGGTGGTTCAGGAATTGAAAATGATTGGCAGATGATTGCCGAATTTCAGCGCGCGGGATTATTCGCGGGTGGCCCATCAATTATCGCGGCTGGTGGATTGAATCCCGGCAATGTAGCGAAGGTGATCCATCTGCTTAATCCCTGGGGGGTGGATGTTTCCAGCGGCGTGGAGAAATCCTTTGGCCAGAAATCCCCCGAGATAATTCGCGCATTCGTAAAACAAGTGCAATTTGCCGACGAAATATAATCATATCGCCATGAAAACCACGACGGCTTAAAGGGTTATATACAATGCACATTTTTTTAATTTTTTGCTTGTACGCGAGCGCGGCAGTTGTATAATCCTGCGTTGAGTATCGTGGGCTATATTGCAGATCAGGGCTAGTAAAGACTAAAAGTTAGCTAATGAAGGAGAGGATATGAACCTCGGAAAATATATCGTTTGCGGGTCGGTTATTTTTGCATCTACTTTTTGCGTACGTTCAGTGATGGCTGGGAGCATCTATGGTCCCTATGTCGGCTGCTCAACCGCCGCTGGCGATGATCCTACAATGGACTATAATCTTGGTGGTGCTCAAGCTGTTACTGAAGACGCGGGGACTGCACGCGACGATTTTCTCGGCGCGTTAAACCAGAAATATTATTATGAGGATTTTCAAGAATTTACAATGGCCAAAAGCACCTTGGCCATCTCAAGCTCCGGTCTCAATCTGACATTCAATCCCCACGGTCTGACTGGCACGGTAACGGGCTCGCTCACCTCTGACGACTCAACTGATACTAACTCGGATTATGCCGATCTTAACCTTCGCAAAGGACCAATCGGTACGAATACTCGCGGCACGTTCGATGCATTTCAATCAGGTCTCAACGACGCATATTTGGGAGAGGGTATCACAGATGCTGCCAATCAGTACGTGGATATTCAGAATCAGGGTAAGACCGGCTCCACCTATAGCGTAACCATTGACGTATCACCCAATGCATATAATGCCATGGGCTTGGAACTTAACGACGTAATCCAACCGAATAAGACCACTGTTACCGTGACATTCACCGGTGGCATTACCGAGACAATGGGCGCACTGAACTCGAATGGGAAAGCTGGCACGTTGTCCACGAATAATACATGGTTCCTCGGCATAATTAATCCAGGTGCCAATATCACCAGTGTGACAATTACTGAGCAAGCTGATGGCGATCCGATCTGCTTGGACAATGTCTATCTGGGAGATGTTATTTCGGGTGCAAATGGAACTCCCTTGCCGATGTCCGTACTCGGTGGCGGCGGACTGATGGGGTTGTTGGCACTAGCTCGACGTCGCTCGCGGATTAATTAACAAAAAAAGGTTCTTTGTTTACCAAGCCCACGGCTTTGCCGCAGGCTTTTTTTATTCCTAAACCCGCAAGATGAATTTGCGCTCTTGCAGCGATAGTATTGATGCTGCATGACTCGTTCGCTGAACCATCTTATTCTCGACCCCGCGGGTCCGCCGACTGCGCGCAAGCCTTCGTGGATCAAAATGAAAATGCCCGCCGGGCCGCACTATCGAGAGCTATTGAATCTGGTGAACGACGAGCGGCTGCACACGGTTTGCCAGAGTGCCAAATGCCCAAACATGGGCGAATGTTGGGCCGCCGGCACGGCGACGCTGATGATTCTTGGCGATGTGTGCACGCGCTCGTGCGGATTTTGTCATATTGCCACAGGCAGGCCGCCCACGCTGGATCTGGATGAGCCGCGGCGTGTGGGGCTGGCAGTGGCGAAGATGAATCTGAATCACGTGGTGATTACCAGCGTGAACCGCGATGAACTCGACGACGGCGGGGCGAGCGTGTGGGCGGAGACGATTCGGCAAATCCGCCAGCAATCTCCCCGAACAAATGTGGAAGTGCTCATCCCTGATTTCTGCGGCAACTGGGACGCGTTGAAAATAGTGCTCGACGAGCGGCCGGAAATTTTGAATCACAATATTGAATCAGTACCTCGGCTTTACAAAACCGTTCGGCCACAGGCGAAATATCATCGCAGCCTCAAGCTACTACAGATCGCAAAGGATCATGGCCTGACCACGAAAACCGGCATGATGCTCGGCCTCGGCGAAGAGGCGGATGAAATCGAATCCGTGCTCGATGATCTGATCGCCATCAGTTGCGATATTCTCACGCTGGGGCAATATCTCCAGCCCACGCGCCAGCATCTGGCAGTGGAGCGGTGGGTGCATCCCGATGAATTTGCACAATGGAAAATTCGCGGCGAAGAAAAGGGGATTCGCCATGTCGAATCCGGACCCATGGTGCGATCGAGCTACCATGCCGAAAAGCAGGTCGGCGTAATGGCCCGATAATCTGCCGGGTATCAGCTCATTTACAGCGGTTTTTTGCTTTTTTCCCGGGATGTCGTACATCCATACGACGAGCGCAGACTTTTAATTCAGCGCTCGCGGATTTTCATCGGGAGAAAAATGCGATTGAATCGACTTCTTGCTTTGGGCTCAGTGCTCGCGGTGTCGGCTTGTTTGGCCAACGGCGCGAGAGCGGATTCCTTTGTCGGCTACTCCGGCGACAAAGCCGACAACGCTTATGTCGGAAACACGCCTGTCACCATGGACGCAGCCACAGCGCGTTCGGGTTTCCTTGGCGAATTGAGCGGGTATTACTACGAAGATTTCCAGGAGATCAGCTCCAGCATGGCGGGTAAAACCTTCGCCAAGCTTGGGCTTTCCACTACCGGCTACACGTTCCAATGGAAATCGACGACGCTGAATCTGGCCGATGCGCCAGTGGGCACGCTCACCACCGGCGACTCTACCAACACCATTTTCCGCACCGGCCCAGTGGGCGCGGCTCGCGGAGCGTTTGGTACCTATGACTCCACGCTCACCTCCGCAACCGGCGGTACTCTGAGCGATGCGACTAATTCGTATGTCGACATCACCCCCGGCAAGACGGATTTCGACGTCACCATCAACATCGCGCCCGGAATGGACGCGATCGGGCTCATGCTCAATGACATCCTTCAGCCCAACAAGACGCATGTGATTGTAAATTTCCTCGACGGACAATCCGTTGATGAAAGCGACAATCTGGGGGCTTACAGCATTAACGCCAAGACCGGCGCCCTGGTTCCGACCACGCTCTCCAACAACAATGATTTCTTCCTGGGCGTGGTTGGCTCAACGCCGATCAGCAGCATTACCATCGATGAGGAAGCCACCGGAACGCCGATCTGCCTGGATAACATTTATGTTGGCAATGTCGCCAATCCTTCGTTTGCTCCACCGACAGTTCCATTGCCGGCCTCGGCTCTGGCCGGAGGTACGCTGCTCGGGCTTCTGGCGATTGGCCGGCGCGCAATACGGGCGCGCAATGACTGAATCGTGTTCTGCTCCGATGGCTCACCGATGCTCGTGAAAAAATACCGCCGTGTCATGGAGCGTCGGCGCGAGCCATCGGAACGGCCATGCGAGGGACAGCACGAGCGGCACGTGAGC
This sequence comes from Tepidisphaeraceae bacterium, assembly GCA_036490535.1. GTDB lineage: Bacteria > Planctomycetota > Phycisphaerae > Tepidisphaerales > Tepidisphaeraceae > DASXDR01. The sequence goes on along the minus strand of DASXDR010000085.1, from coordinate 6,930 downwards.
GATCTTCGGGTACTCGATTAGTTCTACCGTACCGCCCGCGCCGCGAATTTTGCCGGCTAAACGTATCGCGTTATCCGGATTCACCGTTTTGTCCTTCAGTCCCTGCACCAGCAACATCGGCGGCTCGCGCCCGTCGGCATAATGGATCGGCTCGATGTGTGGACTGGGCGTCTGGTTTTCCTCGCTCATGCCAAACACACCCCAATCGTAGCGATGCGGCGTAAAATCGTACGGTCCAGCCAAACCGGCCGTAGCACGGATATCGCTGCGATCCAGACCAACCGCTTTGAGGTACTCGGCATCCAGGGTGAGTAGCGCCGCGATATGGGCGCCAGCCGAATGCCCCATGAGATAAACATGCCGCGGGTCGCCGCCAAAGGATTGGATATTGTCGTGAACCCAGCGGACGGCCAAGGCGCCATCCTCCACAAACGTGGGAAATTGGACCTGCGGATATAGCCGGTAATTTGGCAGCACTGCGATGAACCCGCGTGATGCCAGCGCTTGTCCGACGAAGCGATAGTCGCTCTTCTCGCCGGATTGCCAGTCGCCGCCGTAGAAGAAGATCACCACATCAGAAATTGCTGGAGCGTGCTTGGGTCGATAGACATCCAGCTTTTGCCGCGGCAATGAGCCATAGATTTGATCGGTGGTTCTGCGGTATCCGCAACAGGGGACCAGGGCATTGAGCACATCAAATTTCGTGCATCCAGCCAGCGTGCAGGCGCAAAGCAGGACGGCGAGCTGTACAAATCTCATCTGCGGGATCTTATACGGTTTATAGACAATTCACGCGCCAAAATTGTTTAGTCGCCGCGGCCTCGCGGCGATTTTCAATACCGCCGCGAGGCTGCAGTGGCTTAGGGCTAAGGGAAAAAACCTCTCCTGAGGGTTGTCGAATTTGATGGGTGCCATGCTCCACGCAAGCGTGGAGCATGGCACCCACAACTCATCTTCTCAAAGGTTATTTCCCTTATACGGATTCCATTTTTTATTGCGCTTCTACTCCCAACGCCCACGGCCCGGCCGTGGGCTTTCTGCTCCAAGCAAAGCGCATTTGAAAGATAGAAACGGTATTAGTCTAGTCCTTAAATAATGCGCGAGAATCGAATGTGATCAGCTCTGTTGAAAACCTCCTTCGAGCCAATAGCCGGCGGTCAACGACCGCCGGAATTCCGAGGAATTCCGGGACTCGTTGAGTCCCGGCTACTGAAATAAGAGGTTTTCAACAGAGCCAATGTGATCCGTATTATTCGGCCTGTTTCGACAGGGAAACGCACCAAATCCAAAAGATAAACACGATCTGCAACGGAAGCCGAGCCCAGAGTGTCCAGTCAGGAAACCGAGGGAAGCGAGAGGGCTCAATGGCCATGTAAATATTTGCCGGAAAAACAGCGATCAAAAGCGCAATCAATCCCCAGCCGGCCGCCCGGCGCAAGGAAGGAATGAGCAAGCCAATGCCGCCCGCGATTTCGGCAATACCGCTGATAATAACCATGAATGCCGGCGGTCCGAAGCCGGGGGGAACGATCTCCCGATAAAACGCTGGACTGCGAAAGTGATTGGCGCCGGCGAGAATAAAGGAGAGGGCCGCGATCATTCGGCCAATATCGAGCAGCCGCTTTTTCGTCAGCATCAGGCTATTTCACAGTGCAATGGTTCAAAGCTTGCATGCCACAATCGGCTCGGCATCATTACCGCTATGCAGCCAGCGGCGGCCATCCAGCTCGATTAGCTCGGCCGCTTTTTGCGGTCCCCACGAGCCCGGAACGTACGCTTCAGGTTTTTTGCCAGCTTGTTTCCAGCCTTGTTCTATCGGGTCAATCACGCTCCAGGCGGCTTCGGCCTCGTCAGCGCGGATAAAGAGCGTCTGATCGCCGGTCATCGCATCGTTGATCAGGCGTTCGTATGCCTCAGGCGGTTCGACGTTGAATGCAGTGCGGTATTGAAAATCCAAAGCGACGGATTTGATATTCATCGCGCCGCCGGGCACTTTGCCATTGACGCGCAGGCTGATTCCTTCTTCGGGTTGCACGCGGATGATCAGATCATTCGGATAGACCGCTGTTTCACATTGCTTCTGGAAAAGCGTTAGCGGCGGCGAGCGAAAGCGCACGGCCACCTCGCTTAATTTCTTCTCCAGGAATTTCCCGGTGCGCAGATAGAACGGCGTGCCCGACCAGCGCCAGTTGTCGATGAACAGTTTCATCGCGACAAACGTTTCCGTCGTGGAATCCGGCGCGACATCTTTTTCCTTGAGATAACCCCCAGTTTTCTGGCCCGCTGCCTCGCCGGCAGAATATTGTCCGCGCACGGTGAAATCATTTGCCGTCGACGGTTTGATCCGCCGCACGGATTCATACACTTTCACCTTCTCATCGCGCACACTGCGCGCATCCAGATTCACCGGTGGCTCCATCGCCACCAGCGCCATGAGCTGGAAAATATGGTTCTGCACCATGTCGCGGGTCGCGCCGCTCTTATCGTAATATCCACCCCGGCTACCCACGCCGAGCGTCTCCGAAACCGTGATCTGCACGTGATCGATATATTTGTAATTCCAGATCGGCTCCCATAGTGCGTTGGCGAAGCGCATCACCATCAGGTTCTGCACCGTTTCCTTGCCGAGATAATGGTCGATGCGGAAGACCTGCTCTTCCTTGAAATAGCGATGCAGGATGTCATTGAGTTTCTTGGCGCTGGCCAGGTCATAGCCAAAAGGTTTTTCGATAATGATGCGCTGCCAGCGATCGGGGCCATTGTTGCCGAGCGATTTTAAATGTCGGCCTAATTGCTCGATGATCGGCTCGAACTGGGTAGGGGGGGTGGAGAGGTAGAACAGCCGATTGCCGCCCGTGGTGCGCGATTTATCCAATTCCGCAAGCTTGGCGATCAGCTTGTCGTGATCGGCAGCCCCACCGTAATCCCCATGCACGTAGCTGATGCCTTGCTCGAGTTTTTTCCAGACGTTTTCATCAATCGGCTTGGTGCGCGCAAATTGCTGAATCGCATCGCGGCAGTCGGCGCGATATTGCTCGTCCGTCATCGGCGACCGCGCATAGCCCACCAGCGCAAAATTCTCCGGCAGAAGTTTTTCCTTCGCCAGTTCATAAATCGCCGGAATAAGTTTACGTTTCGCCAGATCGCCACTGGCGCCGAAGATGGTGATGGCACAGCCGTTGGGCATAGAGCCATGTTACTTGGTTATGCGACGTGGGCAATGGCAACATGCCTGAAATAGACGTATGATTACGCAGGAGTGTTTATGCAGCAGGAAATGACAGGTCAGTGGGAAGAGCTTGTAGTAAGGCCAGAATTTCGCGGTCATCGTGTGAAGATCACGATCATCGATGAGCGTCCATTCGAGGCGCATTCAGATTCCTGGCTGGAGTCACTCCGGGAGATGGCACGCAACGGGCTTCAAGTCCACCACCCGATCGATGATAGCCGCGAACATATTTATGAGGATCGCTGATGGTGGCGGTGGACGCCAACATACTGTTGCGCCTCATTCAAATTGGCCATCCACATCAGAACGCGGCCGTGGAGTCCATAGCCGTTCTACGTCAGCGGGATAAAGAAGAGTTCACCACGTGTGTTCAGGCGTTATGCGAAATGTATGCAATATGCACGCGACCATTAAATGCGCCAATTCCGGGTTTCGGTTTAACTTCAGGCGACGCAATCGAACGCATCGAGGTAGCAGCACGGCAGTTTCCGCCGGTTCCCGATCCACCAACTTTATTCAATCGCTGGAAAGAACTCGTGGTTAGGTACGGCGTCTTAGGGAAAGCTTCACACGATGCGCGGCTTGCCGCGGCAATCATTGAGCGAAAAATCCCCCGGCTCCTCACTTTTAATGATGCGGACTTTGTTCGTTATACCGAAATTGAGGTGCTCAATCCTTTCGATGTTTCAGGATTGCCTCGCATTTGAGCGATCTTACTTCTGATAGTAAGTGATCTTTATGGCAGATAAATTGATAACCGCCCCGCGTGGGTGCAATGACATCCTTCCTCCCGAAAATGCCAATTGGCAAGCGATCGAAACCATCGCGCGCCAAACGGCATCGCTATATCATTACGAAGAAATTCGCACGCCGATTTACGAATACACGCAATTATTCCATCGCGGCGTAGGCGAAACTTCGGACATCGTACATAAAGAAACTTTTACTTTTACTGATCGCGGTAGCGAATCGATCACGCTGCGTCCCGAGCAGACCGCCGGCGTCGTGCGGGCCGTCATCGAACACGGCTTACTCAATGATCCCGGCTCCAGTGCGAAATTGTTTTATGTTGGCCCGAACTTTCGCTACGAACGTCCGCAGAAAGGCCGCCTGCGGCAGCACCACCAGTTTGGCGCCGAAGCCTTCGGCGTAGCTGAGCCGGAACAGGATGTCGAATGCATCCTGCTGCAGATGGATTTCTATCACCGGGCAGGGCTGAAGGATTTGCAGTTGCGCATCAATTCTCTGGGAGATCGCGAGAGCAAACAGCGCTTTGCAGAGCACATTCGCCAATCGCTGGAACCCAAAAAATCTTCGCTCAGCGAAGATTCGCAGCGACGCCTGACGGACAATCCCCTGCGCATTCTCGACAGCAAAGACCCGCGCGACAAAGAACTCACTGCCAATCTGCACGGGATTGAATTTCTTTCCGACAAAAGCCGGGCACATTTGGAGAAAGTGCAATCGCTTCTCAAAGACGCCAATGTGCCATTCCAAATCGACGGCACGCTGGTCCGCGGCTTCGACTATTACACCGACACTCTCTGGGAAGTCACCGCCGGCGGCCTCGGTTCGCAAAACGCCATCGGCGGCGGAGGGCGCTATGACAATCTGGTTGAAGTCCTTGGCGGAAAACCCACCCCGGGTGTGGGTTTTGGCTCGGGCCTCGAACGCCTGCTCATCGCTCTCGAAGCACAAGGTGTGCAAGTCAACCAAAATCAAAAGCCATTGTTTTTTCTAATCGGTCAAAACGATCAGGCCAAGCAGGCAAATTTCCAATTGCTGCAGCAACTCCGCGCTGCTGGAATTGTTGCCGACATGGACTTCACCGGCCGCGCGATGAAATCACAATTCAAGCTCGCGGATCGCCAGAAAGCGGCTTATTGCCTGATCGTCGGCGAAACAGAGCTTGCCAATTCCACCGTTACCCTTAAGAATCTATCCACCGGGGAGCAAAAGCCGCTGCCGAGGCAATCTTTGCCTGCAGCGCTGGCAGAGTTTTCATAAACAAGGTTGGAGGAACTCATGATGATCAAGCGTCTTTGTCCCGTCGTCGCTTCCGTTGCATTGCTCCTGGCCCAGGTTGGATGCCATCACAACCATGACAAGGCTGCTCATGCGATTGCTCTTCCCTCGCATCCATCTCTGGCAGCGACCGGCAGTGTCGCGCTGCCACATATTTTCGGCGATCACATGGTTCTCCAGGCCGACATGCGCGACCCGATCTGGGGCTCAGCAGCGCCGGATGAGCAAATCACCGTGCATTTCGGAGAACAAAGCGCAACCGCCCATGCCGACGCCAACGGCCAATGGCAAACTTCGCTTACACCGCTGGATGCCACCGATCATGGCCAGGACCTGACCATCACCGGCAACCATGGCGATTCGCAAACTTTCCACGATGTTCTCGTCGGCGAAGTCTGGCTCGGCTCGGGCCAATCCAACATGGAATTGCAGGTTAAAACCGCTGGCAACGCCAGGGAATTCATCGCCGCCGCCAATGATCCTGCCATCCGCATCTTCACCGTCAAACGCCACACCTCCGAAACCCCCGTCGCTGACATCGATGGCGAATGGCAAGTGTGCACTCCCGAAACGCTTCCCACATTCAGCGCCGTCCTTTATCACTTCGGATTAAATCTGCACAAAAAACTCGATACGCCCATGGGCCTGATCGCCAGCTCCTGGGGTGGCACGCCCATCCAGGCCTGGACTCCCGCTGAAGGATTTAGCTCCGAGGAAGCAGCTCTGCTCCGCGATGAAGTCGGCAACAAGCCGCGCTTTCCCAGCATGCCATCGGTTCTCTACAACGGCATGATCGCTCCCATCGCTGGCTTCGGCATGCGCGGCGCGATCTGGTATCAGGGCGAAGCCGACAATTCCCCCAAGGCCGCCCCCAAATATGGCCATCGCATGGAAACCATGGTCGACCTCTGGCGCGACGCTTGGAATGAAGGCGCTTTCCCGTTCTATTTCGTGCAAATCGCCCCTTGGAATGGCTACAAGCCCGCCGACACGCTCCCGATCATCTGGCAGCAACAGGAATGGTTTGCCCATCACGGCAAAAATACCGGCATGGCCGCCACCGGCGATATCGGCGATCTGAAAAACATCCACCCCAAAAATAAACACGAAGTCGGCCGACGTCTCGCTCTCATTGCCCTCGCCAACACCTACGGCTTCAAAGACATCACCTGCGAAGGCCCGGTTTATCGCCATATTAAAATCGAAGGCAATCAGATCCGCGTGCATTTTAATCATGCCCATGGCCTGAAGACTCTCGACGGCCAACCTCCCCGCAGCTTCGAAATCGCCGGCGCCGACGGACATTTCGTTCCAGCCAATGTGACCATCGACGATGACGATGCCCTGGTTTCCTCACCCGAAGTCACCAACCCGGAATTCGTCCGCATGGGCTGGCACCAGGACTCGACAATCAATCTCTGCAACGCCGCCAACCTCCCCGCAACACCCTTCGAGTCCGAAAAATAATCACCCTCGCGCGATTTAAATAACCTGCCTCTCCCTGACCGTCCGATCGCACAAACCGGCGGCGGCACTTTAGAGCGGTGCGCAGAAAGTTATAGCTTGTATCCACAGTGCTCAAAGCAGTTTTGAATGTCGCTGAGTACGACGGCTGCGAATGCGGTGGCGAAGGCATCATGCAGCGCGTCAATCGTGCGGGCGGCGATCGAGCGAAG
>DASXDR010000091.1:0-7905 GCA_036490535.1 Tepidisphaeraceae bacterium | reverse complement strand
CCGACGGCACATCCACCAATGGCAAACAACACAATAAATGTTTGAGCGAAGTCGACGCGCTGCTCGGCGAATGGCCGGTGCTAAACGCACTGAAAATCTTCTCGCGCAAGGCGGGATTCCGCTCATAAACAATGGTGCTTCCCTCGGCTTGCAGCAGGACTTCGTGCGGTACAAACCGGGTCAGCGGCGTCACGCATCCATTCAATTTCAGCGCATAGGCCATTGCCAGGCAATCCGGATGACACGGCACGGGAATCACATCGGCGTCGGTAAACACAGAGCTCTGTTTCAAAATCTGCTGTCGAACTTCCGCAAGCGTCAGCCGATCGCGCGAATCATCAAAGCCATCGCATCGCCCCGCGTTCTGCACGGGTTGAAACGTCACGCCGCGCACGCACGGTTGTTTCAGAGCGAAATCAATGATTTCGCCGATCTCCAAATCATTTACCCCCTTTTTCAGCGTCACGACGAGCGTTGTCGAAACCTCCAATTCATTCAGCCGCTCGATGGCCTTGCGGCGAACATCGCGGAGATCCTCGCCGCGGAGGGCGAGCAATGGCCCTTCGCGCAATGAATCAAATTGCAAATAAATCTCAAACCCCGGCATGTAATCCGACAACCGCTTAGCAAACTCCGCATCGCTGGCGATTTTGATGCCATTGGTGTTGACCATCAGATGCTTGATCGGCCGGCGCTTGGCTGCATCGAGAATTTCCCAGAATTGCGGATGAATCGTCGGCTCGCCACCGGAAATCTGCACCACATCCGGCTCTCCCTCATTCCGCACCACCGCATCGAGCATGAACTCAATCTGCTCCAGACTGCGATGCCCGCCCGAATGCGTCGGCGTGGATTCGCTATAACACACCGGGCAGGTCAGATTGCACCGATCGGTCACCTCGATAATCGACAAGCACGAATGCTGCTCATGATCCGGACATAGGCCGCAATCGTAGGGACATCCATATTGAATCGGCGTATTGAACTTCAGCGGCAACTGCCCCGGCTTAATAAATTTCCGGCACAGCTGGTAATAATCCGCATCCGTCGATATCAACACCCGCTGCAATTTGTGCTCGGGGCAGTATTTTTGCAGATAAACATTCTGGCCCTGAATGAGAATCTTCGCTTCGACTTTGCGAAGACATTTGGTGCAGATGCTGTTGGTTAATTCATAAAAGAGATAATCGCGATCTGCCATAGTCTGCCTCCGGCGACTCAAATATTGATACCACCGATGATCACACCCGCGCACGGAATCATCGCAATCATACTCAAACACATTCCAACAATTACGCCGCGCCCTATACCAGACCATGCCGGAAGTTTGCTTAACTGCCGTGCTTTCCACCCAATGACGGTATAGATTGCAATAACAAACAGTAAACCAACTATCCGCAAAGCGACACTACCCGAATCGGAGCCTGGGGAAGCTACCCCTAAAAGAAACAATCCCACAAATGCCACGACTGTATATCCAAGAGTCCCGAAAAATCCCAGCATGAATGGACCAGCGCGCACCTGTGATTCAGCTGCTCGCCCGTACGACAAAACATTCCCCTCTTCTGTCACGCTTGCAGCATTGGCCGGCACATCAAGCTCTCTTCGCTCACACTGTGGACATCGCACCTCAACAGCATGATCTTCCACCGCGAATGTTGCTCCGCATGTGCACGGAATCTCACGCATGCTTCGCCTCCACCACCATCCGGTCGACACTATGAGTGATGGCGGTGCGCTTATCTCTCAATTGCCAAACCGCCACAATAATTCCGCCAATGCACGCACACTGAATCGCGCTCAATCCCAGATAGGGCTTCCACGTCGGCTTGATAAACTCAATCGCCAATCGCATGGCCAGATAGCCAATCATGAAAATGCGGAACAAATCACCGCGCCGCATCCCTCGTTTAGCCGCCCCGCTTGCGGGGCGAGTCTGATTGTCAGCAAGCGCCCCGCAAGCGGGGCGGCTAAACGAAGAGCGGTTCCACCAGATCCACAAAAGGCCGCCCCAGATCAGCAGAAAAATCATCTCATAAATCTGTGTGGGATGCCGGTGTACACCATCGCCAAAATCGACACCCCAGGGCAGCGAGGTCGCGATTCCATAAGTGTGATCCGATAAGCCGGTCAGGAAACATCCGATTCGCCCGATGGCCATCCCCAGCGCCAGAGGCAGCACGAATAAATCTCCGGTGCGCTCCTTCCACCCGATCATCTTCTTGGCAATTTCCACTCCGGCCCATCCGCCCAGCAATGCACCGACAATGGTTTTCCCCCCTATCAGCGAGATCCAACCAGCCGCCCAGTAATCGGGAGCGGATTCAATCCATGCCAGGATTTTCGCTCCCAGCAAAGCGCCCACCGCCGCCCCGACGATCACCCACAAATTTTCTTCCATCGGCACCTGCGCTTCGGGATGCCTTCGCCGCAGCCACCAGTAAAACTGCGCCGCTGCGGTGTAGGCAATTAATTCCATCACCTCATGAGGATGCAAACGGGCGTGGCCGATATGGAAGTAATATGGAAATGTCATCAATTATCGCGAGTTGAATCGCGAAGGATTGTAACAAATTGCAGATTGAAATGATGCAATTTTTGGAAGAACACGTGCAATGCTTCGTCAGGCCATTAAATATGGCAGGACGATTGTGCAGCTTCGCAAAGCAATGAAAGACTGCTATCGACCGCGCCGGCGTCCGCCGCCCCGCTTGGGTCCTGATTTATGAGAACGTTGGCTGGAGCGACCGCCTCCACGACGCCCACCGCTGAGTTTTTGCTCGCCGGGTTTCTTACCAGCAATTTCAATAATCCCCAGCTTGAGTTCACGCCGTGGCAAATCGACCGCTGCAACACGAACTTTGGCGACTGCGCCGATGCCGATGCGTACGCCGGTGCGCTGCCCGCGCACCACGCCTGCCTTGTCGTCCACATCCCACCAGTCGTCCATCAATTCCTCGTAGCGGATCAGGCCATCGATTAAATATTTCTGGATTTGGACAAAGATGCCAAAATTGGTGATGCCGGTAACGACGCCAGCGAAATCCTCGCCGATGTGTTGCTGGAGCAGTTCGAGAACTTTGACTTGCCGCAGCTCGCGCTCGGCTTCTTCGCTGCGGCGTTCCGTATAACTGATCTGTTTTCCCAGATCGACCAGTTGTTCATAGCTGGGCACATCATCGGGATCGACTTTTTTCTTCCCCGCTTCCCGCGCGTGAAAATACGCATCGAGCAAACGGTGAATCGTCAAATCGGCATAACGCCGAATTGGCGAAGTGAAATGGCAATAGTGCTCGCTCGCCAATGCAAAATGTCCGACCGCTTCCGGCGAATATTCCGCGCGCGATAAGCTGCGCAGAACCATCATGTTGATCGCAAATGCGCCAGGCTTGCCTTTCACGGTTGAGAGCAATGCCTGGATCGCTTTGTGATCGAGCACCTTGGGCAATTTGTATCCGGCGACGTTGACGAATTGCCGTAGGCGATCGTGATCCGTTGCGTCCGGCCCGGGGTGCGTGCGCCGCAGGAATGGCAGATTCTGCGAATCCAGCAAACGAGCAACCGCTTCGTTCGCTTCGACCATGAACATTTCAATTAGCGTGTGCGTGAAACTGGTATCCTCCGCCACCGCGTCAATCACCTTGCCCGATTCATCCAGCACCAATTGGACTTCCGGCAAATCGAGCACGATCTGCCCCTGTCCATGCCGCCGTTTCTGAATCCGGCGGGCCAATTGATTCATGTCCTGCAACAACTTCACGACTTCATCCGGATAATCTGCGATGGTCTTATTCCCATTCGGATGGGGCACCGTCGCCGCTCCATCGATAATCGCCTGCGCTTCTTCGTAGCGCAGCCGGTTCCTGCTCTTAATAATTGTATTGGCGAACTTACTGCGAATCGGCTTGGCGTTTTCGTCGTAAGTGATAAACGCGCTTTTGCACAAGCGGGGTACGCCTTCCTGCAGCGAGCAGACCCCGTTGCTCAAAACCTCCGGCAACATCGGAATCACATAACCGGGAAAATACGTGCTATTCCCTCGGCTCTTGGCTTCCTTATCCAGCTCGCTGCCTTCGGGGACGAAAAACGAAACATCGGCGATATGCACGCCGAGTTCCCACAAGCCTTCGTCATTTCGCCGAAGCGAAATCGCATCGTCATAGTCCTTGGCATCGACAGGGTCGATCGTGCAGATCACTTCATTGGAAAGATCGTAGCGGTCGCCGCCCGGGACGCCGCCTTCGATATTGCGGAATTTTTCCAAAGCCGCCCGCGCTTCATCTTTCACCGCCTCGGGAAAATCTCCCGGCAAATTAAACTGCACAATCACCGAGCGAAGATCGACGTCTTTCTCGCCCTGCTTGCCGAGCACTTCAACAATGACACCCGCCGCCCCTTCGCCATCCTCCGGATAAGTCGTGAGTTCCACGACAACTTTGGTGCCCACCTTGATATGTTTCGAAGCCGCATCCGGCGTAGCAATGGCGTTGGTCAACGCGTTGCCATCAGGATAAACCAGCCACTCGCCGGAAACTTTTTGCAGCGTCCCGACAAAATTCTTCTGCTTCCGCTCGATAACTTCCAGCACCCTGCCTTCGAACAGCGATTTGCCATCGCGCTGATCGCGGGAGGTAATTTTCGCTCTCACCACGTCGCCGGTGATCGCTCCGCCCTGCTCGCCTTTGGGGATATACAAATCCTCATGCCCCGCTGGTTCGCGCGGGACCACAAACCCGAATCCCCCCTTCTTCTGCGAATAAACCCCAATGATATCGCCACGTTTCCCCTGTTTCGGAGCCGGTAACACGATCGTGCCTTTTGCTCCCATTACAATTTTACCTTGTTTCATCAATTCCTTGAGCGCCTGCCGAAAAGCAGGATACGCCTCTTCACCTTTTAAATTTAATTCCCCCGCCAGCCCCCTGGCCCGCGTCGGCCGATATTGGCCACTGTTCAAATACTCAACAATCTTACTTTGCAAATCTTCAGACATAACTTCCTGTAATAATAACTAAAACTAACCATGAAATGCTCCCCAAAAACCTATAGCCTCGTCGCACGAGCGACGAGATTCATTCCCTTGTCCGTTGCCGTCTTGTCCCTTGTCCCTATTTCTTACCCCTCAACAACACTCTTCTCAATCGGCTCTACGGTAACCCCCGAACCCCTCAAAAACTCAATCGCCCCCTTCACTTCTTCTTCATCGCCTTCAAACAAAACCGCCATAATCCCAATCTCATGCTGCACGCTGGCCTGGCGAATGTCAAACATGACTTCGGGATATTTCCGGCTCATCTGCCAAATAATTGGCTGCTCTACCTGCGTCCGAGTGGGAAAGGTTAGCCAGCAGCGTTTGGAGTATTGGGACATGCGAATCACCTAATGCTATCAAAAAACTCGTCAACCAATTCCTGTGCGGATTTGAAGTATCTTCCATGAGTCCGACGTATTGCTTCTTCGTTTGCTGCGTCTAGCAACACAACTTCCCGCATAATCCCCTGATGACGCTGTTCAAGTTCCAGATTAAGCCGCTCGTCATATGCTTGCTTAAGCGAAGCATCATCGAAGGTCTTCATCGTCACCAATTTTCCAACTTTGCAGTCATAATCGATAAGAAAAATCATTGCTATTAGAACTGCGCATGTTCAGCGTTCATCGTTCAGAATTCAGCGTTTAACCCTCATCCCCCCGCGATCGCCGGAACAATGGAAATCTCGTCCCCCTCTTTCACCGGCGTCTCCAGATTGCTCAAAAAGCGGATGTCCTCATCATTCACATAAACATTCACAAACCTATTGAGCTGGTTCGGCCCTTTGAATAATCGGGTTTCGATGCCACTGGCTTTGGTTTTAAGGTTATTGAGCACTTCGCCTACGCTCGCTCCCCCGGCTTCGACGATGTCGGCGCCATTGGTATAAGAGCGGAGCGGTGAGGGAATTCTGACTTTTACTGGCATAATTATGGGTTTCCTTCCGAAAACATTTCAAGCTATTGTAGGCGCGACCGAGCTGAAGATTCTCGGAATAATTGCTTCGCAAGGCAAGAGGCCCGGGCCGATAATGTCCCGTTGCAATAGAAATGTCACTATTTCTGTTGCAATAGAACTTTCCTCTTTCCTGGTCTTTCCGCCGGTAAGTCTTGCGTAGGCGGAGCCGAAGCGAGACTTAGCGGCGGAAAGACACGCGGCCTCGAGGCTGCTCGCCAGGGATGAGAGGCTGAGGACTTGCATACGCGGTTGTTCTGGATCGCTGGCTTGGCCTTGACCCGCACCGGTCGCTGCCCGAGTTCTTCCCAGTGGAGCTTGTGTCCCTGGCTCAGCAGCTGAATCGTGCCATCGAGCTTCTCCCGCACCGTCACCTCCCGGCCCGCCAGGGCCAGGGCTTCATGACGTTTGTTTAATTGGAAGATGCGATTCCTCCACATCACGCACCAGTCGTTGCTCACCCGACGTTTCTGCTCAAAGCTCAGCACCTCATCCAATCGGATTCCTGTCGGAAGTTTCCGATGCACATCGACGCCCTCTTTGGCCTGCACGCCGAACTTCTCATTCAACGCCGGCAGAAAACGCCTGGCCAGAAAACGGTTGGCCGAGGCGATGTCGCTGATCTGTTCCAGTCGCAGCTCCTTAACCAATCGATCTTGCAGGGTGCCGTTCATTCGTTCTACCCTTCCCTTGGCTTGGGGACTGTTGGCCAGGATCAATTCCACATCCAGTTGAGCCATCGCCCGGGCAAACTGCGTGGCTGGTCCATTCTGTCCCCGCAACTCCTCCTCCACCGTGGCTTGTCGATCGCTGCGGTAGATGCTGTCCCGATCCACGTACAGACTCTGAGGCAGACCATATTGACGGACATAACTGCCGAAGAGCTCCATCACCGCCGCCGTGGTTTCCCCGGCAGAGAACCTGGCAAACGTGCGGCTGGTGGCATCGTCAATCATCACCATGAGCACACAACGCTCGCCCCGGCCCTCGAACCAATCGTGATGGCTGCCATCCATCTGCACCATCTCGCCCAGACAACTGCGCCGCTCGCGGCGGCTGCGGTGCAGTTTACGCCGATGACGCCGAGTCCAAAGACCTTCCTGCAAAAGCCAACGCCACAAAGTCTCCCGCCGCACTGACAGATCCTCCTCCTGCAGCTTCTCCGCAGCCAGCGTCGCACCAAAACCGGCATAACGCTGTGCATATCGCTGCAGCACCGCACGCTTCAGTGATGCCTTGATCGCTCGATTCCCCCGCCGGCCACGCAGTTTGTGAATCAATCCCGCATCGCCATGAACCTGATAGCGCTTCCAGACCCGCCGCATTTGCCGAACGCTCAGGTGCAACAATGCTGCTCCTTTGCTTAAAGAAATCTTTTTATCCCGAATCAAAGACACCACTTCCAGCCGCCGACGCTCTTTTTTTATGGTCGCTTAAATTTATTCTCAAGGTCAAAGGTCAGATCATTTAGCGAATCTCGAATGCAATTTCGTGGAATCGCTGACACCAGATAACCCGTGTGAATAGTATGGCTTCCCGACGCCGTCGCTGCCTTGCCCTCTCGTAACGCAGGGCTGGTCACTGACACTTGTATTTCCGCTTTAAGGCTTCCACTCCAAACTCCTATTTCACTCGAAATCCAGAATGTCTGAATGACGACTTCGACTGGAACTGCGCGAGCCGCATCGGCCGAATCATTTGGAACAACCATGTATCCCTTGTTCCGCAACGCGTTCGCTACAGCTCCTTCTACCGCAGTCTCCACTGTAGTCCCCTCCTTTTTGCCATATACAAAATAAAATGTATGGAGACCATTGCTGAAGCGACCAACTGCACGATCCGTCACCTTTGAGTTGTCGATATCCTGGCTATGCTGCACGGTGGGAATCTTCATGTCCTTTGTTTTGGCTTGGAATTGCCGT
>DASXDR010000077.1:0-82741 GCA_036490535.1 Tepidisphaeraceae bacterium | reverse complement strand
GATGGAACGGAGCATTGCCTGGATCGGAAACTTCCGACGGCTGGTTGTCCGCTATGAACGTAACCTCAGGATGTACCAAGCTTTCTTTCATGTGGCTTGCTTAATGATTACCTTGAGGCAGTTTTGAAACAGGTTCTAGTTGTTAATGGTTAGTTGGTAGTTGTATTTGGTTTTCAACAGCTAACCACTATCAAATAACACTTATCGTTTATAGGATAATGCGATGGCCGCTGCCCCCACAAGCATGTTGTGCATGGAAGTCTGGGGCGGGATTGAGCCGGTCGATACCACGGTGCGCCTGCCCGGGCTGGATTGCTGGGTGTATGCCAAGCCCTATGCCGGCTCGCAGGCGGGCGGCGATGTGCATTATCTTTCCAGCTGTGCGACGGGGCGAATCATTCGCGTTTTGCTGGCGGATGTTTCCGGGCATGGAGCCAAGGTGGCGCAGACGGCGATTATGCTGCGCGATCTCATGCGGCAATACGTGAACTATCTGGACCAAAGCAAATTCGTCGCAGCGCTCAATGAGCAGTTCGCAGATATGGCTTCGCTGGGCACTTTTGCAACGGCTATCATCGCGACCTATTTTGCACCGACCCGCCACCTGACGCTATGCAATGCCGGGCATCCTTCGCCGCTCTTGTATCGTCGCGCAGAGAAGCGCTGGTCCCTGTTGAAAGGAGAAGAGCCAAGCTTGCCGCTGGGGATCGAGAAGGTGACGGATTACGAGCAATTCAGTGTGCAATTGCAGCCGGGCGATCTGGTGATGAGTTATACCGATTCGCTGATGGAAGCGTATAAAAACGCTGAGGATTTTGTGGGAATGGATGGGTTGCTGGAAATCGCGCACGGATTTTCCGATCCGCAAGCGAGCGAGATCATTCGGCACATGCTCGACAAGCTGTCGGCCATGCATCCTAAGAATCTGCGCGATGATGATGTGACCGCGCTGGTATTTGAAGCCTTGGGCGAAGAGCGCTCGCCCACGTGGAAACAGAAATTAACCGCGGCGGGGAGATTTTTTCGCTCGGCGGTTTCGCATCCGCTGGCGATGCAGCGACCTGATTTTAAATTAGCTAACATCGGCGGAGCGATCATTCCCGCATTGGGGCGAAAGTGGAGAGGGAAACAGAAATGACCGAGGGTTTCCGCGCTTCGCAGGATGGGTTTGAAATAGTTGGGTTGCGAAATGAGTTTGTGGAAATCGCGGTCGCGCCGGCGTTGGGGGGGAAAATTATCAGTTTGAAAGATTGCCGGAGTAGGCGCGAATGGATGTGGCATCCGGGGGATTGTTTAAAATTATTCCGCAATTCGGCTGGGGATGCGTTTGAGAAAAGCGCGATGGTGGGGGCGGATGAGTGTTTGCCGAGCGTCGCGGGGTGCCGGGTAAACGGGCACACAATTTCGGATCATGGGGAGGTTTGGAGGAGTGGGTGCGAAGAGCGGGAAGGACGGGAAGGGTTTGAAGGAGATAAAAATGAAATTGCGCTACGACGTTCGTTGAAGAGTTTGCCGTTGGATTTTTCGCGCACGATTCGATTGCGGGGGAATGTGGTGGAGATGCGTTATGAACTATTGAATCGCGCGGATTCGGCGCAGGATTATTTGTGGGCGTTTCATCCGTTGATGCGAATCGAGCAGGGGGATCGCATTGAGTTGGATGCCAGCACCGTGCGCGTGGAGACGACGAGTTGGAAGGAAGATAAGCGCGCGGATACGTGGGCATGGCCTTTGCCGAGGGCGGGAATTGATCTGGCGAATATGCAATTGGGGAGCGAACCAGCTTATGCGAAAGTGTTTGTCGAGACTGGTGGGCGCGGCAAAGCGGCGATTGTGAATTCGCTTCGCGGCGAGCGGATCACATTTGAGTTCGATTCGCCGCACATTTCGGCGATTGGGATTTGGCTCACGCGCGGGGGATGGAATGGGTATCACCATGTCGCTATCGAGCCAGCCAGCGCAGCGTCGGATTCGCTGGCGGATGCGATTACGGAGAATCGTTGCAAGCCGATTGCGCCGCGCGAACGTGTGGAATGGATGTTTCGGATCAGCGTCGGTTGAGGGTATTTGTCGCAAGCGGCGGAGCTGAACTCATTTCTAGAAATTCGGCGGCGAGGATGCTGCTCGGATCGCGCTTCTGCACTTCGGTAAAAATCTGGTGCGCTTCGGCGGCTTGGCCGAGGCCTAATTTGGCTTGAGCCATCAGGAACATCGCTGTGGTCTGGCGGCGAAATTGGATGTCGTCGTCGAAGAGGAGCAACGTGGGCAGTGACGTGGCGAAGTAGTCGATCTTCGCTGGTCTTTTCATCATGTCGTCAGCATATTGCAGGAGATTTTGCAAAAGCGATTTGGCCTCGGCGTCGCGGCCAAGTTTTTTCATGGCCATGGCGGAGAAGTAAGTCATTTCCGAAAAAGCGCGCACAGACATGTTCTGGAAATCGCCTTTGAAATCGGCGGCGAGAGCGAGATGGCGGCGGGCGGTTTTTTCGTCCTCGGCGGCGAGGCCGAGCCAATAGTGCACGTCGCTCTGGTTGGCCAGGAGATGCTTGGCTTCGCCGAGATTGGCGGGGGGATTGAGTGCTTGTTGGAAATGCGATGCAGCGACGGTGCGATCATCGCGGTCCAAAGCTTCACGGCCTAGCATCAGGTGAGCAAGCACGTATTGGCCAATCGCTTCTCCCTCGCCGCCTTCCCAGGGTTGGAAGTGACGGGCGGTAAGGATTTCTAGTGCGTCGGCGGGGCGATCGCTCAGATTATAAAGGGCGCAGAGCTCGACGGCCAAATCATCGCGGCGTTTGATCAGATCGAGATGTTGTTCGAATTCGGCCAGGCGATCTTGAACTGGAACGCCTAAGCGCTTGCGCAATTGATCGCGTTCATAGAAAATGCGAGCATCGCTCGGGGCGGCTTTACGGGCAGCGTCGTAAGCCGCCATTGCCTTGCGCGAATCATTGGCAATATTGAAATAAGCGATGGCGAGATTTCGCCAGGCGATTGAATTCTGGTCAAACGATGAACGATGAACGATGAACGATGAGGAAGAAAGGGACAAGGGACAAGGCGGCAAAGCGGCAAGGGAAGAACCCCCACCCCTACCCTCCCCCTGGGTACAAGTGGAGGGAGATATGCCAACGGAGCTTTCCCACATTGGAATCGCGTTGGCGAAGCGCTTGCGGTCGTAAAAAAGATTGCCGAGATAATAGGGGGCATGGGCATCGGAGGCATTGGAGAGGATGGCGAATTCGAGGATGGGGATTTCATCGAGACGGGCGGGGAAGCAGTAATTCGAATTAGCGTCAGCAGCGGCGGAAAGATGACGTTGTACCTGCTCTTGATCGCCTAAATGGTCAGCGAAATATGCGGCATAGTAATGGAGAAGAGGTAGTGCGCTATCTTCGCCTCGGGTCGGGCCGGGGACGGCCCGGCTCTGCAGGCGGGTAGAGGCAAGTAATTGGATTGCTTCTGAATTGAAACCTGCGTGATACAGATCCAGAGAGAGATCGAGAAGAATCTGCGTATCACATTCAAGGGGTTCGCCACTCAAATATTTGGCGAAGAAATCGAGCGGATCGAGTTTGAGCGTTTGTTTTAGCAGCGCCGTCGCTTCGGCTTTTTGCCCGAGCTGGCGCAAAACCATGGCTTTGAGATCACGGGCCTGCAAATGATCGGTATTGACCTTCAGCGCCTTATCCAGATGCTCCAGTGCTTTGTTCCAATCTTTCTTTTGGCAATCGAGCTGCGCGATCGCGAAATATCCGGCGGACTGCCAGGCGTAATTCCAGGTCGATTTATAGAGCGATTCGTAGGCTTCATCTTCACGGCCCAGATAGCGCAGGGCGATGCCAAGATGATAGTGTGCTTCGCCATCGTACGGATTCGGATTGCGGCTGATCAGTCGCTTGATGGCGCTGCGGAAATATTGCTCGGCTTCGGCGAATTGGCCGCGATATAAACAGAGTTTGCCCAGAGCCGTATTGCAACGGCTATCCAGTGGATCGCGCTTCAGTGCTTCTAGCCAATATGGCTCCGGCGAGCGGGTGGCATGGCGGTATTGCCAAAGATGCAGGCCAGTGGTGTAAAGCTCATCAGCGCTTTTGATTTCGGCGGGAGGGGGCGGCTCCGTGGCGGGTTCGGGCAATTCGCCGGGTTTGTTTTCCGACATTTCGTAGGCGAGAACAACGCGGCCATCCACAGCTGTTAAGGTGAATCGCAAATCGGAGGGCTTGATTCCAGCTGCTAGATCGAATGTTTCCATCGTCGGATGATCGGGGCGAAGATTGAGCGTGCGGTGCCAGATTTCTTTGTCACCGAATTGAATGCGAGCGGTTGCGTTTTCCAAAACTGACGTGGCGGCGATTCCAATGCGAGCTTGGGCGTCAACGATTTTCAGACTCATGGTCGCATCTAGATTGGCGGCGGTGGCGGGGCCGATCTGCTGGAATGGGTACCAATATTGGCTGAAGGTTTTGGTTTCACCGGGCGCGAGAAAAGAGAAGTCGGGCTGGTTGTCGGTATAGACGCCGGCCATGATTTCGATGTAGGGGGCTTCGTCGTCGGAGAGGTTGCGGTCCCAGGCGTAGCCAAATTCATGGTTGCCCCAGGTCCATTGTTTCTTGCCGGGCGAGATATGGTGATTGGCGATATGGATGATGCCGGCCTGGGCAGCGTGATCGTATCCGCCAAAGAAATCCTGGCGGGACCCCAGGCACATGTAGCTAGTCGGCACGGGAATGTTGGCGTACCAGGAAAGATCGGCGGGATTGTAATTTCCGGGAGGTTGAAATTTACCCGGCGTCTCTTCACTGGGAACGCCAGCTTTACCGCGCGTCGCATAATCCACGCCGTAGTAATGTCCGCCGCACAGCGGATAGGTGCTGATGGCGCGCTTGGCATGGTCGGCAATGCAATACACATCTGAAGGAAAAAACGACTGATAGTGCTCATGCACCTTGGTCGCGACATTCGCCCACCAGAGAAATGTTTGCACCAAGGGCGTGCGGTTATAGAGCCGCGCTTTGACCTCGACGTAGGATTTCCCCGGGTGCAGGCAGACGCCGTGCATGCCTTTCATCCGGTTCATCGGCTCATGCTCGCTGAGCCAGACCGTCGCGCTGCCGTCTTCGTGTTCTTCAATGGCGACGTCGGCAGGCATGTAGGTGCTGGGCCGATGATGCTGCGGCCAATTGAACTCGATGCCGCCGCTGATCCATGGTCCGGCGAGTCCCACCAGTGCGGGCTTGATCACTTCCTGCCGATAGATCGCATCGTAATTATTTGTCTTATCCAGAATCGCATGAATGCGTCCGCCAATCTCGGGGAGAATCATTACTTTCAAGTATTCGTTTTCGAGATAGACGGCTTGCCAGGTGTGTGGAGTTTTCTCCGTTGCGATGCGATCCACAAACGGAAGTGGATAAACTTTGCCGGTGCTCCCCTGATACACGCGCTTGTGCAGAAACATCGGATTGCGATCCGCCTCGGCAGGCTCGTAGGTCTGAATCACCACCGCTTCTTTCCAAACGCGCACTTTTTTCTCGCTCGCCATACATCATGAATATACACCAGAGATTTCATCCGATACATTATTTCCCATGCGGTGGACAATCCTGGCGGCGCTTTTTCTTTTTGTCTCAGCGGCACATTCACAAGTGATCCAAGAACAAAACAATCCAAAGCGGTGGACGATTACCACGTCCCATTCCCAGCAGATCATCGCCGTCGCGAGCGACGGCATTCCGGTTCCGATTTATTACGGCCCCATTGGCGAACCGCCCCCGTATGCCAGCGAATTAAAGGTGAATCCCAAGGTTGGCTCCGAAGTGCGCGAAGTTCCTTTTCGCGGCGGATTTGATCATCAGGTGCCTGCCATTGAAGTTGTGTACGCCGACGGCACGCGCGACTGCAATCTGATTTACGATTCTGCGCAAATCGCCGACATCGACGGCCAACCCGGTTTGCAAATCCATCTGAAAGATTCCGAATATGGCTTGGAGGTCACCGCCAACTATCGCGTGTTTCCGGATCAGGATATCACCGAGCGCTGGTTGACGATCACTAATCATGGCAACGCCGCCATCACGCTCGAAAACGCGCAATCCGCTTCTGTCGAACTGCCTTCTGGGGAATACGACCTTACGCAACTCGCTGGCGAATGGGCGCACGAATTCACGCCATTCACTAGCCGGATTACTCCGGGTGTAAAAACTATCCAAGTGCGCGATTTCCAAGGATTAAATAATCCGCCCTGGGTTGCCATTCGTCCCGCCGGCGAGCGAAATCAAAACAGTGGGAACGTCTATTTTGCGGCGCTGCACTACAGCGGCAACTGGCGGCTGGACGTGGCTAAAACTTTCCCGGGGGACCGCAACCGATTCGCTGGCGCAGGTGATGTGCAGATCGTTGGCGGCATCAATTTCTGGGACACTGCTCTGGCGCTGAAGCCGGGCGAAACTTTTACGACGCCAAAGATGACGGTGGGATTTGCTACCGACAGCATGGACGGCGCTGCGAATCGCTTGCAGCAATACACTCGCAAATATGTGCTGCCAGCCCATTTTCGCGATGCGCTTCGGCCGGTCATTTATAACAGTTGGTACGCCACGGTTTTCAACGTGAATGAAGCCCAGCAACTCGCCTTGGCTAAAGTCGCCAAGCAAATTGGCGTCGAGCTATTCGTGATGGATGACGGGTGGTTCAAAGGCCGAACTACCGACCACGCCGGCCTCGGCGACTGGACGCCTGATCCGCAAAAATTCCCTCATGGCTTGCAGCCTCTCATCAAACAAATTAACGACCTCGGTATGGACTACGGCCTGTGGGTCGAACCCGAAATGGTCAACCCCGACTCCGATCTCTATCGCGCTCATCCCGACTGGGTTTTCTATTACCCTAAGCGCGAGCGACATGAGCAGCGCAATCAGCTCATGCTCAATATGGCCCGTGAAGATGTGTATCAATACACACTAGGCTGGATGAGCAAATTGCTCTCGGAAAACAACATCAGATTTATTAAGTGGGATCACAACCGCGCTTTGAGCGAGCCGGGCTGGCCCGATGCTCCTCCCGATCAGCAGCGGGCCGTGCGCATTCTCTACATGCAGAATCTGTATCGCCTGATAGATACTTTGCGAGCCAAATTCCCTGATGTTCTCTTCGAAGACTGCGCCAGTGGCGGCGCTCGTGCTGATCTTGGCATGCTCGAGCGCACCGATCAGGTCTGGGCCAGCGATAACACGAACCCTGACGACCGCCTGTTCATTCAATGGGGTTATCTCAGCATGCTCCCTGCAAACACGATGGTTTCCTGGGTAACCGACGAAGATTGGCATCGCGGCCCGCTATCGATGAACTATCGCTTTGCGGTCTCCATGCAAGGCGTGCTCGGCGTGGGGGGAAATATCACCAAGTGGCCTGCCGAAGATCTCAAAACCGCTGCGCGCATGATCTCGCTCTACAAAGAAATTCGCCCGATTATCCAACATGGTTCGGTCTATCGCCTGATCTCGCCGTTCGATTCCAATCGGGTTGCTCTCGAATACGTCGCGCAGGATGGCAGCCAGGCCGTGCTGTTTTGCTACACCTTAGAAGATGACATGGCCGGCAGCCGACAGAGCGAACGCGTTCACCGCACTGTCTATTTACGTGGCCTCGATCCTAATGCCCAATACACTCTGTCCGGCCAACCCCATCAAACCCTCACCGGCCAATCATTGATGAACGTCGGCATTCCCTGGCCGATCTTCGGCGATTACAACAGCCGCATTATTCGCCTGACCAAAGTGGACAAATAAAAGATGCAACCACAGAGGCGCAGAGACACAGAGGCCAACTTGTTACTCCAATCCATTCGACACAAAAAATTTTTCTAAGAGCTTCTAAAAACAGTGGCCTGGGCGTTTCGCTCATGACTAACCTAGTTCGACATGGGCGAGACGCCCATGCTACAGCCCCCAAAATGATCCCCTCTATTCTGAGAAGCTCTAAAAAATATTTTCTAAAAAAGACCGTTATGTCATTTAGCTTGGGCGTACCAGGCCCGCCTCTGTGCTCTCTGTGCCTCTGTGGTTAAATTCTTTTTTAGAAAACTATGTCTCAACCAACCGCTCAACAAGATCGTGCTTTCTGGGTCGCGACGATGGACAAAATCGTTCGGCCAGTCCTCACCGCCCTTTCGCAGCGAAAGCTCAAAGCGACCATGCCCGTCGAGGAAAATCCCGGCGTGCGCACGAATCGCCGTACGGTGACTTACCTCGAGGCACTCGGCCGCTCACTTACCGGCCTGTCCGCCTGGATCGAGCTAGGCCCCGCCGATACCGAGGAGGGCAAGCTCCGCGGCGAGCTGGCCGACCTCGCCCGCCAATCCATCGACGCCGGCACCGACCCGAAATCCCCCGACTTCTTAAATTTCAACAAACACGTGCAGCCTCTTGTCGATGCTGCTTTTCTCTCCCACGCCATCCTGCGCGCCCCCAACGAACTATGGGACAAACTTCCCAAGAAAGTTCAGCAAAATATGATTGCGGCATTGCAATCGAGCCGGGTAATCAAGCCGGGCATGAACAATTGGCTCCTGTTCAGCGCCATGGTCGAGACTATTCTTTACAAGGTCGGTGCTGGCTGGAAATCTGAGCCGGTCGACTTCGCCATCACTCATATCATGGACTGGTACAAAGGTGACGGCATCTACGGGGACGGACCGCCCTTCCATTGGGATTACTACAATAGCTTCGTCATCCAGCCCATGCTGCTCGATGTGGTTGAAACTCTTGGCAAAGAAAACCCCAAGTGGGCGGCGATGAAACCCACGATCCTCGCCCGCTCCAAGCGCTACGCAGCGATTCAGGAACGACTGATCTCGCCCGAAGGCACGTACCCGGCGATTGGCCGGTCGCTGGCGTATCGCTTTGGCGCGTTTCAATTGCTCGGCCAGATGGCGCTGCGCCGGCAACTGCCCAATGAGATTTCGCCAGGACAGGTCAGGTGCGCTTTGACCGCCGTCATTCGCAGAATGATCGAAGCTCCCGGAACGTTTGACCCGAATGGATTTTTGCAAATTGGTTTCTGCGGACATCAGCCCAACGTTGGCGAAGGATATATTTCCACGGGGAGTTTATACATGTGCACGGCTGGCCTTCTTCCGCTGGGGCTGCCGGCTGACGATGAATTCTGGACCTGCGATCCGAGCGATTGGACTTCCCGGCGGTACTGGTCGGGGCAATCGGTTTCAACGGATCATGCGATTGGCGTTTAAAAAAGGTGCGAACACAGAAGCGCTCTTGATTAACAGCACATGATGACGAAGAAACTAATTTAAAAATATGAACCGCAAAGACGAAAAAATAAATAAGATTTCTCTTTCAATTTCTTTGCGCCCTTCGTGCCTTTGCGGTTAAATTTTCTTTTCGGAGTACCCAACCAATGAAAAAACTTGCTGCATTAGCTACTTGTGTTTTAGCTGCTGCTTCTGCATTCGCCCGCGCTGCGGATGCTCGGCCGAATGTGATTATTCTGCTCACGGATGATCAGGGGTATAACGATTTGAGCTGTTATGGCTCGCCGCTGATCAAGACGCCGCGCATTGATGAAATGGCCAAAGAGGGGATTCGCTTCACTTCTTTTTATGATGCGGCTCCGCTTTGCTCACCGTCGCGCGCGGCATTGCTCACCGGCTGTTATCCGCAGCGCAATGGGATGGGCCAGCTTCCGCCCGAGCCGGAAAATGGGCATCCCGGGCCGCAGCCACTGTTCTTCCCGCATTCAAAATATGGATTGAATCCGCACGAGATCACCATCGCCAAAATCCTCAAGGATCGCGGTTATGCCACACACATCGTCGGCAAATGGCATCTCGGTGATGCAGCGGATTTTTCGCCGCTGCATTTTGGATTCGATCATTATTTTGGGATTCCTTACAGCAATGACATGAAGCCGAGCGTCTTGCTGCGCGACACAAAAATCATTGAGCAACCCGTGAATCAGGACACGTTGCTCGATCGCTACACCGCGGATGCGATCTCTTTTATCAAGCAATCGCATGATCATCCATTCTTTTTGTATCTAGCCTATAACTCGCCGCACGTGCCGGTGCATGTGCCGGAGCGGTTCAAGGGCCACAATCCCGAGCGGGGCATGTATGGCGATGCTATCGAAGCCATCGACGATAGTGCGGGGCAAATTCTGGATGAATTGAAACGCGAAAATCTCGATCAGAATACATTGGTCATTTTCTGTTCCGACAATGGCCCATGGCTCAACGAAGGTGAAGCCGGCGGATCGGCCACGCCGCTGCGCGCCGGCAAAGGCACGACTTACGACGGGGCGATGCGCGTCCCCTGCATCGCTCGCTGGCCCGGGCACATCCCGCCGCATCAGGTATCCGATGAAGTAGTCAGCGAAATGGATTTCCTGCCCACGATTGCCAAGATCGCCGGGACCGACCAGCCGCACGACCGCGTCATTGACGGCCACGACATCCGCCCGCTTTTATTTGGTCAGCCGGGCGCGAAGAGTCCTTACGAAGCATTCTTCTTCTACCAACAGCTCAAGCTCAACGCCGTGCGCTCCGGCATCTGGAAACTTAAATTCCGCACGACCCTGGCCGACGAAAATACTTTCTCGCGCTGGCAGAACCCGCAGACTCCATTTCCCGAAGCGCTATACAACCTTTTCCAGGACCCCGGCGAGCAGAAATCGGTGTTGAAAGATCATCCGGATATCGTCGCCCGGCTGCGCGCGTTGGCGGATGCAGAACGCCAGGATCTGGGCGATGCACGCCAAAATGTCCCACCTAAAAATGTAAGGCCCGTCGGCGTAACCGATCATCCCACGCCACGGCACGAAGCGGTGGATAGTAGCAAACAGGCACAGGCGAGGTATTGGGATTGATGAGCAATGCGGAGGGATGAACGCAGAATTAATTTGAAGTACACCCCCGTCCTCTTGAGTTCGCAGCGGATTTTATTTTTCCATGGCCGCTTTTAGGATGATACAATGCCTCATCAACCGAATTGGCCAGAGTGGTGGCATTGGGAATTGGACTGCTCGAACCCACATCTGGCCAAACGAATGATGGACCGGTCTTTTAATGAAACTGATCTGCGGCAGATGCTCGAGTCAGCCAAGAGCTACCAACCGGATCACACGCCGGGGCGATGGTAAATTGAGGCTTCGTACAATCGAGTCGATTGGCTGGTAATTGTCGAACCTGATGAAGCACAACGAAAACTGGTTGTTGTCACCGCTTTTCCGAAAGGAAGCTAAGTCATGAGCGAAACTTACCTGGAAGTTACTTATCGTCATGGCAAGCCTTTCGCAGCGTATCTCTACCTGAATCGCCAACCCGGCGATAAAGCAGCGCGAACACAAAGCCACGGCTCATATATTATGGATTTTGCCGCTGATGGCCGCGCTATCGGGATTGAAATTACGGATATTGACTCCGTGAATTTGGCAAGCATCAACCAAGTTTTGAGTTCCGCCCATCAACCAGCGTTGTCACAAGCAGATTTGATGCCGCTAGAGGCGGCTTAATTCGCGATAGCAATCCGGCTCGCTTCTTCAGGCTCGCTTAAATCGAGAAGCTGGAAAATCCGGGGTCAGCATTCGCCCTATTTATCGTCTCTTGCACGTAGTGCCAATTTTCAAACTACATCGTAGAAGGCACCCACTGCGATGTTTCTCCATCGTCCCTATTGTATTTTCCCCTTCCATTCTGCATCCTTCATTTCACATTCTGCACCAACCTATGCGTAAATCTCTTTTGCTGGCGTTATCTTTAACTGCATTTCCCGGACTTCGTGCTCAGGCGAAATCGACGGCGCGGGGTCCTAATGTCATTTTTATTCTCTGCGATGACATGGGGTACGGCGATTTCGGGGCGAATTGGCAGAATCAGCGAGGCGCGGATGAGCCGCGGCTGCTTACGCCGAATCTGGATGAGATGTCCAGCCAGGGGATGCGGCTAACCAGTCATTACAGTTCGTGCCCGGTGTGCGCGCCGTCGCGGGCATCGCTGCTGACAGGACTCAATCAGGGGCATTGTGATTTGCGGGATAATGAATTTGATAAGCCGCTCGTGCCGGGGCCGACGCTTGGAAATATCATGCAGACCGCGGGATATTACACCGCGGCGATCGGCAAGTGGGGCGTGGGCGGCAAGGAAGCCCCTTGGCCGGCACATCCGCTGAAGCGCGGGTTTAATGAATATTATGGAGTGCTTCGTCACGGATGGGCGCATGATCATTATGCCGACAACAATGGGCATATTTATGACGGGTATAACCCGATCACTTCGGGACTGACCAACGCCTACGACAACGATCTTTATACCGCTCGGGCCAAAAAATTTGTTGAAGATCGCGCGCATCAGGACAAGCCGTTTTTCCTTTACCTGGCTTTCACGCTGCCGCATTTCGGGATGCAGCTACCGCCGGGACCGTATCCCAAAGGCGGTGGATTACACGGCGGCGTGCTATGGCCTTTAGATGAATCGCACGAGCGGAAAAATTCTTATGTATTTCCCGCCTTCCGCGACCAGGATTGGCCTAAAAATGAAAAGACCTTTGCCTCGATGATCCATCGCATTGATGACAATGTGGGCGATCTGATGCAACTGCTCAAAGATGAACGTATTGATGGAAACACCTTGGTGGTATTTACCTCGGATAATGGGCCGCATAACGAAGGGAATGATCCGCGCTTTTTCGGATCGTGGGGCCCGTTCGATGGGATCAAGCGCGATCTGTTTGAAGGCGGCATGCGCGAGCCGACGATCGTCCGCTGGCCCGGGCATGTGCCAGCGAATTCCACCAGCGATGAAGCAACCGTGCAGTATGACTGGATGGCGACATTTGCCGATCTGGTGAATTTACCCAGCCCCGCGTTCAGCGATGGGATTTCTATTCTGCCCACGATCACGGGACGGGCGCTGCAGCAGCGGCATCATCCTTATCTCTATTTCGAATACATGGGCCCCGATGTTGGTCCGGTGACCAAGGAAATTTTGGCGCGCCACAATTACACCACGCGTGGGCAGATGCAGGCCGTGCGTGTCGGCGATATGGTCGGCGTGCGCTATGACATCCAGACACCGGATGATCCGCTGGAGTTATACAACGTCAAAACCGACTTGCATGAGAATCATAATCTCGCCAGCGATCCGCAATATGCACCAGTGTTGGCGCAAATGCGCACCTTGCTGGTAACCAGCCGCGATCCGGTCGCCGACGCGCCGCGGCCCTATGACAATGTTCCTATGCCAGCCGTCGATGCGCCGCAGAGCACGGGCGCGATTGTGTATCGCAATTACGATGGTCATTGGCCGTGGATTCCGGATTTTCAGGTGATGCAGCCGACAAACTCCGCCGTCGTGCAGGGCTTGACCGCTCCGCCCGCCGCGGGCACCGAATACGTCGGTTTCATCCATGTGGCATCGGAGGACAAATACACATTCACCGCGAATCACAATATCGATCTCTGGGTGCACGATGGGCTGGTCATCCGCGATACCGATGCGGAGCAGGATGGATCAGTGCGGCTCACCGTGGGCTGGCATCCCATCCGCATTGCTTCGACCAGCCCGGACCTGCGGCTCAGCCTATCGAGCAGCCAGATGAATGCGCGTCCTATCACGGCGGACATGCTGGGGTACAATCCGAATCAGATTGTTGGCGGAAATCATAATTAAAAGTTCTCCAGGAGAAACGATTCATGCGGTATGCAAAGTATGCAACGTGTCTGTTGGGATTGGTTCTGATTGGTTGCCAGAAGAATGATCAGAATGCTTCGGCGACCAGCGCGACACAGGCGAGCGAAGCAGCAGCGCCAGCGGCGATCAAGATCGGCTTCATGGTGAAACAGCCGGAAGAGCCCTGGTTTGAAGATGAATGGAAATTCGCACAGAAGGCAGCGGATAAAGATGGATTTCAATTGGTCACGATTGGTGCTACGGATGGAGGGGCAGTGCTGGCGGGAATCGACAACCTAGGGGCGCAGGGAGCCCAAGGAGTAATCATCTGCACGCCGGACGTTCGGCTCGGGCCGGCGATTGTGATGCGCGCCAAGCGTTACAACATGAAAGTGTTCGCGGTAGATGATCGGTTCCTCGGGCCGGATGGCAAGCCGATGGAAGATGTCCCGTATATGGGCATCTCGGCTGCGAATATCGGGAGAACCGTAGGACGAGAGCTGGCAAATCAGATGCAGAAGCGCGGGTGGAAGGCGAGTGAAACCGGCGCCTGCGTTCCGACGCGCGATGAATTGCAGACGGCCAAGGAGCGCACCGACGGAGCGATAGAAGCGCTCGCAGCAGCAGGATTTCCCAAGGATCAGATTTATACTTCCTCGCAAAAGACCACCGACATCCCCGGCGGACGCGATGCAGCCAATATCGTGCTCACGCAGCATCCAGAGGTGAAGCATTGGCTGGTAGCGGGGATGAATGATGAAGCGGTGCTGGGAGCGGTACGGGCGATGGAGAATCGCGGCTTCACAGCGGACAACATCATCGGTATCGGCATTGGTGGCGACACCGGCAAAACCGATTTCGAAAAGCCGAATCCGACCGGCTTTTACGCGAGTGTTTTGCTCAGTCCCAAGCGGCACGGAGAAGAAACAGCCGACATGATGTATCACTGGATCAAGGACGGGAAAGAGCCGCCGATGGCCACATTTACGACGGGAATTTTGATCACCCGCGATAATTATAAAAAGGTCATGGCCGAACAGGGACTCTAAAGAATTGAACCATCGCATCTCGTTATTGAGCCGGGCCGTCCTCGGCCCGATTTTTCACCGCACGACGTCGTAATTTTCGGACAGCTTCTAAACGAGATGCATGATTCGCGAATCTGTGGGTATTGATTCAATGATTCAATGATCCGATGATTCAACTCTCATATGTCTTCATCGCTGCGATTTGAGAATTTGTCGAAGTCTTTCCCCGGCGTGCGGGCGCTTTCCGATGTGAGCTTCAACGTGCAGGGCGGAAAAGTTCATGCGCTGATGGGAGAGAATGGCGCGGGGAAGTCTACACTGCTGAAAATTCTTTCGGGGTTGTATCAGCCGGATGAGGGGCAGCTCATTCTCGACGGGCAGGCATGTCATTTTCATTCGACGGCCGATGCACTGGGCGCAGGCGTGGCGGTAATTTATCAGGAATTGCAGTTGGTGCCCGAGCTCTCCGTGGCGGAGAATTTGTACCTGGGGCATCTGCCGGCAAGCATGGGGTGGGTGAAAGGGCGGCAGCTTCGTGAGGCGGCGCGCGGACAATTGGCGGCACTGGGGGAAGAAGTTGATCCACGCGCTAAAGTAGGATCTTTGCCGATCGCCCAGCGGCAGATGATTGAGATTGCCAAAGCGCTGACGCGCAATGCGCGAGTGATTGCCTTTGATGAGCCGACCAGCAGTCTCTCGAGCCGCGAGGTGGAAAAGTTATTCGCAGTGATCGAGAAACTGCGCGCCCAGGGACGGGTGATTTTATATGTCACGCATCGCATGGAAGAGGTCTATCGCATTTGCGATGCAGCGACGGTCCTTCGCGACGGGCGGCATGTCGAGACTTTCGAAGATCTCAAGGCAATCACGGCTGACACCCTGGTGAATCGGATGGTGGGGCGGTCCATCAGCGACGTTTATCATTATTCGCCGCGAGAGGTGGGGAAAGAGATTCTGGAAGTGAAAGACGTGGAAGGTCCGGGCCTCAGTGCGCCGTGCAGTTTTTCAGTGCGTTCGGGAGAGATCTTGGGAATATTTGGATTGGTCGGAGCAGGGCGGACAGAATTATTAAAATTGTTATACGGAGCGACGCGAACCACGGCGGGAACAATTTCCGTCGGCAATAAACGCGTGCATATCCGCCATCCTTCCGATGCCATCGCCGCAGGGATCGTGCTATGCCCCGAGGATCGTAAGAAAGAAGGAATTATTCCGATCCGCTCGGTAATGGAGAATATGAATATCTCCAGCCGCCGGCATTTTTCGACGTTGGGATTCATCATCCGCGCCGCACGGGAGCGCGAAAATGCGAGCAAATATGTAAAGCGGCTGGCAGTGAAAACGCCCTCGCTGTCGCAGCTAATCATGCACCTTTCCGGCGGCAATCAGCAGAAGGTAATCCTGGGCCGCTGGCTCGGCGAAAAAATTCAGACAATTCTCTTTGATGAACCCACGCGCGGGATTGATGTCGGAGCCAAAAGCGAAATTTATTCGATTATTTATGATCTAGCGCGCAGCGGCGTGGCGACGGTAGTGGTCTCCAGCGAGTTGCCAGAGGTGCTGGGGGTTTCCGATCGGATTCTGGTCATGCGCCAGGGAAAAATCGTCGCCGATCTCCCGCGCGATCAGGCCACCCCCGAACGCGTCCTCCAATTAGCCTTGCCGGTGGCGACAGAGGCTGCGGCTTTATCTTAATTCAAAAATGCAACCACGAAGTTACGAAGGTACGAAGAATTTCATTTATGTTTTTTTGCCTTCATGTCTTCGTGGTTAAACTTCTTTTTAACGTCCAATGACCCAATCGCGACAATCATCTTTCTTAAACTTCCGCACCCTCTGGGACTCCGCGGGGATGCTCGTTGTCTTCCTGCTGCTGTTCCTCGGCTGCTGCGTGTTTGTTCCGCACTTCAACTCAAAGAACAATCTGATTGGCCTGGGCCTTCTGATCACCACCGTCGGGATTATCTCCTGCACGATGCTCTTGTGTATGGCAGCGGGAGATTTCGATCTATCCATCGGCTCAATCTTGGCCATGGCCGAAGTCATCGTCGCTCTGCTGATTAACTACACCGGCAAATCAGTTCCGATCGGCGCATTCGGCCATACTTTTTTTTCGGTGCCTTTTCCCGCCAATCCCACGCTGGCGATGGTCGTGGCGGGGCTGGTCGCCATTCTGGCTGGCGGCCTCGTTGGATTTTTTAATGGCTTTGTCATCGCCAAGCTGGGCATCAATGCGCTCATCACCACGCTGGCCACCATGCAAATTGTGCGCGGCCTGTGCTTTATCATCTCCAGCGGACAGGCCATCGGAGTAGCCAATCCGGATTTTGCCTATTTGGGAAACGCAATGTGGCTGGGTCTGCCCCTGCCGGTTTGGATCATGGTTGGCTGTTGGATCATTTTTGGGTTGCTTCTCCATAAAAGCACCTTCGGGCGCAACACCCTTGCCATTGGCGGAAATCGTGAGGCAGCACGGCTGGCTGGGATCAATGTCACCCGCGACAAAATCATTATCTTTACCCTTCAAGGCCTGGTTTCTGCATTTGCGGGGGTAGTGGCTGCGTCGCAGTTCACCAGCGGTCAACCCAATGACGGGATGGGCTTGGAATTAAAAGTGATTGCCGCGTGCGTTCTGGGGGGCGTTTCCCTCACCGGTGGGATTGGTACCATTCTTTCGGTCATTGTCGGTACCTTGATCATGGGAACCGTGCAAAATGCCATGGACCTGAAAAACGTCCCCACCTTCTATCAATATGTCGCCAGCGGAAGCATTTTGCTCGCGGCAGTGCTGCTCGACCGGTTGAAACAACAGGGCGGATGAGCTCGATGACCCGGAAATTTCGCTAAATTTTTGCTCTCCCTGTTAAAATGGTGTATTTTTTTGCTCCGTGTATGCATAAACGGGCATAACATCTGTTTGCGCGCGCTCTATTGAACATAAGTATTTTGATATCAGTATTTTAAGCAAAGGGGCACTGGATGCCAAAGGGTAAGGATAAAAGGAAGTTCCTTTCTCGCCGCCGGCAACGTTCTGTCACCGAGGTGCTGGAATCGCGGGTTTTGTTAAGTGGGGCACACGAACAGGATGTGATCAATGCCTTGGAGGTAGCGCTTCAGCCCGGTGGATCGACACTTCTAAGCTTTAATACCCGTCTCACTGGCAGCACCGCATTAGGTCAAAACATCGCCGTCGTGGGCACGGGCATGAGCGGCTACGACCCCGGAGCAGCGCTGGCGAATAACCTCAAGCAGATCACGGGGACTTATACGTATCTTGGAGCATTGGCGGCAGCACTTTCCGGAGAGACCGGGGTCAGCGTTTCAGCCACGCGCGATTTGGTCAATGACGTGGAAATCGATGTGACTTTTAATGTCACGTCAACAGTGACGGTGCCATTGAGTGCATCGTTCGGGATCACGGCTAGTGATCCAGGGACGGTGACGATGTCAGTGAACTTACAGGAGTCGCTGACCATCGGAGCATATTGGGATACGCATTCCTCGTCAGCGCAGGCCTACATCAATGCCTCGAGCGCGGCAATTCAGGTTTCGGGGACCGCGACCGGGTTTACCTATGCGGCCTATCCCGCAGAAGGACAACTCGGCTTTCTGGAATTTGATACGCCGAATACACCCACCTATCCAGCCACAGATCCAAACACCACGGGAAGCAAATTTCTTTCCACGGTCGTCGCCTTCACGCCAATTTTTAATTTCACGCTCAATACGCAGCAGCCGATCGATGCCACCGAGAATGCCGGTCGCCTTACGATGTCGCAGCTCAACAGCACCGACGTCGGCAATCTGGTGAACACCCAGATTTCGCAGGGCGCGAATTCCACTGTGACGATCAATCTCACCACGCCTCTGTCGACATCGGCGAATCAGGTGGTGTTCACCTGGCCGCAGGTAACGTCGTCGAGCATTGTTAGCTCGACACTCACCAGCAATCCAAATCTAGCCAATCTCAATGCGTTGCAAAGCGTCTCAGCGCAGGCCATTTCGCTTGGTTTGGATGAGGTCACCGGCGATCTGAGCATGGAGCCGACAAACACCGCGGCCAACAATCCCTTTACACAAACGCTGCCGATCATCGGCGAATCGATCAATCAGCTGGTGACCTGGACGGGTATTTATTCGACCCTGACCGGCGTGACCGATCCGGCGCCGAATCCGTCCGGCAGCGTGAGTTTACCCTACTCGACCGATGAGCAGCTGATCAGCCAATTGGGCGCAAAAAGTGTTGTTTTGTCCGAGAGCGCAAACGGCGGGCAGCTTTTATTCGCCCTGAGCACCTCGACATTTTTTAACAGCACGTTTACGCCGACCACCGCTGGCGCATCGCCCGCGCTCACGCTGGGCGGTGTGGTCTACCCGTTGACCACATACGTGATGACGCAATTCACCTTCGGCGTCGATGGAAACACGAGTCACTTTTTCGTGAAGGCGGGCGGACCAGATGTCACGGTGGAGGTGGATTTTGCCAAATCGCTCACCGAGCCGCAGGGCAATCCCGATCAGTACAGTTTCGGCGCGCTCCTGGGAAATTTTCTGAGCGTGGACATGGGGAACAGCACGTTCAACCTGGCCGCGACGGGAACGATCACGCTGGTCGACCCGCAGACGGATAACCCCGCCACGCCGGGCATTCTCACCGATTCCGAACTCGCCAATGGCCCGCAATCCGATGGCACCGATCCTGCCGATCCTGCGACACTCGCCTTGAGCGGCACCGCCGCCCTGGCCCTCGATCTGCGCCCTGACTTTACCTACACCCAAACCGGAATCGCACCGCAGGCCTCGCCAGCGACGTTCACCTATACATGGGGAAATCTGGCGACTCCGAGCACTTACACCGAGAGCAGCAGTGGAGCGACGAGTTATTACACCGGCTTTAATTCGCTCTCATCCAGCGGATTGGTCGCAGCGATTCAGGAGCTGCCGACCTTATTAAATGCCGTTTCTGACTCAACCATGCTGGGTTCGAATTTGTCTTTCCTGGGCCCAGACCTGGGATCGACGATTGCGCTGGGAAGCAAGTTCAGCACCGAGGTGACCAACAGCGGAATTCTCAACGGCTATGCGAATTTCCAATACCTCGTAAAAGATTTGCAAATTGGGTTTGGCTCGGCGTCCGTGAATGCGAATCTGACCAGCGATGGCTTTGAGCTGCTGTTCGATGTGCCGCAGACCTATAACGGACAATTTAGCTGGCAGATCAGCCATCCGCTCAATGGGGCACAATTGCAGGCGACGGGGACTGCGCCGGGATCGGTTTCATACCTCGGCGTGGTGTCGCTGGATGTCGTGCTGAGCGCAGCCGGCGATGCATTCTATCTGGGAAGCGACACGCAGGTCAGCGCGAGCGTTTTGATTAACGCTACGGGTCTGAGCGGCACGGCGACGGTGGGAAATCTCTCGGTGAATTACAGCGGCGGAAGTGCCGAAGTCGAAGCGACCAGCAGCGGCACTTTGGAGCCAGGGGTGCCCGCGACCATCACCATCGGCACACCGGGGGCAGCGCGCGTGGCATTGCCCGCGACGATCGTGAAGCCAGATGAATTTTTCGGAGCAATGCAGTTCAGCGGCGCCGCTCGTCTCACCTTGCCATTCAACACTCTGCCCAATTCCACCAATCCCAAGGTTCAATTCGACTGGTCGAATCTCGGATCGCCTTCTTCGATGGTGGTTACGCCGACGGGCGTTGGGAGCCTGACCAGCACCACAAGCTTTGCAACCACGCCACTCACCAATGGCCTTAATGGCCTGCTGTCCATCATCAATGACTGGGAAAATTCCTCGGTGCTTAACACGAACATCCCCTTCGTGAACAAGACCATCGAGCAGCTCGTCGATTTTGTGGGAACTACCAAAAATGCGTTCTCGCAGATTGAAGCCCAGGTAAGCGCGGGGACCTCGCCGACCGATTTGAACAATAAGATCCTCTCGGCATCACTCCCCAGCGGGATGACGCTGACAGCCACGAGCAACGACAATCCGGGCAGCAACACTTTCGAATATAAGCTCAGCATCAATGAAGGCCCGAACCTGTCATATCCTTTCAGCCTCGGAGCAGGCCAGAGCTTTTTCTCGATCAATACAACCGTGAATGTCAGCGCGGGCTTCACGGGCAACATCACGTTCGGGTTCGACCCCAGCGACGGGTTTTATATCGTTGGCAACAGCAATGCGAGCTCACCGATGATCAGCCTGTCGGGCAATCTGTCGGTGAATTTCGCCAAGTTTTTGCAGGGAAGTTTCGGGCCGCTGGCTTTTGGCATTTCCAGCGGCAGCGCCACCGCGAGCCTGGGACTCGCGCTGAACCTGGTTCCCCCCGGCGATAATGGCAACAAAATCTCCACGCTCGATCTGACCAGCAATGGCTTGTCGATCATCCAATCCACGGTAAACAGCGGCATGGGTCAGGTAAACCTGGCGTTCGGCGCGCATCTCGGAACAAACGGCCCCGGCATCACCGGCACGTTCAGCGCCTCGTGGGATCCAACGCGCGATACCCCATTGGAATTTGGCCCGAGCAATTCCACCGATCCGACCGACGGCTTCGGCCCAATCAGTTTCGATCTGGGCGAATTCGTGAATTCTCTCGTCGGCCCTGTGCTAAACGAGATCAAGAAGTACGATCCGCTCCCTTCGGAAGTGACCGATGCGTTGAATTACAAGATTCCGGTGATCGACATGACGCCGGCGGATATTCTGGCGGATTATCTGGACGAGCCGGACTTTGCGACGCTGCTGCAAATCGCGGGATTGGTGACTGACGTGGCCAATCTGCCGGGAGTCGGCAGCGATGCGATGGACCTGAGCAACTATTTCTCAGGCTCTCCTTCCACGGGCGATACGGGTACGCCGGACGGCACAGCCCCCAGCGGCAGCAACACGGGCGGCGATGACGGAAGCGATTACTCGGCGTTTTCGAGTTTCGCTAGCACGCTGCAAAGTGATTACGACATCTCGCTGCCATTCCTGCAGAATCCGCAGCAATCGCTGATCGATACGTTGCTGGGCAAGCCTGTAGACCTGATCGATTTCGATCCGGGCCATGTCAGCATCAGCGCTTCGTATGAAACGCCGAAGATTTCATTCCCGCTGTTCTCGATTGGTGTTGCCTCGGCTAATGCATTTTTCTCGGCGGGAATTTCGGCAACGCTGTTTGCCAATATCGATATCGGCCTGAGCACGCGCGGCATTCTCGGGCAAGGCCTTGATGGCGCGGGCGCGATTCAAGATGGGTTCTACATCGGCGATAGCGACGCGATGCAGGCAGGCGTGGAACTCGAAGGGCACGTCACCATCGGCGGGGAAGTCGATCTTTTCGGATTCCTCTCCATCGCTTCCCTCAGCGGCTCGCTCGGCCCGTACGGGGAAATTGGAGCCCGCGTGAATAGCCTGGTGCCCAACAACTCGGGTGGCTATGTCTTTGATCCCAGCGGCGACGGGTTATATGAAATCGCTGGATACAACGGAGCGCCAGCGGGCAACGGGCGAGCGTATCTGGATGAAATCGAATACATCGCCGACAACTACGGACCGCTCTGCGCCGTGATGCCGGTGGGACAAATTGGATTGCAGTTGTCGTTGAATGCATCCATTGGCCTCGGGCCACTGAGTTATTCCTTTAATATTTTGACGCAGCAATTCCCGATTGCGAATTTTGATTATCCCTGCGAGCCACAGGCGGCGAACCTGGCGTATGTCTCGGGCAATCAGCTCATCATGTACACGCAGGGAACCGTGGGCGGAAAGAACATCGACGAGACAGCCGGCTACACGATCAGCTCTTCGGTGCAATATGATTCGACTACCGGCAATCCCGATGGCATCGTCATTGTCGAATCCAATTCCTCGAATATCTATTACCAGGATTTCCCAATCTCGGCGCTCAGCGGCGTGAACACGGTGGTGCTGGAAGGCAGCAACGGCAACGACACATTCAATTTCGATGGCAAATTGAGCGAAGCGGGCATCCTGCCTACGCCGGTGCAATATCTGAGTATCTTTACCAATCAGGGCAATGACGTTGCTGATCTGAGCGCGCTCAATACCAGCGATTCGAATCTGCTCGGCACGACCATCCACGGCGGCAATGGCAACGACACGCTCAAAGGCACGTACGCTTCTGATACAATTTATGTCGGCAGTGGGACGAATTATGTCTTCTCCGGCACCAGCACGGGCCTGGTCTATGAAACCAGCGGCACGGATACGGTCAGCGGTGGGAATGGCAACGTCACCGTCTATGCGGGTAGCGGCAAAGAACAGATTCTGCTCGGCGACGGAAACGATATCGTCTACGCCGGCTCGGGAAATGAAGAGATCGATCTGGGCAGCGGCGAAGATCTAGTTACTTCGGGCACCGGCGAAGACACGATCGA
This sequence comes from Tepidisphaeraceae bacterium, assembly GCA_036490535.1. Taxonomy (GTDB): domain Bacteria; phylum Planctomycetota; class Phycisphaerae; order Tepidisphaerales; family Tepidisphaeraceae; genus DASXDR01. Next base: position 59,636 of record DASXDR010000077.1, on the reverse strand, counting down.
AGTCGGCGACGGTGAGGATAAAATCTACGGCGATTCCGGCGGCAGCACGATCACCACCGGCGCTGGCCAGGACATCATCTACGGCGGGGCGGGGAATGATTCGATCACCGCGGGCGGCGGAAATGATTTCATCGATCCCGGGACTGGCACGGATTATGTCGATGGCGGCACGGGCCGAACCACACTGGCGACGCACGTGGATTCAAACCAGACGCTGACTAACACCTATGTTGATTTCGGCAGCCAGGGCCGAGTTCATTTCACGGATATCTCCGATCTGTCGCTCAATGGCGGCCCGGGAAATGAAAGCTTTGATGTCAGCTCGTGGAGCGGCGGCCCGGTGCAAGTCAACGGCGGCGGGGGATCGGATACGATCGTCGACAACGCGGATGTAAATTTCACGCTCAGCGATACGAGCTTGGCGCTTTCGACTGGCGAAACCTTCGCGCTTAGCGGCATCGGTAATGCCAGCCTCACCGGCGGTGGTTCCGATGATACCTTTGATGTTTCCGGCTGGAACGGATCGGCCACGCTCACCGGCAACGGTGGTACCGATACATTGCTGGACAATGATCTTCGCGGCGCGACGCTGAGCGATTCATTGCTCACCCGCACCGGGCAGGGAAGCCTCACGCTCAGCGGAATCGTGCAGGCTAATCTTTCCACCTATAGCTTCGGCGCGGTGAAAATCGACGCCAGCGCTTTCGATGGCGCAGTCGCGATCTATGCCCAGGGCAGCAACAACACCCTGATCGGCGGCACCGGCAGCGATTATCTGTTCGCAGGCTCGGGCACGAATAACACGCTGACCGCCAAGGGGACCAGTTCCAATCAGGTCCTGGGCGGCGCCGGCTCGCACGATATTCTCGCGGCCGGGCCGGGACAGAATCTGATCAACGGGTCCACCGGCGGATTCGACACGATCACGACGGCAGGCACTTCGCACGTCTACACACCCGGCGGAAATGAAACCATTAGCGCCCAATCCGGCGGCGCAACTATCTACGCCTTCGGTAGCGGCGACACCATCAACAACGGCAGCGCCACCAACAACGTCACGGTTCATCCCGGCGATGCGGGAACGGTCGCTTCCGATTTTGTTGCGCCAACTTCCGGCGATCCGTGGGCGTTGCCGACCTTGCCGCCAGCAACGACTTCCACGCTTCCCACCGGCCCCAATAGCAGCGGGCAATGGATTCAATACGCTGCCTCAGCCAGCGGTGGTGGCGTGAGCAACAGCAGCGCGACGGCAATTGAGCCGAGCGTAGCGGTGGATAATTCGGACAACGAATACATCGCCTGGGCAGACAATCGCACGGGCGTGTATGAAATTTATGTCGCTGAGCACACCGCATCGGGTTGGGTGCAATTGGCCAGCAGCGCCCAGGGCGGGGGCATCAGTAATTCCAGCGGAAATGCTACGCAGCCGGACATCACGCTGAATTCTTCAGGATATCCAGAAGTCGCGTGGGCCGAGGCGAGTGGATCATCGACCGATATTTATGCAGCGGTGTTCAATGGCACCAGTTGGCAAGCCATGGGCACGTCGCTCTCGGCAGGTGGATTGTCCAACACGGGCGCGGCAACTTCGCCGCAGATTGTCAGCACGAGTTCCGGCGCAGTTGTCGCGTGGCTCAACACCAACGGCGCCGCCACCAACGTATACGCCCGCCAATTCAATGGCTCATCCTGGGCCACGCTCGGTTCCAATTCCGCCAGCGGCAATGGCATTTCCAATCAAAGCGCCACCACGCCCGGCTTCGCCCTCGCCACCGATGGCAGCAAGATCGCTGTCGACTGGACCGAAGTCGGCACCGGCGCTGGCAATTCAATCTATCTGGAGCAATACACTGGCGGAGCATGGAGTGCACTGAACGGTTCAGCATCGAGCAATGGAATCAGCGGCACTTTCTCCGCGCAACAACCTACCATCGCATACGCGAGCGGTTCGCTCTACGCAGCGTGGGCAGCCAATACCGATGGCACCTACAACATCGTCGCCGCTGCGAATGGTGGTTCGGGTTGGAACAACATCAGCATCCAAACTCCCGCCAGCGCCGGCGTGAATCAAGTTTCGCGCGGGACCGCTTCAAACCCGCAACTTTCCGGCAACGGCAATTCACTCAGTCTGGTTTGGCTGGAAGATCGTCTCTCCGACACGCCGGACCAGGCCGTGGCGATTTATGCTAATCGCCTCGTGAGCGGTTCGTTCGTCTATCAACTCCCCGGCGATTCCAGCTTCGATGGAATTCTCGGCCGATCGACTTCGCTTTCGCAACCCGCTTCCCTCGCGCTCGCCGTCGATTCCTCTGGCCATCCCTTCGTCACCTGGGGTGACGATTCGAGCGGGTCAGCCCAAATCTATTCGCTGGCGGATACGCTTAACGTCAACAAGATCATTTACGTCAACGATTCGCTGAGCGTGACGGATTTCTATACGACCGCGGGTGGTTCCGATTCCAACAGCGGGCTGACGCCGGATAAGCCGTTGGCGACTCTTGGCGCGGCGTTGGCGCTAGCGACGCAGGCGGGGGATGTAATTCTCATTGATGGCGGGAGCTTCGGTGGCGCGACGCTTAGTTCGGCGAACAATGGGGTGCTGATTCTCGGCTCGCCAGCGGGAAATACGCAGATCACTCAGATGATTGCGCTCAATGGCGTTAGCAATGTGACGCTCGCCTCGCTTGATCTCACCGCGGGAGTGAGCGTTATTAATGGATCGGGCAATGATTTGATCAACGACGTCGGCGGGACGCCGCAGCAATTGTCGGCGGGCGTGGGTGGCAGCGTTTCCATTGATGGCGCTTCGAACTTGCTTCTGCTCGATGATTCTTTTGCTGGGCTGACCGCGATCGATAGCACCTCGGGCCTGACGGTCCTGGCGAGTAGCATTCTGGGCAGCGGCATCACGATCAGCGGGCCGGCCAGCTCGCTTTTGATCAAGAACAGCACGTTGACGTCGTTGAAACTGAATGCTGCTTCGCAAGGCACGATCAGCAAGAACAATATCAACAAAAACGGTTTGGCGATTAATGCGACCTTCACGGGTTCGATCGATCACAATTTTATCCACGGCGCGAGCGTGGGCGTGACCTATGCCGCTAGCGCGCCGCTGGCGAGCAACGAAATTTTCGCCAACAAGACCGGCGTGACCGACACCGTGAGCAGCAACACCGCTGGCCTCGGATTCGCCGCCGGCTCGGCTCCCAACTTCATCTTCGACAACACCACGGGTGTAAACCTCGTCGGATTGATGCAGGATCAATCGATCACCGCCAACCAGCTCGGCGTTACAGGCAGTGGCACGCTCGGCGGGACTGACCTGAATTACGCCAATTACATCGAGAACAATATTGCCGGCGTGAAATTCACTGGCACGGTGCAATACAACGTCATCGCCAATAACGCCACGTCGTTCCTCGTCACCAATGGCGAGCTGATTGAGCACAATCTGATCTATGGCACGAGTGCTGCCCCGAACGTCGAGACCAATGGCGCCAGCAACGTGGAGATCGTGAACAACACGTTCTACACGACGGGCCAGAACAATATTCAGATTGACAATGCTTCGAGCGATGTCGAAGTGTTGAACAACGTCCTCTGGGCAACCGCGGGTTACGATCTGTATATCGCCGACAACAGCCGCAGTGGATTTTTCAGCGATTACAACGATCTTTACACCACCGGCAGCGGGCTGATTGTTCATTACCTGGAAGATTTCTCAGACCTGCTCGACTGGCAGGATGATGTCGCTCTGTACGATCTGCATTCGATCGGCACGACCGTGGTGAATCCCACCGGGGCGCAGCCGCAGTTTGTCGATCTGCCCATCGGCGATTTCACCGTCTATCCCGCAACAGCGGGAATTCGCGCCACCAGCCCGACCGTCGGCACGGGCGACCCGGCCACCGATCTTGGCTTGCCAACGGGCGAACAAAATCTGCTAAGCAACTCATCCTTTGAATCCGGCACTACAGGCTGGACCGTCAACCCCGGCGGCGGGACGCAATCCAGCAATCCGGCAGCGTTCAACGGCAGCTCTTATTTCTTCGCCGGCTCCGTCGCTGCTGGTTACGCCCAGCAAACCATCAACCTCGCCACCGCCGGCTACACCGCATCACAGATTGATGCGGGCACGCTGGATATCAGCTTTGGTGGGCGCATTCGCACGGCAAATGAAACCGTGCCGGACCAGGGTGAGATCACACTCACCTTCCAAAATGGAAGCGGGCAAACCATCGGCACCTCCACGGTACTGCTGGCTTCGAATGTGAATGATCGCTGGGAACTCGTTAGCGGCAGGGTACATATTCCCTCAGGCGCTCGCAGCGTTGTGTACGAGTATCAGAGCACGCGCGAGACGGGCAGCACGGACGACAATTATCTCGACGGCGCGTTCCTGTATGTTCTGCCGAACAATGTTTCGACGGACATCGGCGCATTCGGCAATACTTCAGCATCGCTGGCCAATCCGGTGGATCAAAGCATCCATCTGGTTTCGCCGAACCTTTATGTGAACTGGACGCTCAATCAGACGCATGCGATTACTTGGGAAACATTTGGCAATACCGGCAACGCGCCCGTGGAGATCGATCTCTACCACATGGTCGCTGGCAGTCTGGTTTTCTACAAAAATATCGTTGCATCGACGCCGGACACGGGATCGTATGCGTGGATCCCCGCTAATACGTCCGGCCTGACTTATGGACTCACCGGATTGGTGATCGAAGTGTCGCTCGTCGGCAATTCCCCAATCCACGACCAGAGCACGGAAACTTTCGCGATTCCCGCTAACGGGAACACGTTCTACATCAACGACAATTCCACCACCGGCGATCAATACACCACCGCCAAGGGAAATAACCGCGCCACCGGCCTTACGCTGGCTGATCCGCTGCCGCTGCTCACCAACTTATTCCGAACCTATTCGCTGGGCGCCACCAGCATCGTCTATGTGGACAACGGCACCTACGCTGATTTTTCCGCTGTCGAAATCAGCGGCAATCCCGCGATCGGTTCCGGGCAGGGGGTCACCATTCTCGGGCCCACGAATAATGGCACGCAGGCCACTATCTCCGCCCTAGGCTTTACCAGCCCGGCGGTGATCGATGTGAACGATGCCTCCTATGTCACCCTGAAAAATCTCGCCCTCACTGGAGCCAATTACGGCCTGTGGATTCACAACGCCAGCCCGAATTTTGTCGGCTCGTATCTCATCGCCATGAGCAACCTGCTCGGCGGTATCCGCCTCGAATCCGATTCCGCAAACGCTACTTTCGATCACCTCACCACCACCAATAACAGCGGCGACGGTTTCTACGCCGGCGGAAATTTCATCAGCCTGACGCACAGCACGTCCAGCAACAACACCAGCAATGGCTTTAATCTGGCTAACTCCGGCAATGCGGTTCTGACCAACGACGCCGGCTTCTCCAACGGCGTTGATGGCCTGGCGGTGCAGAACAGCACGAGCGGCAGCACCGCCATCGTCGGCAATACCAATCTCGCCCTGGGGCTGGGAAATCAATTCTATAACAATAGCCAATACGGAATTTACGTCTCGGGCGGCGCAACCATCGCCGGCAATGTGGTCTATAACCAGACCACCACCAATTACGACGGAATCGTTCTCAACAGCGGCGGCAACCTGGCGACCGAGAATATTGTCTACAACAATTACAATGGGATCGTCGGCAACACCAGCACGCTTAGTTACAACACTGTCTACAACAATCTCAATGTGGGGATCGAGGCCGATGGCGGCGGGACCATCACCGGCAATACCGTTTACGGCAATTTCATCGGCATCCGATCCAGCACGGCTCCCAATTCTGCGAGTGGCCCCTTTATCCTGAACAATCTGGTCTACAACAACACGGCTGTCTATCCGCAGCTCTCGTCGCTACCCAAGGGACAAAATCCACCGCCCAATGAAGGCATCTGGCTCATCGGTGGAAACGCCGCGCAGATTTACAACAACACGGTTTATCAACCCATCGGCATCGCGCTGAACCTCGACGCTTACGGCAGCGTCAACGCCTCCAACCTCAAAGTCGAAAACAATATTCTCTGGACCCAGAACGGCGACGATCTTTCCATCGCCTCCACCAGTGAAACCGGCCTGCATAGCGATTTCAATGATCTCTATTACACGGCTTCGGGAGCTGCTGGTGTATGGGAAGGGAACACGCAAGCCACGCTCGCCAACTGGATCACCGCGAGCAATCAGGATACGGACAGCATCTCCATCGACCCGCTTTTCGTGAGCGTGGCCAATGGTGATTTCCATCTGCAAAGCATCAATGGCAGTGTTAAGGGCGGCACGCTTTCGCCGATCCTCAGCGGCGGACTCCCAGTCGCCAATCCTGGCACACTCACCGCGCAGGCCAACGAATCGCCCGCCATCGACCGCGGCGACAACACTTTCGCTTATTCCAACGAGCCCACGCCCAACGGTGGCTTCATCAACCTCGGCTTCGAGGGCAACACCACGCAGGCATCGCTCAGCCCCGTCAGCTATGTGCTGGTCCTCAAGCCGGGCGCGGGCAACACGGTCATCGAAAACCAGCCCTACACGATCACCTGGCGCAGCCAGGACACCAGCGGCACGGTCAATATCGATCTGCTCTACAGCGGCAGCGAATATCTCAACATCGCCACCGGCGTTTCCAACAATGGCAGTTATTCCTGGACCCCGGGCACCTCGATCACGCCCAACAGCAATTACACGATTCAGATCACGCGCAACGCCGCTCCCACCGCGGTCGGATCAAGCCAGCCATTCAGCATCGGCGCACCGATCAATAATTTCTACGTGAACGATGCATCCAGCGGCGGTGTCTTCACCACAGCCGCGGGTAATGACGCTAACAGCGGCCTCGATCCTGCTCATCCCAAGGCTACCATCCAGGCATTGCTCTCCGCCTACACGCTTGGCGCCGGCGACACGATTTACATCGATCAGGGAACTTACAATCTCTCGAACAACCTGGTCCTCACCAGCGTCAACAGCGGTCTGACCATTATCGGCGCGCCGAATGACGCCACCATCCTGGATCGCACCAACACCGGCACCGGCGCATATGTTTTCGATCTGCAGGCGGTTTCCAATCTCACTCTGAACAGCTTCACCTTCACCGGCGGCTACTACGGGATCAACGCGGCCTTCACCACTGCTTCTGATCTCAACATCACGATCGAAAACTCCACCTTCACTGCCGATCAGCAAGACGGCCTGTTCCTCGTCAACAATTACACCAACAGCTATGTCACCACTGGCGACGTGATCAAGAACAATGTCTTCCACGACATGATCGCCTCCGTGGGAAATAATTATTACGGTTACGGCCTGCAGGATCAGGGCGATCAGATCAGCGTCAACAACAATACTTTCTACAATCTCGGCACGGGCCTGTCCTTCAACTCTGGTGATGGTTCAACCGTCACCGGCAACACCGCCCACAACACCACCACCGGCTTCACTCTCGACAACTGCATCGCCAGCGGCAATATCGCTTACACCAATAGCACCGGATTTCTCATCTACACCTCAACATCGGTTGTCACTGGCAACACTGCTCACGACAACACCTCCCTCGGCTTCAATCTCTCCGCAGGCACGCTCACCGGCAATATCGCTTATAACAATCCCACCGGTATCCAGGTCGGCGGCGCTACCGCCAGCGATAACCTGGTCTACAACAACACCAACTACGGCATCACGGGCGGCAACAGCTCGAATATTCTCGGCAACGTCGCTTATGGCAACGGCATTGGCATCGGCATCAGCTCCGCCGGCAACGCCGCCGCCACTGGGCCGATCATCGAAAACAACCTGGTGTATTCCAGCAAAACCGCCGGCATCTCCGAAGTGGGCGGCGATCATACGCCGATTGTCAATAACACCATCTATGCGACGACCGGCGACGCTCTGGATATCAGCGGCAGCAACATCACCGACGTCGAAGTCCGCGATAATATTTTCTTTGTAACCAGCGGCCTGGATATCAATGTCGCTTCGGCTTCCGAGCAATCCGTCACCATCGACTATAACGATCTCTACGCCACCGGCTCAGGACAGACCGGCCAGTGGAATGGCGTCAATTACGCTACGCTGGCCACCTGGCAAAATGCTTCGGGCATGGATAAGGACAGCATCTCGACCGATCCGCTGTTCGAAAACATTGCTGGCAATGATTTCCACGTGCAGAGCCAGTACGGCGCTAATCACGGCGGCACGCTCGCCCCGATTCTGGGCGGCAATGGTTTGCCGGCCGCTAATCCCGGAACCCTCAGCAATGATTCGGTCACCAGTCCGACGCTCAATCGCGGCGCTGCGACCGACCCGTATGGCTTGGAACCCGCCCCGAATGGTGGATATGTCGATCTCGGCGCTTATGGCAACACTTCACAGTCTTCTATTAGCCCGGCGAATTATCTCTTCGTCATCAACCCCGCTGCCAACATTACCATCGCCACCGGCCAGCCCACGACGATTACCTGGCGCGATGAGGTGAGCAATCTCGCTGCTGGCGCCACCGACACCGATACCTTCGAACTTCTGCAAGGCTCCAATGTCATCCTGACTTTCACCGGGCATGACACGGGAAGCTATGCTTGGACTCCACCGACCACCCTGCCCGGCGGCATCTACAGCATCGAAATCATTCGCACCGACGCTACCGGCCTGACCGCCACCAGCAGCCCATTCAACATCCAGGCGTTCACCGGCACTTATTATGTTAACGGCTCTGCCAGCGCGGGCGTTTACACCACCGCTGCCGGCAATGATTCCAACAGCGGCCTCGATCCCGCGCATCCCAAAGCCACCATCGGCGCGATCTTGAACAGCTACACCATGCAGCCCGGCAATATCATTATGGTGGACAGCGGCACGTACAATCTTTCGACTAATCTCGTGCTCACCGCCGCCGACAGCGGCATCACCATCGAGGGCGTCCCCAATCAAACCACTCTCAATCGCGGGAATCTCAACAGCGGCGCGGATGTTTTGCTGTTGCAAAACGCCACCAACCTGACGCTGGAGAATCTGAACATCACCGGCGGATATTACGGGATCGATGACACCTATCAGGATAGCAGTGCGGGGCTAACCGTCACCGGGTGCAATTTCTACGGCGACGAGAACTACGGTGTTTATCTCGAAGGCTTCAATGGCGCGTCCACTTTCACCGGCAATACCTTCCACGACATGCTCAACGGCGGCTATACCACTTATGGCCTTTATCTCTCCTATGCTGGCAACGCCACCGCCACCAATAACACTGCTTACAACCTGAGCTATGGCATTGACATAAGTACACAGAACGGCACTAACAGCACAGGCAATGTTTCCAGCAACATCATTTATGATTGCAATTACGGCATTTCCGTGGGTCAAAGCAACAACGGCCTGTTCACCATCACCAACAACACGCTTTACGATAACTTCATTGACAACCTCAATATCAGCGGCGCTACCATCACCGCCAGCAGCAACACCGTCTACGAAGACGGCGCCGTGGCCAGCAAGGAAAGCAGCAGCCAGACCGGAATCAACGTCAGCTATTCCGTGGCCACCAACAACAATGTTTACGGCAACGTCATCGGCGTGAATGTCGCCGGCTCCACCACCCTCGCGGGCAACAATATTCACAACAACACGCAGGTCGGCGTTTCCGCCCAGAGCGGCAGCACCACCACCGGCAATACTATCTACTCCAATGGCACCTGGGGCATTGCGGGCAGTCCCGCGACCGTGAACAACAATGTCATCTACGGCAACACCAGCGGCGGGATTTATATCTATGGCGATTACAACGCCTCGGTCCTGAACAACACCGTCTACCAAACCACCGGCCCAGCCCTGCGCATCGATGGCCTGACTCAAAACGGCAGCACGCTCCCCGCCATGATGGTGCAGAACAATATCTTCTGGGCCACCAGCGCCCCCGATCTGCTCATCAACGATACCGGCGAGCAATCGTTCACCACAGGCAGCGACAGCGATTATAACGATCTCTATTCCACCGGCACCGGCGAGGTCGCCCAGATATCCGGCACCGATTTCACTTCGCTCTCGGCCTGGGCAGTGGAGACGGGCCTGGATGTGCACAGCATCTCGGCTGATCCGCAGTTCGTGAATGTCACCAGTAGCAATTTCCACGTACTGTCCACCAGCCCTACGATTGATCAGGGCAATCCGACTTTCGAATTCATTCTTGAACCCCAACCCAATGGTGGTCGGCTCAATCTCGGATCCGACGGCGATACGGTCAATGCGACCACTTCTGCCTCCACCAGCGTGAATGTGATTACCCCAACCGCGCAGCAGAAACTCCAGGTGGGCGTGCCCACCACGATCCAGTGGGTGAGCGATGGACTGCTCTCTTCGCAAACGGTCACCGAAGTCGCCACAGGCAAAACTACCGCCGTCGGCGAATATCACGCCACCGAGTTCGGCACGGGCGGTATCAACATCCAGCCCGGCAGTCCCACGATCAATACTTCGCTGGTAACCAACCCGGCACCCCTGGCCGTGTATCAATCCTTCGCTTATGCCAACTCCGGCGTGGGCGTTACCATGGGTTATCAGATACCCGTCCCCAATGGCACGTATACCATTCGGCTCGATTTCTCAGAGCCTTATTACACCACGACGGGAAGCCGCGTTTTCGACATCCTTCTTAATGGCACGACGGTGCAATCCGCGTTCGACATCGCCAAGACCGCTGGCAACGTCACCAACAAAGCCGTCGCTGAAACCTACACCGTCACTGCTACAGGCGGCACCGGCATCTCGCTGCTGCTGAAGAACGACACCTCCACGCCTGCCCTGATCAATGGTTTTGAAGTCTCCTACGTCAACGCAGGCGGGTCAGCCAATTCCACGGCTAACGTGCAGGTCTCGCTGAACAATGGCACCAGCTGGTCGACCGTTGCTACCAACCAGCCGATGGATAGTGAAGGCCGCGGCTCCTATGTCTGGATCCCCACTGCGCAAACCGCCGGCGCAACGGCATTAGTGCGCGTCGTCGCCAATAATGGCATCTCCACCACCGGCTCCAGCGGCGCATTCTCCATCTCGCCCGACGGCGTGATTTATTACGTCAACGACAACTCCACTACCGGCGATTCGCTCACCACCGCCGTCGGCAACAACGCCAACGACGGCAAAACCCCCGCGACTCCCATGGCCAGCGTCGAAGCCGTGCTGCACACCTATCAGCCGGGCGCCGGGGCAATTATCGAAGTGGATAACGGAACCTACACCCTCTTCGACACCATTTATCTCTCGACCCTCGACTCCGGCGTCACTATCACCGGCCCCACGACAGGCGCTGCGGTTGTCAATCGCAACAACAACAACGATCTGGTCTTTAATCTTCTTGATGGCGCCAACAATCTCACCATCACAAACCTCTCCATTACCGGCGGTAGCACCGGCATTAACACGGACGAAGTCTCCCTCGGCAACGCCAACATCACCATCGCCAACAACATCATCTACGCCAACACCGGCTCGGGCTATTCGGGCGGAATCTATGCCTACAACGGCTCCAATTGGATCGTCACCGGCAACACCGTTCACGATAATCCGGGCTTCTACGGCGGCATCTATCTCCAAAACAGTACCGGCACCGTCTCCAATAATATTGTCTACAACGAGCGCTACGACATCTATCTCTCCGCTCCCTCCAACGCTCCGCTGAGCAACGTCGTCAGTGGCAACACTGTCTATGGCGCGAGCTACGGCATCGATGTCGATAACGCCACGGTGAAGAACAACATCGTCCACGACAACACCGTTTACGGCATCTATGCCGACACCGGCTCCTTCATCACCGGCAACTCCGTCTACCGCCAGACCACCAGCGGCGCCTACGGCATCGAGATGAGTACCGCCACGGCCAACAACAACACCGTCTACGACAACTACATTGGCATCTACACCACCGGCGGCGGGGCCCACATCTACGGCAACCGTGTCTACTCCAATCTCGATGACGGCCTCTCTCTCAATAACCTCAGCGGCACGAATTCCGGCGGTGGCTATAACTACGTCGCCACCGTTTACGACAATCTCATCTATGCCAACGCCCAGACCGGAATCTATCTCACCGGCGACCAGGACCTCACGCTCCTCAACAACACCATCTACCAGCTAGCCGGCGACGCGATCGAATTTGGCTCCGCTAATACCACTTATCCCACTACGGTCGAAAATAACATCATCTGGGTGCAGGCTGGTTACGATCTGCGCCTCGACAGCGGCGTCGCCGCCGCCAGTGTGGTCAGTGATTACAACGACCTCTATCACACGGGCGCCAATGCCAAGGTGGGCTTGCTCAGCGGCACGGCCTACAGCACCCTGGCCGCCTGGCAAACCGCCTCGAGCAAAGACGCCCACAGCACCGAAGCGAATCCCAATTTCGTCGATCCCACGGGCGCTGATGCCGTCCTGGGTTACAACAACTCCACCGCGTATAATGGCGGACCTGACGATGACTTCTTCCTCTTGGCCGGTTCTCCCGCCATCGGCGCTGGCAATCTAGCGGTCAGGCCCGCAACCGATGCACTAGGTTACCCATGGAACACCACGGACCTCGGCGCTTTTGCCTATCGCGCAGCCGCCTCCGCTGCCACCACACCTGCCACCGTCACTTCCCTCGTTCCCGGCGCAGGTCCCGGCGGGCTCGGTATCGACACGATCACCGTCACCTTCAGCCAGCCCGTCAACGACGTCGATGCCAACGCCCCGTCGCTCTATTCATTGATCAGCGCCGGCCCCGATGGCATCTTCGGCACGAGCGATGACATCTCTTATCCGCTGACTCCCGCTTACACTGCTGGCTCGCAGCAAGTCGTGCTAAGCGTCGCCGGCGGTACACTTTCGCCGGGCCAATATCAGCTCACGATTTTCTCCAATAGCGCCTCCAGCATTCACAATCTCGCCGGCCTGGAACTGGATGGAGACAACAACGGCACGCCCGGCGGAAATTACGTCACCATCATCACGGTGAGCCCGTCCGTCGTCGGTCGGTACGTCTTCTATAACGACAGCTCCTTCGACGGCAACAACGTGGCCGCCAACAGCGCCGACGATGCCGCCATCGCTACAGATAAACAAGCGCTCCTCCCCGGCAACAACGCGACCTTCGCCAACTACACGAGCTATTCCAATGGTATCAATGGCATCATGATCGATATCCTCGGGCTCCCCTCGACATCGCTGGGGATTGCCGATTTCTCATTCCTGGTTGACAGCAGCGCCACTCCCACCACCTGGACCAGCGCCCCCACGCCACAGAGCATCACGGTTCGCCCCGGTGCTGGCGTCGGCGGTTCGTCGCGCGTGGAAATTATCTGGGCCAACGGCGTCATCGCCGATCAATGGCTGCAAGTCACCGTCAACGCTGACGCCAAGACCGGCCTCTCGCAAGCCGACGTGTTCTACTTCGGCAATGCCATCGGCGACTCCGGCAATTCAACAACTGATGCGGCGGTGACCATTGCCGACGCCCTCGCCGCCCGCGGCCGCACCTCCGCTAATTCTGTCTCCGTCACCAGCCCCTACGATTACAACCGCGACGGTCTCGTGAATGGTGCCGACGTCGCCATTGCCCAGCAAAATCTCACCTCTGGCAGTACGGTCCTGCCGCTGATTTCAGCTCCTTCCGTCTCGCAAGCGATTGTTGAAAGCGTCATTGATCCCTCTACGCCGGACAATGATGCGTCGCCGACCACGGCGATTATCACTGATCCGAGTACCTCCAGCATCGACACGGATAATAATTCCTCCGCGCCAGTTGATTTTGTCAGCTCCCCGACCGACGGCACTGGGTCATCTTCCGACGACAGTGGCGATATCTTGTACATTGGCGGTAATCCAGGATTCAACGAAAGCGACCCGGTAACTCCCACTGTCCCATTCATTACCACAACCATCCTCTCCGACAGCAGCGCCTCGCAAAATACTACCTATGATTCCTCATCCGATTCCGACACATCCACTCCGCGATCAACCAACGACGATTCCACGAGCCAGACCACGAATACGACCGCTCCCATCGAAACGCCCGTCGTGATTGTCGATCCAGTTCAAGGCTTCCATCTCGTCATCGTCGGCCCCACAAGTGGCATCGCCGGCAAGAAGCTCGGCAAATTCACCATCTTCGCCGAGGACGCTGCTAACAACATCCTCAAATCCGCCAACACACAGGTTTCCCTCTCCCTCGACGTCGGCACCCTCGCCGGCCACACCACCCGCGCCCTTCATCACGGCAAAGCCGTCTTCAGCCATCTTTCCATCAATGACTCGGGGTCGTATTCGATCAATGCGTCCGATGACATTTATACATCTGCAACGGACTCGATCCTTATCACGGCTCGTGCCCATCGTAATGCGAGAATGCGGCATCACAGTTAAATTGGAAAGCTTATCAGCGCGGTGCTTCGCACACGCCGCTAACTACTCCGCGTAAATATTTAGCGGCGGTGCGTAGCACCGCGCTGTTTCACAAGTCCACACATTCGCAAGCGGCCTATGTTTTCATTCTGCATCCTGCAATCATCAATCTGCACTGTTTTCCCTCGTCCCTTGTCCCTAATTTCGCTTTGACACGCGTCCACGCTCCATGTTAAACTTGGAACCCTTTGGTTAAGCTGAAGTTTTAGGCAGGAAGGGTCCGCACCATGATCAAGCTGGCGCTGTTCGGATTTGGAATCGCTTCGCTCCTCACTCTCACCGGCTGCTATCACACCTACCGGCTCGAAGATGATCCGCTTGCTACCCCCGCTTATTCTTCTGCTGAACGCTTCCAGCAATGGCAGCGCGGCATGGACATCGATCTCCTGGAAATGAACGATGATATCGACAACGATCTGCTCCTGACCGGCCATCCCAGCCAGATGACCATCTGGAACATCCGATAATTATTGCCTCTAGGTTTTCTTCTAGTTAGTCGGCGAGATTGCTCGCCGTTGGTGTGATCACATCCGATAATCTTTCGCTTTCCCATCATTCCCAGACATCGTCCTCGCAATTCTTTTTCCTGACTCCTCACTTGTAATGTAGCCCCCATTGTTGGCCGATCCAATAAGTGGTTGCTGGAGATCGGGAGAAACAATGCGTTGCCTCAGCAGTTGGAATGGGCCCGAGCGGCGTCGAGATAACATGACATCTCTCGAATGGAAAGGCCCCGAGCGGCGGCGCAATCGCCAGCAGGCGATTGTCCAGTCCCTGGAAGGCCGCCGACTTCTTAACGGCCAAACCGATCCATCAGCCTATCTTGATTTTAATGACAATGTAGTCCACGACGCGGACTCCGCTTCGTTGACCATGTTGGCCAATGTCGAAGCTGCCAGCACTAAACTCCCACTCACCAGCGTCCCCGTTCTCAATTCCGATCCCGGGGCCACGGATTCGATCTATCTGGATTTCGTTGGCGCTCCCGCCATGACTTGGTTGGGTTACAGCGTTCCCGCCACGCCGGCTTACGATCAGGATGGTGATCCCACCACGTTTACTTCCGCCGAGCTGACCAGCATTCAGGAAATCTGGCAGGGCGTCGCGGAAATGTATTCCCCGTTTAATATCAACGTCACCACCGTCGCCCCCACTTCACTCGTGCACGGCCAGAATATGGAAGCGATCATCGGCGGCTCCAGCACCTGGGTTGGCGCCACCGTGGGCGGCGTTTCGTACATCGGCGCGTTCACTGCCAGCTATCTCCCCAATATCTCCTTCGTCTTCCCCGGCGATCTCTCCAACGGTACCGTCAAATACACCGCCGACGCGACCGCACACGAAATTGGCCACCAACTTGGTCTCTACCACCAAGCCACCTGGAGCGGCACGACGCTGGTCTCCGATTACAGCTACGGTACTTCCGCCGATGGCCCCATCATGGGCGACCCCTACGGCGACACGCGCGCCACCTGGTACGACGGCACCAACGACATCTCCTCCACCACTATCCAGGATGACATGTCTGTCATCTCCAGCGCCACCAACGGCTTTGGATATCGCTCAGATGGAATATCGCACGTCATCGCGTCACCTAATGCGTTGACCGGCTCAAGCCTATCCGCTTCGGGCATCCTTTCCACTACGAGCCAGGTGGATTACTACTCCTTTACTACTGGCGCAGGCAATATTTCGCTCTCTGCCAGCCAGTTTTCGATCTCTGGTGTTTTCAATGGGATGCTGAGCTTGAAGTTCTCGCTCTATAATTCTGCTGATCAGCTCATCACTTCCAGCGGCTCCGGACTTTCAGAATCTCTCAACACCACCGTATCGTCGGGGACTTACATCGTCGCTATCTCGAGCGATGGAGCTTATGGCGATGTCGGTCAATACACCTTCTCCGGTACCACGGTCGCTACAGCTCCCACCGTGCCGACCGGTCTTTCTGCGAGCGCATCCGGAACTTCGACCGTGAATCTTTCCTGGAGCGATGCGGCTGGCGATGAAACTGGCTTCTATGTCGAACGCTCCACGGATGATGTGAACTTTACGCAGATCGGTTCGACCGCTTCCACCACCTATCAGGATACCGGGCTTAATTCAGCCACCACCTATTATTACCGCATCCGCGCTTACAATGCCGGCGGAAATTCTGCCTACACCTCCGTCGCCTCGGCGATCACGCAAACGGCTATCCCCACCGCGCCCACGAGTCTTCTCGCCACTGCGACCAGCACCAGCGCTATCTCGCTATCCTGGACGGACAATTCCAACAACGAGTCCGGCTTCTACGTCGAGCGCTCGCCAGACAATGTTAATTGGACGCAAATAGCATCCGTCAACGCCAACGTCACCACCTACAGCGATTCCAATCTCTCTGCCGCGACGACCTATTACTATCGCGTGCGCGCTTACAATGCCGGCGGGAATTCCGCTTACACCAATGTCTCCAATGCCACCACGCAAACGGCTACGCCGGGAACTCCCAGTAGCCTTACTGCCACGGCGATCAGCACCACCCAGATTAATCTTTCCTGGACGGACAATTCCAATCAGACCGGCTTTTATGTCGAGCGCTCCACCGATGACGTGAATTTCACGCAGATCGGCTCGACCACGTCCACCACTTATCAGGACACCGGCCTGACTTCGGCGACGAAATATTATTACCGCGTGCGCGCTTACAACGCCGGTGGAAATTCTGGCTACGCCACGCCCGCTACCGCCACCACCCAAACCGCTCCACCCGCGGCACCGACCACGCCTACTCCCACGGTCGTCAGCACCAGCGAAATCGATCTGAGCTGGAGCGACAATTCCAATCAAACCGGTTACTACATCGAACGCTCGCCGGACAATACCAACTGGTCGCAAATCGCTTCCACTGCATCGACGACTTATCAAGACACCGGGCTGAATCCCTCCACCCTCTATTACTATCGCATCCGCGCCTACAACACCGGCGGAACATCCGCGTACACCACGGTGATTTCCGCCACCACGCAGATGCTCGCTCCCACCGCGCCCACCACCCTGACCGCGACGGCCAACAACACCGCTGAAATTGATTTGACTTGGACCAACACCGCTGCGAATGCAGCGGGCGTTTATATCGAACGCTCCACAGACAATGCTAACTGGTCACAAATCACTAGCGTTTCATCAACTACGACCACTTATCAGGATACCGGCCTTGTCGCGGGCTCGACGTACTTCTATCGTTTGCGTTCTTATAACGCCGGCGGAGATTCGGCTTATTGCACGACCGCTTCTGCGGTTGCTTTCCCGCTAGTCGCTCCGGCCATGCCCGCGCAGGATGTCGCAGCAGCGCCGAATTCTTTCAGCCAGGTAAGCTTGAGCTGGACGCCCGGCCCCGGCGATGCGGGGTTCTATGTTGAGCGCTCTACTGATCGCATCAACTGGAGCAACATCGCGCAGTTGCCCGCCAGTGACGATACCTACACCGACACCTCCGCCGATTCCGGCACGCACTATTTCTATCGAGTGATCGCTTACAACAGCGCGGGCTCTGCCCCGGCCAGCAATCTTGCAACGGCCACTACGCCGAATTTTTCATCCATTCTGGATGACAGCAGTTCCACGGGCGTGACCATCAACGGCCCCTGGTCGCACTCCACTGCCGTGACGGGTTACTACGGCACCGATTTTCTGACCGACAACAATGTCAACAAGGGCCAGGATTCGGTCGTCTTTACGCCGACGCTACCAGAAGATGGAACCTATCAGGTTTCCATCCGCTGGACTGCTGCTCCGAATCGTGCAACCAATGTGCCCGTCACGGTTAATTATGACGGTGGCTCGGTGCTAATAACACTGAACCAGCGGCAAAACGGCAGCCGGTGGATTCTGCTTGGCACCTTTAATTTCCAGGCTGGCACAAGCGCATCGGTTACGGTTTCCAACGCCAACACCAATGGAGTTGTAGTTGCTGATGCGGTACAGTTCACCAAGGTTTCCACTACGCAGGTTGCGGGATATCGGTTGAATACTGCGGTAGTGATTCCGACAATTAATAATGCTAATGATTTGCCGTTCAATCCCAACAACACCTTGTCGCTGCTGGATCAACTGAATTAAATTCGACCGAAATATTTAGCGGCAGTGCGTGGCACCGCGTTGGATAGCGATATTCAACGCGGTCCTACGGACCCGCCGCTAAATATTTGAAATAGAATTGTTATCCGCACATTTTGCGCGCTTCTATCTCAAATGGATTGCCCCAATACCCGTCGCGACCGCGCAGCATTAAATATCCTGAGCAGGCCAGATAGGCTGGGATAAAAAATGGGCCCCATCGTTCGCATTGCTGTACGTGCACGCGTTCGTGAGTTCGCGTTGATTGCAGCGCGGCCTCATCTACTCCGATCACAATATGGCCGAGGGTCATTGCTGCTGCTCCGCCTTGAAGCAGCGTGCAGTGTCGCAGAAATTTCGTCACCCACCCGCCATGCACTTCCAAGACCCCTTCGACCCAGTTCCGATTTGTCCCGAGTAAAATAAATGGCGTTCCCACACACGTCGTGGGCAGCGCCCAAATATATTTCAGCGCACGCATCACGCCCATTGTATAACCCGTGGACAAGTTGATGCAGCAATGTCATGAACGCTGCGCCAATTTCCAGCGCATTCGACAGGCCGTCAGTCATGACGACTGAAATGGATTGAAGCGCCAGCTCGGCCGTTCTTGCGCGACACCACGCTCCACAAGATATCCACTATCTTGTGATTTCATAAAACATTTGTTTTTAATAACTTGCATTCTAGAATTAGAATTGTTTCCACAAAGTGACAGGCCTCATTATTACTATTACTATCTTTGAGATATTCAAAGAATAGAAGTAGAGTAGAATGCTTTTCCTGAATCGGCAGGGGCATTGAAATGCCTTTAGCAATTTTTTCAGGGCTTGTGAAAGGTTCGCAGCATGAAAGTGATTTGCAATCGCGGTGCATTGCTCGAAGCATTGATGGTGGCGGGGAACGTGGTGGCAACGCGCACGCCCAAGCCGGTGTTGCAGTGCGTGAAATTGTCGGCTGCGGATGATCGTCTGACCATCGCCGCAACCGATCTGGAAGTGGCGATCCGTTACAGCGATGCGCAGGTGCAGATCGAAAAGCCGGGTGAGATTCTTCTGCCAGCGGACAAGCTGCGGGACATCGTGCGTGAGAGCGTGGATGACACGCTGGCGATTGAAGTGCAGGGGGAGCAGGCTTCGATTAAGGGAAACGATTCGCTGTTTAAAATTTACACGCAGAAGGCCGAGGAATTTCCGCCGGTGCCGGATTTTGAAGGAGAGGCACATTTTCAGATTCCCGGCGGAGCGCTCAAGCAATTGATCGCGCAAACACTTTTCGCAGCGGCAAAGGAATCCACTCGCTACGCATTCAATGGCGTGCTGGTAATCACCAAGGGGAAGAAAGTATCGATGGTCTCCACCGATGGGCGGCGGCTGGCGATGGCCAATGGTGATCTTGGCGAAGCGCCAAAAAATAAAGATGGGCTCAAAGCGATCATCCCTGCCAAGGCGCTGAATCTGGTGGATAAATTGATTGACGACCCGGAAGAACTGGTCGCGATTCAGATTCATGAGAACCAGGCGATTTTTCATACCAGCAGCGCGACGCTTACAACCTCGCTGGTGGAAGGGCAGTTCCCGCCTTACGAGGATGTGATCCCGAAGGACACGGATAAAAAGATGACCGCGAGCACGGCGGATTTTCTTTCGGCTATTCGCCGCGCGTCGCTGCTCACCACGGAAGAATCCAAGGGCGTTCGCATGGCGTTCAGCAAAAAAGGATTGGTGCTGACGAGCCGCTCTCCGGAAGCTGGCGAGGCAACAGTAAATTTTGCCTGCAAGTATGAGGGTTCGGATGTGGAGATCGGATTTAACCCCAGTTTCGTGGTCGAGGCGCTGCGGGTGATTGATTCGGATGAGATTTCGCTGGAACTGACTGCTCCGAATCGTCCCGGCCTGCTCAAAGGTGGGGCAAATTTTCTTTATGTCATCATGCCGGTGAATCTGCAATGAGTAAGGAACTGGAAGAAGGATCGGGCATCCAACTCGATTTTAGTCGCTTCAAAAGCGCTGGTGGCCATGGCGTGATGCCGGTCGTGGTGCAGGATATCGATAGCGGCGAAGTGCTGCTGGTTGGCCACGCGAGCCGAGAGGCGCTGGAGCATGCGATGAAGAATCGCGTGGCGACGTTCTGGAGCATGTCGCGCAATGAATTATGGATCAAAGGGGCGACCAGCGGCAATACGCTGGAGTTGATTGATGTCCGCGTGAATTGCGAACAGAACTCGCTGCTTTATCTGGTGCGCTTAACTAAGGGCGGCGCTTGTCACACGAAAGATGCGGACGGCCAGGCGCGCAGCGGTTGTTACTATCGGCGGATCAAAGGGGACAAACTGGAAATGGTAAAGTAACCAGACAGAGATTTAACCACGGATGGACACAGATGAACACAGATAAATTCAAGTTCGTTTTTTAAATCTGTGTGCATCTGTGCTCATCTGTGGTTCATTTTATTTTTTTGATTCATGAAACATACTCCGGACAATCTCGCTCAGTTGCAGAAACACAAGCGAAGCAATTCGACGGTTGGCGTTGCTCTCGGCCCGGAGATGGTGGCGTTTTTCAAGCAGACCGTTGAGAAACGCCAGACCAAGCTGGCAAAGATCGCGGAGGTCTGGGGGCAGCTGGTGCCGGAGATGTTTTGTGATCATTGTTCTTTGGATTCGTTGGCGCGGGGGTCATTAACGGTAAGTGTCGATTCGGCGCCTCATCTGTATGAGCTGCGGCAATTGCTGCTTAGTGGGTTGCAAGAGCAGATTCTGCTGGCGTGCAAATCGGCGGGATTGAGGAAGATCGTGCTGCGGGCTGGTATGGGGAATAGTTAGATTGGGATCCGCGGATTGATCCCGCGGCATGGCTGTGGGCTTTTGGGAGCAACGGGATTAAATTAGCCGCACCATGACGCTCAATTACAGCATTCCACATCCGCAGATTCCGGTCAGTACGACGTTTACCATCGAAGGGTTTCGTATTCGGCAATATCTGGGGATTGTGCGCGGGATTATTGTGCGCTCGCCGACGATTTCGCAGGGAATTCTGGGGGGGTTGAAATCGATCATCGGGGGACAGATCGGGGCGTACACGGAGATGTGCGAGCAGGCCAGGCAGAGTGCGTTTGAGCTGATGATCCAGCACGCGGTTTCGATGGGGGCTAATGCGGTGGTGGGGGTGCGCTATGATGCGTCGGAGATTGCGGTGCGCAATAGCTCGGGGGCGTCGGAGGTGCTGTGCTACGGCACGGCGGTGATTATTGATCCGCAAAATCCATGAAGCAGATTTCTGATTATCGCGGCAGGCTCATTCGACTTACCGAAGAGCGGCTTCGCCACATTTTGGACCATCCGGAAATGGCCAAAATGCAGGAGGCGATGACAGAAACGCTGCGTGATCCAGCCGTGGTTATGCGTTCTCGATCTGATAACCAGGTGGAGTTGGAGCTATCGCTTTTACTCCAAACCCCTTGTGGGCGACAAATGACTTTGTGTGGTGGTAAAATATAATGAAGACGATGCGTTTGTCGTGACAGCGTATTTGACGGATAAGATCAAGCCTGGAGAGCAAGTATGGCCACAAACATAAAGATCTGGTTTGATCCAGAAGCAGACTTTCTGGAGGTTCTTTTTTCAGATAAGCCAGGCGATCAACGTCAAACAGGACAAGATGATGTGATGGAGCGGGTTGATGAGAACGGAAAGCTTTTGGGCTTTTCGATTATGCATGTAAGCCAATTAGCTAAGGATCGAAATCCGCTCTCGGCACAATTAGCAGAACAAGAAACGTAATTTAGGAACAACCATGGCACAACTGAACAAATATTCATCGCGTATCACACAGCCAGCGGCACAGGGGGGATCGCAGGCGATGCTCATTGCTACGGGTCTGAAGGGGGAGGATCTGAATAAGGCGCAAGTGGGGATTGGGAGCGTCTGGTATGACGGAAATCCGTGCAATATGCATCTGAATAAGCTGGCGGATGATGTGAAGCGCGGCGTGGAGCGATCCGGTTGCGTAGCGATGCGTTTCAACACCATTGGCGTGAGCGACGGCATTTCCATGGGGACCGATGGGATGAGTTTCTCATTGCAGTCGCGCGATCTGATTGCTGATTCAATGGAAACCATCATGTCGGCGCAATGGTACGACGCGCTGGTGGCGATTCCGGGGTGTGATAAGAATATGCCGGGATGCATCATGGCGATGGGAAGGCTGAATCGGCCTTCGTTGATGATTTACGGCGGGACGATTCGCGCGGGGTGTGCGAACTTTCGCGGCGAGGATCGGAAGTTGGATATCATCTCGGCGTTTCAAAGTTATGGCGAAAAACTGACCGGGAAAATTACAGAGGAGGAACGCAAAGAGATCGTGGAACATGCGTGCCCGGGAGCGGGTGCGTGCGGGGGGATGTATACCGCGAATACGATGGCATCGTTTGTGGAAGCGATGGGGCTTTCTTTGCCGTATTCGTCGTGCACGCCGGCGGAAGATGAGATGAAGCGCGAGGAATGCCGGGAAGCGGGACTGGCGGTTCGGCATCTGCTGGAAATCGATCTTAAGCCGCGCGATATCGTGACGCGGCAGAGTTTTATCAATGCAATGCGGCTGACGATTGTTCTGGGCGGGTCGACCAATGCGGTACTGCATTCGATTGCGATGGCGCGGGCATTTGATATTCCACTGACGATCGATGATTGGCAGAAGGTCAGCGATGAAACGCCGCTGTTGAGTGATTTCAAACCTTCGGGGAAATATGTGATGGAAGATCTGCACGCAGTGGGCGGCGTGCCGGGCGTGCTGAAGATGCTGCTGAAGGAGGGAATGATTGATGGGAAGCAGAAGACGGTTACCGGGCACACGCTGGAGGAGAATCTCGCCGACCTGCCGCCGCTGAAGAAAGATCAGAAGATTGTGCATTCGATCAAAGAGCCGCTGAAAAAGGATGGGCATATCCGCATCCTGCGCGGCAATCTTGCGCCTACGGGAGCCGTCGCCAAAATCACCGGCAAGGAAGGAACGCGATTCACCGGCACGGCCAAGGTGTTCGATTCGGAAGAGGACATGCTCAAGGGCGTGGAGAATAAGCAGATTGAAAAAGGGGATGTGATCATCATCCGCTATGAAGGGCCCAAGGGTGGGCCTGGGATGCCGGAGATGCTCACGCCGACCAGCGTGCTGGCCGGGGCGGGATTTTTGAATGATGTGGCGTTGATTACCGATGGGCGATTCAGCGGCGGGTCGCATGGGTTTATCATCGGGCATGTGACGCCGGAGGCGATTGAAGGCGGGCCGATCGCGCTGGCGCGGACTGGCGATAAAGTGGCGATTGATTCGGAAAAAGGCACGATTGATTTGCTGGTGGATGCGGGCGAATTGGAGCAGCGGCGCGGGGCATGGCAACGGCCGCCGTATAAAGCGAATCGCGGCACGCTGCATAAATATATCAAGACCGTAAAGAGCGCATCAGAGGGATGCGTGACGGATGAATGAAGAGACCGATGAATGGTGAATGCTGAACGATGAAACGGCTCGGTCCCTACCTCCTCGGTTCGCTCTGCTCATTGCAGGCCTGATTACGAGGAAAATATCAGTGGCACGGAAGCGCCACTGCCGTTGGATCGATTTTATTCCGGATTGCTCATTCTGCATTTTTCATATCGCCGGTTACAATTCGCAGACAAGTGTTCCGCCATATTCCCAATGCGCTCACCGGCACACGTCTCGTGCTGGGAGTGATTTTTTTCATCATGCTTTCGTATTATCAATACGAAGGCCGGGGCGATCCCACTTTTCTCAACATCGCACTGCTGGTTTATGTCATCGCGGTGATCACGGATTATTTTGATGGTTACCTGGCCCGGAAGTGGTCTGTCGAAGGGGCATTCGGGCGAATCGTCGATCCATTCGTGGATAAAGTATTAGTCTTGGGAAGCTTCGCGTTTTTTGCGGGGAAGAATTTTATTATCCAGGATACGATCGCGTCGGCGGCAGAGCATGTGATGGTGGTGCGAACCATCAGCGGCGTGCCACCCGGAGTAGTGGTCATTCTGCTGGCGCGCGAATTATTGGTTACCAGTTTGCGCGGAGAGAGTGAAGCGGCGGGACAGAGCTTCGGCGCTAAATTTGTCGGCAAATTCAAAATGGGAGTGCAGTCCACAACGATCTTTGTGATTCTGATTTACGTGAATTACTTTCGGCAATTTCAGCTCTGGGGCTGCGAAACGCCCATCCGCTATTTCCGCAATTTCTGCATCTGGACAACCGTGATCGTGACTCTCTACAGCGCGTGGGAATATCTCCGGGCGGGGCGGCGGCTGATGAACCGTGGAAAATGATTCAATCGCTTGCGGCACAGCACGCTACGGCTTAAAGTTCGGACCATTCATGCGGAATCTCTTGGTGGAAATGAAGAAGGACTCGAAAGCTCGGGAAAGCGGGGGTGTTCTCGTCTCGGAATTGCGGGCCGCGGATCGCCCGGCTCTACCAGCGCGCAACGCGTTTGGATTTCGAAAGGTATTTGTCTTATTCATCGCAGCAGCACTGGTGTGCGGCGTCGGTTGCCAGACGGATATTCCACCATCGGATGAGGATGTGACTTCGGCACCCGTGGAGGCTTTCGGGCCGACATCCATGCGGATCAATCCAGTATTTACGCAGATCAAAAATTGGAGCAGCGGACAGAAGCCAGATGGTATTGAAATAGTTCTGGAATTTCAGGATCGGTTTCACGATCCGACCAAGGCCATCGGTCGGGCCGTCTTTGAGCTCTACGCGTTTCGACAAACCGCGCCCAATCAGAAGGGGGACCGCCTGAGCAATCCCTGGATCGGATCGCTCATGAACATCCCGGATCAGGAAGCCCATTGGGACCGCACGAGCAGGGCGTATACATTTCAACTGGTCGATCCCAAGGTGAGCGTTACGCAGAATTATGTGCTGACCGCATCATTCGAGCAGCAAGGCGGCGGGAGATTTTTTGACCAGATTGTGTTGCAGGGGAAAAAGGCGCGGCTCAATAAACTCAAACTGCGCGGTAAAGCCCATACCTAAAAAAAGCCCACAGATGTCTATCCATGGGCTTTGGTGGATCTCTTTATTTACTCGGATTACTTGCTCTGGCTTCGCGGGGTCACTTTCAATTCCAAACGCTCGGTTCGTCGAATCACTACAAGATCCGTCGGCACGCCGATGGTCTGCTCGGTTAGCAGCCGATGCAGATGATCGATTGACGGCGTGTCGTGCGAGCCGAACTGCACGATCACATCATGCTGCTGCAATCCCGCGGCAGTGGCTGGACCATTCGGATCAATCTCCAAAACCATCACGCCAGTTTCCACCGGCAGATCGAAATAGCGCACCAACTTGCGATGCAATGGCACATTCTGGCCGCCGACGCCAATGTAAGAGCGCGTGATTTTGCCGTCTTTGATCAGCCGACCAGCAACAAATCGCGCGGTGTTCACGGGAACCGCAAAGCAGATTCCCTGCGCTGCGGCGATGATCGCTGTATTCACGCCGATGACCTCACCACGACTATTGAGCAGCGGGCCACCGGAGTTGCCGGGATTCAAAGCCGCATCAGTCTGGATGACGTTGTCGATCAATCGCCCGGAGCCGGAGCGGAACGAGCGCGCCATCGCGCTGATCACACCAGCGGTCACCGTCGCCTGGAATCCATAAGGATTGCCGATGGCGATGGCCATCTGCCCGACGCGGATTTCATCCGAATCTCCGAGCTCCACGTGTGGCAGATTTTCACTCGCCTCCACGCGAATCACCGCGAGGTCCGTATCCGGATCATCGCCGATGAGCATGGCGCCAAAGCGTTGCCCATCCGCCAGCGTGACGGAAATCTGCTCAGCCTCATGCACGACGTGGCTATTGGTCAGGGCAAAGCCATCGGGAGTAAAGATAAATCCCGAACCGCTTCCGCCGCCCATCCCGTTGGGAGTGCGCTTGGCCAGATGTTCCGGCAGGCGCTTGCGAACTTCGATGTTCACCACGGCTGCCCCGACCTTATTTACCACCGAAGTTACGCTCTGCGAATAGGCATCGAGCAATCCGGTATCGCTGATGGTTCGCTCGGCAGCGGTAGTTGTGGTAGCAGTTCCTCCTTCATTGTCGATCAAATCAAATATGCGATTCATGATGCAAACTCCTTGTTGTGAGCCATCTAATAATACGCAGGCAAGTCAAGTCGGATCGATGATGCCTAATGGATGGGGCTCGAAAATCGATGTATTATCTCGGAATGCGATGGGCACAGCGATTTGGTACCAAGGAACTCCGATTCTTTTGCATTCCACCATGGTTGCTGTTTTCGCTTTGTGCGCTATCGGTGGCGGCGCCAAATGATGCATATCAGCTTGTGGTGGAAGGAAATCGTCTGACCGCTGAGCAGGCGGTGGCTCTGGAGACGGCGGTTCAGAAAAACTCCGATGACATGGTAGCGCGCACCAAGCTGCTGGGGTATTATTCTACCCGGCAAAATTCCCCGGCTAACCAGGCTGGTCGCACCAACTCCATCCTTTGGATCATTCAAAATCATCCCGAAGCGGAGATCGCAGGCATCCCCTTTGGAGAGTTGGACCAGGTTCGTGATCCTGTCGCCTACGGAAAAGCCAAAGCGCTCTGGATGAAACAGGTGCAAGCACATCCGCGCGACGTGGCGATCCTGAGCCACGCAGCCGCGGCGCTGGAAATTTTTGAACCGGAGGAAGCCGAAAAACTCTTCAAGCGTTGCGAGCAAGTTGATCCCGGGAATGCTGATTGGCCGGATCAGCTGGCAAATCTGTATCAGCGCGAGCAGATTGCGCCAGGAGCTGATCGAAAACAATTGGCCGCTCGCGCTTTGATCGCTCAGGAACATGCCGCCCAGCTGTCGACAGATCCGCGCGACCATTTTTACGAAACGACCAGTCTGCCCAACGCCGCCGCCGATGCCGGCGATTATCCAAAAGCCCAGCGCTACGCCCAGCAATTGCTGGAAGATGCCGTGCTTTATCACAAGGACTGGAACTACGGCAATGCGATTTTCTATGCAAACATTGCCCTTGGACGAGTTGAGCTGGCGGCAGGGCATATCGACCAGGCGAATAAATATTTATTGGCGGCAGGGAAAACGCCCGGCTCCCCTCAACTCGACAGTTTTGGCCCCAGCTTTGATTTGGCTGCAGCGCTTCTGCAACGAAATCAAAAACAGGCGGTGTTGAAATATCTGAGCGAAGTTTCCCAGTTTTGGAACAACAACAAGCTGACGGACTGGAAACAGGAAATTGAGGCTGGACGAGTGCCAGATTTCTCCAAGTCTTGATCGGTTTTCCGTTAATCAGGAGATTGACCGCGCAATTGCATGTGACGGTTGTTCTTCTTCAAAATTCCATGCTTTATCACATCAGCGAAGAATCCGGCATCGAGCGTTTTGATCCGCGGCCTGCAACCGGGATGGATTACCCGGTCGTCTGGGCGATCAACGCGGATCGGCTGCGCAATTACCTGCTGCCGCGCGATTGCCCGCGCGTGACGTTTTTCGCTGGCCCGAAAACCACATCCGAAGATGTTGCGCGATTTCTCGGTTCCAGCCCCGTGGTAATAGCGATCGAATCCGCCTGGCTCGAGCGCGTACAGCAGACACGGTTGTATTGCTACCATCTGCCCGAGGAATCATTCGAATCTGTGGATCGCTGCGCCGGCTATTTCCACAGCACACAGCCGGTCGTGCCAGCACGTGTAGAAATAATCGACGATCTGCTGACAGCTCTGGTTTCTCGAAGCGTCGAATTGCGAATCCTGCCCTCACTCTGGGATTTGCACGACGCGGTGGTTGCTTCGACAATGAGCTATTCGATTATCCGCATGCGAAATGCTGGTTCACGAGAATCGGCAGGGTTTTCAGAATAGTGGTATAATCAGAGTATCCGGAGCAATTATGACCATTCACGTTCCAGATTCTGCCAAGGCTTTGATTGACGATCAGGCCACGAAAGCAGGATACGCCAATGCCGGCGAATACGTACTTTCGCTTGTTGAACGAGATCGCAGCCGCGTTCTGCGCCAAGAGATCGAAACTCAGTTAGCCGAAGCAATTGCATCACCCTCCTCGCCGATGACGGAGGATGATTGGTCTGATATTCGTCAACTGGGACGAAAAATAATCGAGCAGGAAAATGGCCGGTGAATCGTACTGTTCATAAAAAGCCGCAAGCCAAGCTCGATCTACTCCAGCATTTTATTTACATAGGAAAGCATAACCTCGATGCCACCGAGCGGTTTCTCGCCACCGTTGAGGAAGCTCTGCAAAATTTGCTCTCCATGCCCGGTATGGGCAGAAGACGCGAATTCCATAAGCCTGAACTATCCGATGTCCGCTCGTGGGTCGTCACTGGATTCAAAAATCACATTATTTTTTACAGAGAAATCGAGGACGGTATCGAAGTGGTTCGCGTGCTGCATGGAGCAAGAGATATCGAGGCTGTCTTAGGCGACACGGATTCTCAGCCAGACGCTTGAACGCTTTATCCGCCACACCTAATCTTTCTACCCTTTGGTCTCTACATCGCTTCAATTCGAAATCCAACAGCGCGATCCTGCCTCCGCGGCTCGCCGGGGCCGCGTTACGACGCCTCATGGTCCATTCGATACCCCCGCCTTTATGCCCGTTGGCACGCGCGGCACGGTGAAAGGGATTTTGCCGGATCATCTGAGAGCGACGGGTGCGCAGATTATTCTTGCAAACACGTATCACCTCATGCTCCGGCCTGGCGAGCAAATTGTGGCCCAGCTTGGCGATCTGCATCGCTTCATGGCCTGGGATGGGCCGATCCTTACCGATTCGGGGGGATTCCAGGTCTTTAGCCTCGCGGATTTGAACAAAATCTCTGAAGAAGGGGTGGTTTTCAAAAGTCATATTGATGGGGCGCGGGTAGCACTGACGCCGGAGCGGAGCATGGAGGTACAGAATGCGCTCGGGGCGGACATCATCATGATGTTCGATGAATGCCCCGCAGCTGATGCCCCGCTGCCATACCATGCTGAGGCCGTCGAGCGGACCATTCGTTGGGCGAAGCGATGCGTCGTCGCGCATCAAAGGCCCGAACAGCAGGCGCTGTTTGGTATCGTACAGGGCGGAACGGACGACAAATTACGGGCCCATTGTGCCGCCGCACTCATCGAACTCGACCTGCCCGGATACGCGCTGGGCGGTTTAGCGGTGGGCGAGGGCTTCGAAGCGATGAAGCGCACGCTGGAAATCGCCACACCGCTTTTACCTGAAAATAAACCCAGATATTTAATGGGCGTCGGCTACCCCCGGGACATTATCGCCGGCGTGGCCAATGGCATTGATATGTTTGATTGCGTGCTCCCCACGCGCAATGGCCGGAATGGTTTTGCCTTTACCTCTGCCGGCGTGTTACGGTTGCGCAACACACAATATTCAGCCGATACCCGCCCCATTGACGAAAAATGCGATTGCTACGCCTGCCAGCATTTCACACGCGGGGCAATTCGTCATTACTTTTTTGCTGGTGAAATGCTTGGCCCCATCCTCGTTTCCGTGCATAATATCCGATTCTACCAATCTTTCATGGCCGATATACGAAAGGCTATTGCAGACGGTAGATTCGCCGAATTTCGGGAAACCGATGCGCGAGCGAAAATGGCGGCAACGAACGAAGGTTAGTTGTTAATAGTTAGTTGATAGTTGTTAAATGCCAAGACAACTAACCACTAACAACCATCAACTAACAAAACCAAGGAGCTTTTTTTGAAACTGATGCATTTCCTATCCCAGATCACTCCCGCCACGCTGCCTGCCAGCACGCAGCCTGTCCCCGCGCCGCAGTGGTATGACGCGATCTCCAGCCCGATGTTTCCCATCATCCTCGGGGTCGTCGTGCTCTACTTCTTCATGTTCCGCTCCAAAAAGGGGGACGAGAAAAAGCGCACCAACATGCTGGACACAATGAAAAAAGGCGACCGCGTCCAGACCATCGGCGGAATCCTGGGAACCGTCATCGAAGTGCGCGATACCGACGTGCTGGTGAAGGTGGATGAGACCTCGAATACCAAGATCAAGTTCGCCCGCAGCGCGATTCATCACGTGATTGAGGAAGAAACGAAGTAAAGGAAGGATGAAGGATGAAGGATGAAGGATGAAATAAAGCAAAAAACGGATGCAGTCAGCATTCATTTGTCTTGTTTCATCCTTCATCCTTCATCCTTCATCCTTATTTGATAATGCCGCAAAAATATACTGGTCGTGTTATACTGATCGTCGTTCTCACGTGGCTCGCCCTTTCGGCGATCTTTCCGGGGGTGCCGGCGTCGTTTTTCTGGATCCTCAAAGGCGGCCAGCAAACTACCTACGATGTAAATTTAAAGCCCGGCATCGACATGGCAGGTGGAACCAGCCTGCTTTATGAGATCAAGACCAATTCGGGCAAAGCGCCGCCGCCTGATCTTTCCACGCAGATGATGCAGGCGCTGAAAAAGCGCATCGATCCCGATGGCGTGCGCAACCTGGTCTGGCGCCCTCAGGGAGCGACTCGGCTGGAAATCCAGATGCCTTTGACCGGCAAGGAAGGCCAGGCCGATCAGATTCGCCAGCAATTCGCAGGCGTCGAGCGCGAACTGGATGCGACCAATGTTCGCGTCGGCGAAGTGCTGAATGCGGTCGAATCGACCAAAGGAACCGCCCGTCAGGCGAAGCTGGATGAAATCGCCATGGGCTCGGCCAGGCGCAGGCAGCTATTTGCGCAATTGGCTAATGCATGGGACCATCTACAGGCTGCGCGCGCGGCTCATGACGTGGCCGGTGACGTGCAATACGACGATCAATACCAGAAGCTTAAAGGGCAAATCGAAGATACCAATCTCACGACCGCGGATTTAGAGGCCATCCTCGACATGCCGGCGGCCGATCGCGAAGCCAAGTTGGGCGATCTGAAAAAACAATACGCCACTTTCCCGGCTCGCCTCAAAGCCATCAATGATTTCGCGGCTGGCTATGTCAATTACAGCAAGGTCAAGGGGCTGCTCGATTCGGCTTCGGACCTCAAGCGCCTGCTCAAAGGCTCCGGCGTTCTCGAGTACCACATTCTCGTCACCGATCTCGATACCGCCGACGCTCGCGCCATGATCGAGCGGCTGCAGAAGAAAGGTCCGCGTTCCCAGGCCGGCGACACCATGCGCTGGTACGAAGTCGCCAACATGGAGGAGATGAAAGGATCTCACACTTTTGTCTATGGCGGCAAAAATTATGTATTGGCCTGGACTATCCCGGGCAAGCAAATGATTAACGGCCCCGGGATTGCCCGCTGGTCACTGGAAAGCGCACGCGCTGGAATGGACCAGAATGGCGGGCAGGATGTTGAATTCTCCTTTGATACCGTCGGCGCACTCGATTGCTCCCAGCTTACCGGCGCAAATATCAACAAGCCCATGGCCATCGTGCTTGATAACCGCGTTATCAGCGCCCCCAACATCAATTCCCAGATCGGTGGCAACGGCGAAATTACCGGCAATTTCTCACCAGAGGAAATTGATTATCTGGTCAGCACCCTCAACGCCGGCTCACTCCCCGCGCAGCTCGCCGATGAACCCATCAGCGAACGAACCGTCGGCCCGCAGCTCGGTGCGGATAACCTTCGCGCCGGGTTGGTTTCCTGCGTCGCGGGTCTGGTCATCGTCGGCATCTTCCTGATCATCTATTACCACCTTTGCGGCGTC
Source organism: Tepidisphaeraceae bacterium (assembly GCA_036490535.1). Classification (GTDB taxonomy): domain Bacteria; phylum Planctomycetota; class Phycisphaerae; order Tepidisphaerales; family Tepidisphaeraceae; genus DASXDR01. Next base: position 27,353 of record DASXDR010000077.1, on the reverse strand, counting down.
GTTGCCTGCGTCGCTTTGGGCATGAACGTGATCCTGATTCTCGGCGCCATGGCCGCCCTGAATGCAACCTTCACGCTGCCGGCGGTCGCGGGCATCGTGCTGACCATCGGAGTGGCCGTCGACGCCAACGTGCTGATTTTCGAACGCCTGCGCGAAGAACAGGAACGCGGCCTCAGCTTACGCATGGCCATGCGCAACGCTTACGATCGCGCTTTCTCCGCCATCGTCGACTCCAACGTCACTACCGCTATCACTTGTATCATCCTTTATTGGCTCGGCACCGAGGAAGTCAAAGGGTTCGGTCTCACCCTGCTTATTGGTCTGATCAGCTCGATCTTTACCGCGCTGTTTGTGACCAAAACCATCTTCGGCATCTGGATGGAATATTTCGGGCTCAAGCAGCTCCGCAGCCTGCCGGTTACCTGGCCCGCATTCGGCAAGATGCTTCATCCCAAATTTGATTGGATGGGCAAGATCGGCTGGTTCCTGGCTCTGAGCGCCATTCTCCTCGTCGTTGGCATGGCTGCCTTCTTCCAGAAGATCAAGGAAGGCAAAATGCTGGACATCGAATTTACCTCCGGCACGCTGGTGCAGTTCGAGCTGAATCAGCCCACGCCCATCGAAAAAGTCCGCAAGCAGATCGAAACCGCCGATCCCAATGCAATTCCCAGCCCGAGTGTCGTTGCTGTCGGCAATGACCATAAAGTTTATGAAGTCGTCACGCCAAACCAGAATGCGGTTGCCGTTCGCAACGCGATCATAAATAAACTGGGAACGCAACTGAAAATCGCCCTGCCTTCTAAATTTGATTTCGTCGGCGGGAGTTATGAGCAGGCGTTTGGCAAGGCGATTCTTCCCGTCCCGGCGGAGGCGCCGCTGGACGTGAATGGCTTCAAACCCGAGCAGGGCGGCAATTACCGTGGCGGGGTGGCGATTGTGCTGCAAAATCTTAATCCGCCTTTGACGCCCGCTGAGATCAGACAACGCATGGAGCGGCAGCGATTGGCTCCGCAAGCGGGCGGGAATTCGCAGGCAGCGGTCGCGGATTTCACGGTGGTTTCGCCCAATGGCGATCAGCCCACGCGCTTTGCCCTGGTGCTGGGCGTCAATCCCGATGTTCCCTACCAGGATGATCCGGATAAATGGCGCGATCAGGTGGCTACCCCGCTCTGGGGCCTGGTCAATGAATCCGTCAACGCCCAGGCGCAATTGCAGCGCGTGAGCAATTTCGACGCACAGGTCGCCGGCGAAGCATCTATCGATGCTCTGCTCGCCCTGTTCCTCTCCATCATTATCATCATGGTCTATATCTGGATCCGGTTTGGCACCATGAAATATGGCACCGCCACCGTCGTCGCCATGATCCACGACACCCTTATGGTGCTGGGTTTTGTCGGCCTATCCCATTACCTGGCCGGTACTGCGCTAGGCCATCACCTGTTGCTGGATGAGCCGTTCCGGGTCAATCTCACCCTGGTCGCTGGCGTGCTGACCATCATGTCCTATTCCATGGTCGACACCATCGTGGTCTTTGACCGCATTCGTGAAAACCGCGGCAAATATGGCGTGGTCACCCGTAAGATCATCAATGATTCGGTCAACCAGACTCTATCGCGAACCATGCTGACCGCAGGCACGACCATGATGACCGTCATCGTCATGTACATCGCCGGCGGCCCCGGAATTCATGGCTTTACTTTCGTGCTTCTGGTCGGCATATTAGTAGGAACTTATTCGTCGATTGCTATCGCGGCACCGATCCTGTTGATCGGAGCGCAAAAACAGGCGGCGCGTGAATCAGTATCATTGGGAAGAACCCCAAAACTAGAAGCGTAAATAGCCAATAGATAGCCCCGCATGTACATGCGGGGCTTGAAGCAAATTAAAAAGGAATTGTTATGCGCAAGGATGTGAAAATCATCATGGGCGTGTGCGTTGTGGTGCTCGTCGGTCTGATCGTCTACGCCCTGTTTTTGCCAGGCGAGAAAAAAGGCGTCGCCACCAACGAGAATGGGACTGAAAATACCACCGCCAATAATGAGCAAAACGCCGCTCCCACAACTGAGCCGAGCGTCGCCGAAGAATCCACCACCCAGCCCAGCAGCGTAGCGGTTGCCCCGACCACGCAGCCTGGCGAAACCGCGACGCCCGCTCCCATCGCTGCCGCTCCCACCTCCGGCGATTGGAATAAATTGCTGAACACCGGCACCACCGATACATCAAACACAGCCTCTTCCACTGCTGGCGGTGGCACTTCAGTGCCACTGTCCAGCACCAGCACCAGCGCTATTCCCAGTCTCGCCAACAATAACGCTCCCAGCATGGGCGGCGACTCTTCCGCGGGCAGCTTAATGAATCCCGGTACTTCCACAGGCCAGCGCACCTACACCATCAAGTCCGGCGACACCCCCAGCTCGATCGCCCTGGCCGAATATGGCAATCGCACGCTCTACACCAAAATCCTCGCCGCCAATCCCAAGCTGAATGCCCGCCACATGCATGTCGGACAAAAGATTACTCTGCCCGATCTTTCAGCGTCCAGTAAGCAGACCCGCAGTGAAGTCAGCAATGGCAATACTACTGGCTCCGAAACCAGCCTGATGCCCGCCCAAGCCACCGAAAACACCGCCACTGCCAATACTTCTTCCAGCAGTGCTCACTACACCGTCGCTTCCGGCGACAGCCTTCAGAAAATCTCCATCAAGCTCTATGGTAACTCCTCCCAGTGGCAGAAAATTTACACCCTGAATAAATCCAAGATCGGGTCGAATCCTGCCAACATCCACATCGGCGAGGTGCTGCAATTGCCCAAGGCACCAACCGCCCCAGCCCAATCGGCGGCGGCTGCTCAATAAATTGCTCGAAAACAGAACGCTCTTGTCCGCTCTCCGGTTAGTCCCGGAGAGCGGAAAAACAATGTGTAGAGTTTTTTGTTTCCGCATATCGCTCGGTCCCCGTTATGTTACGGTTTATAGTTAATTCACGCGCCGAAATTGTTTAGCCGCCGCGGCATCGCGGCGATTTTTCAATACCGCGCCACACCGCCGCGGCTAAACATGACGCAAGAACTAAATATGATCCGCATAAAGTAGGCTTTTGAATCAATGCCTGACTCGGCTGATACTTTTTCATGCCTTGCCTGCAACCGGCGCTATCGTTGGATTCCAGCGATTGCCGGCAAAAGCCTGCGCTGCAAGTGCGGGCAGCCGATTTCCGTCCCGCCCGCGCCCGGTATGCAACCGCAGCCAATTAGTTATTCACCAACTTCCGGCACGTCCGAAAACACCGTCGCCGAACTCCTTGCCCACCCCATACGCAACTTCGCCATTCCAATTATCTATGCAGCCCTCATCATCTTTTGCCTGATCGATTTTGCCCCGCAGCTTTTCCCCAGCACTGCTGTTGCCGTCGGATTTTGCATCGTCACCGTCGGCTCAGCGCTAATCGTAACCGGCGGAATTTTCATTTATGGTTTGATCAAATCCGCCCGATTTGAAATCCCATCCATCTCATTCGCCCTGGGTTCATTCAAAATCCTCACGGTCATTGTCCTGGCGGATGCGGCAATCGTCGCGCTGGGGGCCTATGGCGTGAATACTGGCGCACTGACCCGGCACATGTACATGTCGCTCGGCGTCATGGGCGCTCTCCTGGTTGTTTTCTTCGGCGTTGCCGCTGCCGTCGTCTGGGCCGCATCGTTTGCCGTCTTCCATTATCACGAAGACGATTTCGTCTCCCTCGGCTTCCCGCTCTCCGCCGGCGGATGGGTCGCCCATTTCATCATCGTGATCGCCTACCTGATCTGTGCGAATGTCTATTTGAAACATCTGCACGCGCCGCCCCCAACGCCTCCTTCTCAAAGTTCCCCGGCAAATAGCGCAACGCCATAATTTACGGCCATTTCGTTGCGGGTCGATATTCTCATCAATCCAATTTTTTCCACCTAAGCCGTAGCGCGTTACCGATCACGCTAATATCTGACAGCGCCATGGCGCCGGCGGCGATGAGGGGGTTGAGCAGGCCGAACGCGGCCAGCGGGATAGCCAGGACGTTGTAGGCAAAGGCGAGGAAGAAATTCTGGCGGATGATGCGCATGGTGTTGCGGGAGAGGCGGATGGCGGCGGGGACGCCGGAGAGGGAGCCGGAGACGAGGATGATGCCGCCGGTATCTTTGGCGATGTCGGATCCGGTGCCCATGGCGATGCCTAAATCGGCGGCAGCCAGAGCGGGGGCGTCGTTAATTCCATCTCCTACCATTGCAATTTTATAATTGCCAGGCACGCCAACCGCTCCGCGTGTGTTGATTTCATTTGAGTAAGCTCGCTCTTTCAGTTCTGTGATTGCCTGCGCTTTTCCTTCGGGGCGAACGCCGGCTCGAATGTCGGTGATGCCTACTTCGCCGGCGATTTGTCGCGCCGCGGTTTCGCTGTCGCCGGTGAGCAAGAGGGTTTTTAATCCCAGGGCGTGGAGGGCATGGACCGCAGCAGATGAATCAGATTTTACGGAATCGGATAGTGTGATATGGCCGAGGAGTTCAACGGTGCCGTTTGTTTCTCGCGCGATGTAAACGATCGTTCCTAAAAGTGCCGGTGTGCCGAATCTCGGAAATTCCGGGCCGGGAGCGGCCTGACTCTGCTGGCGAATGAATGACTCGTTGCCGGCGACGATTTTTTGTCCAGCAATTTTTGCGACGATTCCCTGCCCCGGATGGTTGGAAAATTCTTCGGGCGAAGGAATTTCTAATTTGCGCTGCTCGGCTTCGGCGACGATTGCTGCGGCGATCGGGTGTTCGCTAAATCGCTCGGCAGTGGCGGCCAAAGTCAACAAATCGTTTTCCGAGATTCCGTCGCTAACAGAAATGGAACTGACGGTCGGTTTGCCGCGCGTGATCGTGCCAGTTTTGTCGAAGATGACGGCTTGGATTTTTTCAGCCGCCTGGAGGGCGTCGATGTCGCGAATGAGAATGCCACGCCGAGCGCCAATTCCAGTCGCCACCATGATGGCGGCTGGGAGTGCCAGGCCCAGGGCGCACGGGCAGGCGATAATTAAAACAGAGCAGACGGCGTTGGCCAGATTGGCGAAGATGTGCATGGCAGGCCAATGATGCAGCGTGCCCCACGCGTACCACCCAATGGCGGTTACCAGTGCGATGATTAAAACGCTCGGGACGAAAATCGCCGAGATCTGATCAGCTAATTTTTGCACCGGCGGCTTGGAATTCTGAGCGGATTCAACGAGGCGAATGATTTGCGCGAGCGCGGTGTGGGAGCCGGTTTGAGTGACGCGGAGGATCAATCGACCATCGGTATTTTGCGTTCCACCAATGACGGTATCGCCGGTTTTTCGCACGACGGGAATGGGCTCGCCGGTGAGCATGGATTCGTCGACGGAAGAAATACCGTCGATCACCTGGCCATCAATGGGAATGCGATCGCCGGGGCGAACAAGAACCAGATCGCCGGGATGAAGAGAAGCAACGGGAACAGAATTGAACGCTGAACTCCGAACGCTGCCTGCGACAGTGCTCAGGCCAGGGAACGCCGAAGAATTCGTTTCAACAAGTACATCTATTTCCCTCCCCTTGTACTCAGGGGGAGGGGTAGGGTGGGGGCTATTCGTGAACGCTGAATTCTGAACGATGCCTTCGACCGCGCTCAGGCCGGGGAACGATGAAGAAGAACCCCCACCCCTGCCCTCCCCCCGTGTACAAGGGGAGGGAGTTAGTTCTGTCTCCTGGCTTCCGTCTCCTGACTTCTCGATCCTGATCGCAGTTGCTGGCGCGAGCTCCAGCAATTGGCGGATGGCGGAGCCGGCCGAGTGGCGGGCGCGGGCTTCAAGATAATGGCCAAGCGAGATCAGCGCGAGCAATCCCGTGGCTTCCATGAAATAGAGAGCCATTGGCATGGGCCAGGCGTCGAGTTCGAAGCCGGCTAACGCAACCAGGCTGTAGCCATAGGCGACGCTCGCGCCCAAGGCGATCAGCGTGTCCATGTTGGACGTGCGATGCAGAAGCGCTTTCAAAGCGCTGCGATAAAACGCCGAGCCGATGTAGATCATGGCAATTGTGGCGGTGATCAACGAGATCCAGACGATTGCCATGTGATGGCCGGCGGGATTGCGGAGCTGGAGAATCCAGTGGGTAATTTCCAGAGGCAACCAGAGGATGAGTCCCGCGATAGCCCTGTGTTTCCAGGCCCGGGCGTGACTCGCCTGAGCTTGACCGGGCGATGCGATTTGGTCGGTAGGTGCAGCTTGATAGCCGGCGCGACGGACGGCGGCGGCGAGTTGCTCCGGGTCCGTGGCTGAGCCATTGAACTGAACCGTCGCCCGGCCCGCGGCCAGATTCACGGCGCAGCCGCGCACGCCGCTCACACTCTCAATGGCTTTTTGCACGTGGCTCACGCAGGAAGCGCAGTTCATTCCTTCGACGGTTAATGTCGCTTCGGCGGTTTCATCAGCGGCCGCGCTCGTTGTCATGCCTGTATTCTAGGGCCTGAAGTGAAATTTCAACTTGTTGGCACAGTGCCTGGCTTGTACAAAAGGCTTATGCGATTTTACATCGGTGCCTATACAAGCAAAGGGGCGGCGGGGATTTATCAGTGTGAGTTCGACCCGGATGCGGGCATACTCGGTAAACCAACTCTTGCCATCGAGACACGCGATCCTTCTTTTCTGGCAATGCATCCAAACCGAAAATTTCTCTACGCGGTGAATGAAACCGATGACGGGCACCTGAGCGCTTTTGTTATTGACCGCGATACCGGGCGTTTGCAATTGTTGAATCAGCAGGCCACGCAGGGAGCAGCTCCGTGTCATGTGTCAATTGATCCCACGGGGCGCACCGCAATGGTCGCAAATTATGGAAGTGGCAATATCGCCGCGTTCGAGATTGATGCTGCGGGGCGATTATCCGAGGTGAGTTATTTCGATCAGCATCACGGCCATGGGCCCAATCCCAAACGGCAGGAAGGGCCGCATGCGCATTGCATTGTCCCGGATCGCGCCGGGCGGTTCGCGTTTTCGTGTGATCTAGGGCTGGATCAGGTTTTGGTTTATGAGATCGTGAGTGCGGGGGAATTGCGTCTGCATTCGCCGCCGTATGTCTCAACACCACCCGGGGCAGGGCCGCGGCACATTAAGTTTCATCCGACTTTGTCGTTTGCATATGTCGTAACCGAGATGGGCAATACGGTTTGTGTTTATCGCTATGATGCCAGTAGCGGCACGCTCACGCCGGCGCAGGTGATCTCCACGCTCGCCGATGGTTTTAAAGGCGAAACTCATGCAGCGGAGATACAGTTTTCCGGGGATTCACGGTTTTTATATGCCTCGAATCGCGGGGATGATTCCATTATTGTATTTGCGATCGATGCACAAAATGGACAATTGCGTTATCTCTCGCAGCATTCCTGTGGTGGGAAAAATCCCCGGCATTTTGCGATCGATCCGTCTCGCCAATTTTTGCTAACTGCGAATCAGGATTCGGGAAATGTCGCGCTTTTCAAATTAGATAACTTTACCGGCGCTCTCTCCGAACCTTCAGGTGAAATCAAAATCCCCGCGCCGGTATGCGTGCTATTCCATTCTTAATATTTAGCGGCGCGTCCTAAGGACCGCGCTGAACAGCGCTCGCCAACGCGGTGCTGTGCCCTTGCGCAAAATACTGCGTGAGAAGCACCCTTTTTTTCTTCTTCGCGCCTTTGCGACCTTTGCGGTTAATAATCCTGGGCATTTCTTTCGGCAACCAGCGCGAGCACGACCGCATGCGCATAGTACTCTGTTCGATCGATCGCGCCGGCCGTGAGAAGTCCGACGGCTCCAGCTTTTTGTTTGGAATTGGACCGCTGATACACCTGATCATCGGCGTGGCCGAGTTCCATGCCACTTCGAACCAGCTCGGCGATCCGACGAGGTAATTCGAACGTGGCAGTGCGGGCTTCGCATTCTCCTCTTTCAGAGAGGACGACAATCCACGCGAAGGCATCCATTTTATTTCCGCGCGAGCTAACGCCCCCCTCCAGTCCCACCCAGAAATCGCCCTCAGGTTTTTTCTCACGGGCTGCTTCCGCACGATTGCGAGCGCCAGTAAGCGTTTCTTCATCGCCCATGGGTTGATCAGAAACTCCGGATGCCGCACCCACGCCGACGGCTTCGAATGTCCGCCCGGGGAACATGCGCTCAAATCCCAGCCGTGCCGCATTGATTTTTACGGGATTTTCCGATCCCACAACGATTATTTCCCGCTGCATCTTGAACAACTATCGACGAACAACTATCAACTATCAAATCCGATGTCGGAATTGAATTACAAAAATGTCGGTGTTGATTATGGTGCGCTCGATGCATTCAAACGCCTTTGCCAGCAGGCCGCCGCCGGCACGCGCTCCGTATTGCAACATCATGGACTGAGCGAGCCCGAAAAAGTGCGCGGCGAAAGCGCCTACCTGCTCGAAGGGCCCGACTCCTATCTCGCCCACGTCGAAGAGGGCCTCGGCACCAAAAATCTGGTCGCTGATGCAATGCAGCAACTCACCGGCCGCTCTTTCTATCGCGCCATCGGCATCGACACTGTCGCGACCATCGTGAATGATCTGATCACCTGCGGCGCCCTGCCGGTGATGGTCGCCATGCACGCGGCAGTCGGAGATGGAGAATGGTTTGCCGTTGCGAATCGCGCCAAGGATTTAGTCGAAGGATTCGCCGAAGGCTGCCGCCAAGCCAATGCCGTATGGGCCGGTGGCGAAACCCCAGCACTTAAGGACATCGTCTGCCCCGGCGCGATTGTTTTGGCTGGCTCGGCCGTGGGCGGCATCGCACCAAAGGAGCACCGCATTCTTGGCGATGTGCAGCATGGCGATGCGATTATTCTGCTCGCCAGCAGCGGCGTGCAGACCAATGGTTTGACGCTATGCCGAAAATTAGCCGAGCAATTGCCGCAGGGGTATCTGACCCCAATGGCGGATGGACGAATGTATGGCGAGGCGCTGCTCGATCCCTCAATTATTTACGTCGGCTTCGTGGCCGCCTGCCAGCGCGCGAATCTGAAACTCCATTACACCGCCCACATCACCGGCCATGGCTGGCGAAAAATCATGCGGCTCGATGAGCCATTCATCTATCGCATGCACGACGTTGGCCCGGTGCCCCCGGTCTTCAAATTTATCCAGCAAAGTGCATCCATGTCAGACAGCGAGATGTACGCGACATTCAACATGGGGGCGGGATTTGCCGCTTATGTCGCCAAGGAAGATGCGCACCGCTGTTTGCTGATCGCGCGCCAAGCCGGATATGACGCCTGGATCGCTGGCAACGTGGAAAAATCCGGTTCCACTCGGCTGGTGGACATTTCCCCGCTGGGGATTCGGTTTGAATCCGAATCGTTGCAGATCAGATGATTCAATTTTCTCACTGCACAGTCAGCGTTGCTTGTCCGACGCATTTCCCATTGTCATTGTCCACCACTTCGGGCCGCCAGCTGGCCTGGGCCAGGATATCTCCGAAAGCGACATCCATGATGTTGCAGTTTGCTTCGATCACATAGGAACGGTCGGGATTCACATTAATGGTAATGTGGCGTGGGCCGCCGCTGATGATCTCGAAATTTCGGCTCTCACGATAGAAGATGGTGAGGACGTGTTCGCCGGCTGGGATGCGGTATTGGCGATAGATGCCAGGCGTGAGGATGTTCACGTCATACTGTTCGATGGGGTGCTCATCAATGCTGCCAATAAAACAGTGATTCGCCTCACGCACCACGCAGGTCGGAGTTCCGTGGGCGGTGCCCAGGCCCGGATATTTCACCACGGGACGCGTGGTTTCACACCCAGCTGCCATCACCAGCCCTGCTAACAATGCGACGCACTTTTTCATCGAAACTCCTTGATTCACTTTACTGTTCCATCGTATAGCCTAAAAATTCCCTTGCCAACGTAGAGAACCATGCAAAATGCGTAGTGCCCAATAGCCGGGATGCAACGCATCCGGGCTATTGTTGCCCGATCCCAAATCGCTCCGAAAGCCTTTTCGCTGGATTTGCGGCAGAAACTTGACATCTTCTCATACCGTTCTACCATTATATCCGGATAAACGGATGATTAAATCCAGCGAAGCGGCTGCGGATCTGCTCTCGAACTTCGGCATTCTGGCCGACCCCACACGCCTGCGCCTCCTCCGCCTGCTCGAACAGCATGAACTGACCGTGAATGATTTGTGCGATATTTTGAATCAACGGCAATCCACGATCTCTCGCCATCTGAAAATCCTCGTCGATCAGGATTGGATTCGTTTCCGCAGCCAGGGCACCACGCACCTCTATCGCATGCTCCTGGATGAACTATCCGCTCCAGCCCGCAAGCTCTGGCTACTCGCGCGCGAGCAAAGCGATAACTGGGCGACGCTGGCGCAGGATCAGCTGCGCTTGCGAAGGCGATTGAAGCAGCGGGATGTGGATTCGCAATCATTTTTCGCCTCGACGGCAGGGCAGTGGGACCAATTGCGGGCGCAGCTTTATGGGCATGGATTTTTGCCGGCCACGATTGCTGCATTGCTTCCCCGAAATTACGTCATTGCTGATCTTGGCTGTGGCACGGGCTTTCTCGCGCAGATTTTGGCGGGCCAAGTTCAGAAGATTTATGCAGTCGATCATTCGCCTGCGATGCTCAAGGCGGCCGGCAAACAATTGGCTGATTTTTCCAATGTGGAAATTCTCCGCAGCGACTTGGCGGCTATACCGATTCAGGATGGGCAATGTGACGCAGCCATTCTTTCGCTGGTGCTGACTTATCTATCCGAGCCGTCGCTGGTGGTGCAGGAAATGGGTCGTATTCTCAAAGCGGGCGGCAAAGCGATTATTGTCGATCTGCTGCCCCACGATCGAGACGATTTTCGGCGTGAGTTAGGGCAAACTTCGCTGGGCATTTCGGCCGATAATTTAACTCAGATGCTGCGCGAAGCCGGCTTTGCCAAAATTAATATTAACCCTTTAGCTCCGGAGCCCAATGCTAAAGGACCAGCGTTATTCTTAGCTACCGCCGAGAAGGCCGCATAATTAAAAGATTTTAAATCGCTTGCGAACCCTGCAGGCGCAGATATCGAATTAACGTCTAACCAATTTTTTAGGAGAATCGAATGACCGCAACGTTGACCCCGAGTCGTAAATCTAAAAAAGTCGCTAAAGAGCTCGAATTCAAAGTCCGCGACTTGTCGCTGGCGGATTGGGGGCGCAAGGAGATCATGCTGGCTGAGCAGGAGATGCCGGGGTTAATGGCCGTGCGGGAAGAGTATGCCAAAAAGCAGCCCCTCGCTGGTCTTCGCATCATGGGATCGCTGCACATGACGATTCAGACTGCGGTGCTGGCCGAAACACTCGCTGCCCTCGGTGCCGAGGTGCGCTGGTGTTCGTGTAATATTTTCTCCACGCAGGACCATGCGGCTGCAGCACTGGCAGTGGGGCCTAAGGGAACAATCGAAAATCCAACCGGCATCAGCGTCTTCGCCTGGAAAGGCGAAACCCTCGAAGAATATTGGTGGTGCACGGATCGCGCCCTGGATTTCGGCGACGGCAAGGGGCCGAACCAGATCGTCGATGACGGCGGCGATGCTACGCTGCTGATTCACAAGGGCGTTGAGTTTGAAAAGGCGGGCAAGGTTCCGTCGATGAAGAGCGATGACCCCGAGGAATGGGGCGTGATCCTCAAGCTGCTGGCCAAGACGCTCAAGGAAACTCCCAAGCGCTGGACTGAAGTCGCCAAGGAAATCCAGGGTGTCTCCGAAGAAACCACCACGGGTGTGCATCGCCTTTACGAAATGCAGAAGAAAGGCACGCTGCTTTTCCCAGCGATCAATGTGAATGACTCGGTGACCAAGAGCAAATTCGATAATCTCTATGGCTGCCGGCATTCGCTGATCGATGGCATCTTCCGCGCATCGGATGTGATGCTCTCCGGCAAAGTCGCTGTCGTTTGCGGCTATGGCGATGTCGGCAAGGGCTGCTGCCAATCCCTCAAAGGCCAGGGTTGCCGCGTGATTGTTACAGAGATCGATCCGATCTGCGCCCTTCAGGCCTGCATGGAAGGCTATCAGGTTCTCACAATCGAAGACACGCTTTCTTACGCCGACATCTTCATCACCACCACCGGCAATCTGAACATCATCACCGTCGATCACATGAAGAAGATGAAAGACAAGGCAATCGTCGGCAATATCGGCCACTTCGATAACGAAATCGACATGGCCAGCCTGACCAAATTGATCAAGTCCAAAGATGTGAAGAAGACTAACATCAAGCCGCAATATGACATGTGGACTTTCAAGGATGGCCACAGCGTACTGATCCTCGCCGAAGGCCGCTTGCTCAACCTCGGCTGCGCCACCGGGCATCCATCCTTTGTGATGTCCAATAGCTTTACCAATCAGACCATCGCGCAGATTGAATTGGCGACCAACAACAAGGCGTATGAGAAGAAAGTTTACGTGCTGCCCAAGCACCTCGATGAAAAAGTCGCTCGGTTGCATCTGGAGAAGCTCGGCGCGAAGTTGACGAAACTGACGCCGACGCAATCCGCGTATATTGGCGTCCTGGTGGAAGGGCCGTACAAGAGCGAACACTATCGTTACTAATTGCTAAGGCCCAAAAGAACTCTTTCCTCCCTCCCCTTGTACACAGGGGGAGGGCAGGGGTGGGGGTTCTTCTTCAGCGTTCAGCGTTCAGAATTCAGCGTTCGAAATGACCCCCTCCCTACCCCTCCCCTGAGTACAAGGGGAGGGAACGAGTTTCTTATGCAGTCTGTGGGATTCCTCAGAATTTCCGCATGCTTTGGAATTCAAGAGGATTCATATAATCTGTCCCGATGCTCATTCTTTCCAACACCGGCGGGATCGCGCAGACCAATTCGTTTTTGATCGCCGATGAATCGACTGGCGATGCGGTGCTGTTTGACGCGCCGGACCACACGGTTGCGCCACTGCTGGCCGAGGCGAAAAAGCGGAATTTAAATCTGATTGGCCTTTGGCTAACGCACGGACATTTTGATCACATTGCCGATCACGCGCTGGTCAGCAAAGCATTTCCAAATGCAAAAGTTCTGATGCATCAGGCGGATGAAGAGATGCTTCAGCGCGCGAGCATGCAGAGCGAGTTGTTTGGGTTGCCGTTCATCGTGCCGGATCGGTCCGTGGATGGATATCTGGCGGATAAGCAGCAGCTTCAGATTGGCAAGTTGAAATTAGAGGCGATGCACACGCCGGGTCATGCGCCTGGGCATATTGCGTTTTATTTTCCGGAAGAGAAGGTGCTGGTGGGGGGAGATCTGATTATCGCAGGGTCGGTGGGCAGAACGGATCTGCCCGGGGCCGATCCGCGTGCGTTTGTGCAATCACTTCAGCGCGTGATGGAGCTTCCGCCCGAGACCAAGCTGCTGCCGGGGCACGGGAAGGTTTCGACGTTGGGGGATGAGGCGAAGCGGAATATGGCGCTAGGGGAAATTCTGGGGTAAAAAATAACCGGGACTCAACGAGTCCCGGAATCAAAAGATGTCCGGCGGTCGTTGACCGCCGGCTATTGTGACATAGGTAAATTTTCGCAGCCGTTAAGCGGCGATCAGCCCATGGTGGTGACGTAGGGCATCAGGCCCATGTAGCGGGCGCGCTTGACGGCCGAGGCGATCATGCGTTGCTCCATGGCGGTGGCGCCGGTGCGGCGGCGAGAGAGGATCTTGCCGTTGCCGCTCACGAATTTCTTGAGAGATTCGGTGTCTTTGTAATCCACATAGACCTTGCCGGCCTTGGCGGTCCGGGTGATTTTCAGCTTGGGACGCTGAAAACTCTGGAATTTTTCGTTCTTATCGTTCTTATCTCCGCGTCTTTCGCGGTTATTCTGCGGTCGAGGCATATTAATTCTCCAAAATTCAGGGAGGAATATTGTAGTTACCCTGTCCGCTTTGGCAAGTGAGCGTCCAAAATTGTGGGAAATGGGTTTAACGCGTGATTTTGGCAGACCAGAGAGAACGCGAAGTCGCGAAAGCGTGAAGAAAGACGCGAAAAGCTCTTTTTTCGCGTTTCCCTTCGTGCTTTCGCGTTCTCTTCCAGCGAATTTCAAAAGTATCGGGATTATGAGTTATATGCAAGAAATTGCGCAAAATGTCGTGGTCGCTTCAAGCGACCACGCTGCTACAGGCGCTGGGAAGTTGATTCGTTTTAATTGTACCGGGATGATTTGGGTCTGATGATTTCGTTTACGTGTCGATTTTGCACTTCGCAGCTGCAGGCGGAGGATGCGCAGGCGGGAAAGCTGGTGTGCTGCCCGACCTGCAGGACGACCATGACCGTTCCAGCGGCGATGGATGCGGCAAGCCTGGCGCGGGCGGCGGCGAAACGGGGGATTTATCAGCCGGGGAAGCGGTATGGATTTAATTGCCCATTTTGCTCATCTCGGTTGGAAGCCAACGAAACCATGGCCGCGCAGGAAGGGCAATGCCCTACCTGCGGGAGCTCGATCACCATCCCGATCATGGACCGCTCGGGGCGGCTGATCGATCCCAAAACAAAAAAGGTGATCAAGCCCGACCCGCATCCGGTGCATGCCTACGCGGCAGCGGGGGCGCGCGCGCCGCAGATTCGCAGGTCAGAAGCCGGGCATCCGATCATCCTCTGCTCCAAATGCGGAGCGGGCTCGCCCGTGACAGCAAATAATTGCCGGTCATGCGGAATGCCCTTTACGATGGAGGGGACCAGGATTTCGGAGATCGGGACGAAAAACGGGTTTTGCGTCGCAAGCCTGGTGCTGGGGATTATCGGGATCATCGCATTTTATTTTATTGTGCCAGCATTGCTCGCGGTGATCTTTGGAGCGACGGGCTATGTGCAATCGAATCGGCCAGAAGCGGATAGCTCCGGAAAAAATCTGGCGATTGCTGGGATGATTTGTGGGACCGTCGGGTTGATATTGGGGATATGGAAATTAACGCATTAAAGAAAGAAACGCTGAACGGTGAACGATGAACGCTGAAGAATTCTTTTTCATCGTTCATCGTTCAGCGTTCTTTGATTGTCCCATTTTTCTTCTGCTTCGGGTTTGCGAACGTAGATAGGGATAAGGTGGTCGGGGTTGGTGAATTCATCTTGCGATGCCATGGCGTGACCGACTTTTGCGACTGCCGCAGCGCGGGCGCGCCAGTGGGAATCGTCAGTGACGATTATTCCTGAATCGTTGGGGATGAATTGGCGATGGTAGGGGATTCCTTCGCCGAGCAGATGCACCGGGCGGGGGGTGCGGGATAGCATCGCGGCTAATGTGTCGAGATGGGCGGGTTCGTCTTGCTTCCAATGATTGCCATCGCGGTGAAAGGTGGCCGTAAAAATCTGGCCGCGCTTAGCATCCAGAACGATGATCAGGTGCTGTGCTTCGGGCGGAGCGTTTTCAGCGAGCACTTGGACAGTGGGCACGGCGACGATTTTGGCGCCGGTGGCCAGGGCGAAAGTTTTGGCGAAGGTGATCCCGATGCGCAGGCCGGTGAATGATCCGGGGCCGGCGGAGACATAAACGCAGTTGATTTGACCAGGCTTTATTTTCTGGGCGACGGTGATCGCGTCGATTAATGGAACCATCTCCGCGGCGTGCTGCAGGCCATGGGCGAAAGTGCGCTCATCAATCACACGCTCACCTTGGCAGAGCGCCACGGAGCCGATGCGACCGGAGGTTTCGATGGCGAGAGAGAACATAAAAGAACGATGAACGCTGAAAATGATTACGCAGGCCCTCTCCCCGAGTTGGAGAAACAGACCAACGTAATGCGGCAGTTATTCTAGTGCGAGGAAACTTTAAATTGCGTTGTCGCGGTGCTCAGGCCATCGGCAGTTGCGGTCAGGGTTACTGGGCCAGCTTGGTTGGTCGCCTGCAAGACTACGATGCAGCGGCCATGGAAGGCGTTGCGCTGATCCGCGCGGTCGGGATCGTGGTCGGCGGGGTTGCCATTGGCTACGCCGAGGATTTTGGCGCCGCCCGTAACGGCGAAGGTTACGCGGTTGGAGCTGTTCGGCACGATGCGGCCTTGTTCATCAAGAATGGAGACCGCTACGACCACGGTATCTTCTTTGCCCGCTGACAACTTCGTGCGCGCGGGGGAGAGGATAATTTGCGAGGCGGGGCCGGTGGTTTCCTGAACATCGGTCGCAACTTGCTGCCCGTCGTTAAAAGCCTTGGCTTCAAGTTTGCCCGGTTCATATTTGACCTGCCACTCGGCGTGGCCGTTGTGGGGAACATCCTGGCTGCCGAGAGATTTTCCATTCAGGAATAATTCCACGCGCTTGGCATTGCTGAAAGCGATGACGCGGATTGGCTTGCTGTTTGAGGGCCAATTCCAGGTCGAGGGGAGGATGTGGACCATGGGCTTGGTGGTCCAGCAGGATTGGAAATAGAAAAATTTGTCTTTGGGGAATCCGCAGCAATCGAGGATGCCGGTGTTATTGCTGACATCAGGCCATCCGTAGGGATTGGGTTCGCCCTTGTAATCGAAGCCAGTCCAGAGATAGGCGCCGGCGATGAAGGCGCGGTCGGCGATCGCCTGCCAGGGTTTTTCGCTGAGGTTATAAGCGCTGGACATTCCAGCAGCGCGGTCGTTGGTGTAGCTGCCGCGCGTGGTTTTTTCGTTGCAATCTTCACTGCCGAACATGGGTTTGTCGGGGCGCAGATGATGAATGGTGTCGAAGGAGTTGTTGTTGTAATTCACGCCGAGGATATCTTCGATGCTGGCATCATGGCCGTCGCGATAGACCGGATCGGTGGGGCGGGCGTTAATTGCCGAGGTGATGGGGCGGGTCTTGTCGTAGCGATGCACGACATCCATCATCGCTCGCAAAATGTGCGGCCCTTCGGCTTTGCCCTGCAATCCCTCCTCGTTGCACATGGACCACATGATGACGCTGGGATGATTGCGATCGCGCTGAATCATGGTGGCCAGGTCAGAAAGGTCATCGGCCGTCGTGCCGGCCTGCGCATGATGGCGATACGTGTCCCCGAAATGGCGATTCTCATCCATCACCAGCATACCCATGCGGTCGCACGCATCGAGGACGGATTCGTTGGTCATATCGTGAGCGGTGCGCCAGCCATTGGCGCCTGCTTTTTGTAATTGCTGCACGCGCCAAGGCTCCAGGCTATCGGGGACGGCGATGCCGACAGCGGGGAAATCCTGGTGGCAGGCGACGCCTTGGATTTCGACACGTTTTCCATTGAGGAAAAATCCCTGATTGACGTCGAAATGAATCGTACGAATGCCGAATGATGTGGTCGTGCAGTCCACGGCGTTGCCATCCTGCACAAGCGTTGTGCGCAGCGAATAAAGCTGCGGCGTCTGCAGCGACCAGAGCGCGGGTTGGGTCAGGGTGATGTGCTGCACGACCTGTTCGGAAGCCGATACATCGCTGCGCTCCGTGTGCACGGACCGCCCGTGTGGGTCAATGATTTGCGAAACCACCTGGCAGGCGGCGCCGTGATTATCGAGGGTGGTTTGAATCGTCAGATTCGCGGTGTCAGAAGCGCCCTGGTTGCCATTGGGAACTTCAGCAGTCACATAAGTTCCCCATTGGTGGAGGTGCACGGGAGAAAGAATCGTCAACCAGACATGACGATAGATGCCGCCGCCCTCGTACCACCAGCCTTCGAATTGGCGCGGGTCGACGCGCACGGTCAGAATATTGTCTTCGCCGATCTTCGCTGTACTGGTGATATCGTAAGAGAAGGGGGTGAAACCGCTCTTATGTTGGCCGAGGGGTTTGCCATTGAGCCACACCTGGCAATCACGGTAAACGCCATCGAAATCGAGGCGAATCACTTTGCCCTGTGCTGATGCGGGAATATTCAATTGCTTGCGGTACCACGCCACTTGAACCGGCAAATAGGCGTGGCTTCGATCCGCGCTGTGGGTGTACGTGCCATCCAGCACGTAATCGTGCGGCACATCGATGCTGCGCCACGATTGATCATCAAACGTCGGCGCGATCACCGCATCAACTGTTGGGAAATCACCCAGATGGAATCGCCAATCGCGATCGAGCGAGATGTGCTGGCGCAAATCTTTGCATTGATCGCACTGCTCACTTGTGCGATGGACCTGGCAACATGAACAGATAAAAAATAATGTGGCCAGTAAAATCGGACAGCACAATTTTTGGCAAGAATTCATTCCCTCATCATGCAGAGCGCAGCCATAAATTAAAGTGATGGCGCGAAAAAACTTTCTGTATGCTCTTGTCCCTTACTTCGCTTTGCTAATCTCATACAACGTCAGCGCCTGCGGCTGCCATTTGAAAAATGGCTGGCCGGACCATGAAGCCAGGGCCAGGTGATTTTCTTCGCGCGCTGAAGGGAACACCACCGCGCAGGGTTCTTTCCAGGTGTCGATCTGTTTCATGCGGTAAGATCCGGTGATAAACCGCCGCCCAAAAAACACCGCATCTTCTTTTCCGTCGAGCAGATAAATTTTTCGTCCGCCCGCGAGCGCCTGATCCATCATGTGATGTGCATCGGTGATGAAATCTTCGTCGCTTTTGCCTTTGCGGAAGGCGTCCATGTAATCGATGCGGTCCTGTTGAATCAGCACCGGACCGCCTTGATCCGTGGTGTCTTTCTGGAACATGCCAAAGATTCCAAATCCCCCGCCGACGCGTGGTTCGAAGACATCGTTGGCGTACCAGTCGGCGTCGATCATGAATTGGCCGTACTGCAGGAACTGGGGAAACATCCCATTGTCAGCGAAGATGACGGGGGGTTTGGATTGACCTTTGATGTGCGAGGCAAGCTGCGCTTCGGAATAGTGCAGGTTCTCATTGCCGCGATATTGACGATTAACTTCGCCGATGGAATTAAAAAGTCCGATGCCCGCAGCGGCTGCGGTGAGGATGCCCGCCGCGAGTGGTCCGGTGATCGAACCGCGCTTTTCGCCGGGAGCGCTGGCGGAGCGCAGCAGCCACATTCCACCAATGATGACCGGTGCCATGATCGTGAGGAAAAAGCGCAGGTAGGCCACGCCGGGCGTGTTGTCACCCCAGTAATAGGTCATGTACAGCAGTGTGGAGGGCAGGAACCACATCGTTAAAAGCAGCGCCACGCGCGGGAGCGTGCGATACATCATCACGATCCCAGCGATGCCCAGCGGCAGAAAGACAAACAGGCCATACACGTAGAGCTGAAATATCGTGAAGTCCCATTTATCCAGGAATTCGCGCACGGAAAATCCGCTGCTTTCGTGGGTAGCGTCGTAGCCGGTGATTTGGCCGGTGGAAAACCAGGTATAGGCAACCAGCAATCCGACCGGGATGCCCCAGGTGATGATCGGCACGATGCCGCGCCACCATGTCAATGGCCGGGTCCAGCGCACGCTCATCAGCGCCGCCAATCCCAACGGGCCGACGGGAAGAAATTTCGCTGCTTTCACCAGCATCTGCATCGCATGCGACCACTGTGGAATTTCCTTCGAGAAAATCTGATCCAGCGGATAAAAGGGGAACAGCAGCAGCGCTTCGCTGTAGCGAATGGTCACGGCATATCCGAGCAAAAATCCAGCCAACGCGCCGCGCCATACCGATCCGCTCTGCACCCAGCGGACCAGGAAAAACATTCCCCACACGACCATGCAAAGGGATGGCGCATGGCTGTTGGGAATTTCCGCCATCATCAGCGAGGTCGGCCCGGTCAGCAGCACGATCGTTCCCAGCAAGCCGTAAAACGATCCGACAATCGCGCGGCCGAGCAGGAACATTCCGATTCCCGTCAGGAACATGCAGGCCGGGCTGAGGACAAACGCCAGCTCGCGCCCGTGCGCAACGCCGCCGATGGCGATCAGCATGGCATTCAACAGCGGCAGACCGGCGGGATATTTCGGGTAATACCAGCCCGCTTCGGTGTGCACGGTCAGCTTGCGGCGCAAAAATTCCGGCAACCAATGCGGCGGTTCATGCGTTTGATCTTCCGTGCGAAACCACATGTGGCCGACGAACTGGTAATTGTCTGTCGGCTTCCAACCCACCGTGTGGTGCTCGACAATATTTCGCCCGCCAAGCAGATACGCATTTTCATCAATCCCCGGATGCCCTGGCGCCGGCGCCCAATAGGAAGCGAGGAAAAAACCGAAGCCAGCGAGGATTACCAGGGTCAGCAATAGAAAGCTCCAGCGTTTCCATCTTGGCTCGGTCCATAGGGTTACGGAGCTATCGAGAAGGGCTCGGGTCGGTTTAATCATCGTGGTCTGATGCATAGGTGCGCTTGCTCGCCATGAAGCCAGCGGCAATCGTATCATCGTTCGCAGCGATAGTCCCTGCCCCTTTTCGGCGTTGCCATTTTAATTGCGAGGTATAATCCGAATATGCGTGCATTTCTTTGGCTTCTCGCCTACGCCAATGCGGGAGATAACAGTTCGGACGAGCTTCTATGGATTGTTGGCGCGGTGGGGGTGCTGGTTGCGGTGACGATATTGGTGGTGGTGCTCATGGCCCTGGCTCACGGCCGGCGGCATCGGCGGGCATCGCTGATTTCCACGCTGGCTGTTTATTGGGGAATCATCCTGGCGGTGAGTGTTCTTTATGAAGGCAGCCGACAAATGGGCTGGTCCAAGGAATACAACCTGCAGCTCGAGAGTGGTTATCTTGATCCGCACAATACCAATGGCAAGCCAGAGATGCCGTGGGTTTTCTGGTCGATCTTTGGGGCAGTGTATGTTGGTCTGATCGGCTGGAGTGTTTCGGGAAAGTCAGTGAGTTCGCAAACGCGTGAATAGCAATAATTTTCGGAGCCCCGCATGTACGAACATGATTCACAGATCTTCTCCCCTCGCCCGGTACGCCGGGAGAGGGCCAGGGTGAGGGCAGTATTTCGTGTATACCAGCCATGTTTCTAGTTCATGTTTATGCCCTCACCCCAACCCTCTCCCGGAAATACCGGGCGAGGGAGTAAAGGCCTACCAGAGGCGTAGTTATGCCATTGATGCATAATCCCCGTACATGCGGGGCTTCTTTATACGGAAAATAATTACTCTCCCGATATCTCTCGATAGGCTTTCTCAATTTCCGCTGCAAAAAGCTTTCCATCCATCAGCGGCGATTTTTCCATTCTTGCGCGCAATGTTTGCCGGAGTTGCGCCAGGCGTCCCAAATCGTTGGCCAACTCGGCGGCGATTTCCACATATTCATCTTCATTTCTGGAAATCAATTCGGTCAACCCCAGATTGCTCAACTGCGAAACGCCCGCCCGCGCTACTGGCGAATTTCCGGCCAAGGTGATGACCGGCACCCCCATCCAAAATGCATCGAGGCTGGTCGTGTGCCCGTTGTATGGAAATGTATCCAGGCAAATATCGATCCGATTGTAAGTGCGAAGGTAATCGTTGCGCGATTGTTTGCCGACAAACTCGATCCGCGCGGCTTCAATTCCGCTTGCGGCGAATTGCTGGATTAGCCGATCCCGCGCGCTGCTGGTTGGCGCCATGATCAGCATGCGCGAGCTGCTGATTTTCTGAAGCACTTTTGTCCAAAGGGTTAGAATTCCCGGATTGATCTTGCAGAAATTCGCCAGGCATCCGAAGGTCACCAATCCGTTGGTTTGTGCGGGCAGCGGATGGACTGGTATTTCGTCTGCCATCGGCACGTAGCACCAGAAGCTGTGCCCTAGCTGCCAGGGTTTTTCACCACAAATTTCAGTCGATTCTGCAACAGGATCGAGATAAGCATCCGTCAGACGATAATCCATCGTCTCGATCCCCGTGGCGCCGGGATACCCGGCGAAGCATATTTGAATGGGCGCGGGTTTATAGGCGAAAACACCGAGGCGATTGCGCGCCGTGTGCAGGGCAAGGTCGACCAGAATATCAATTTGGTCGGCGTGGATTTGCCTGGCTGCGCCTGCATCCGAGAGTTTTTCAATATCGCACCAATGCTCAGATAATCCGCGAAAACGTTCGGTCATCGCATCAGCGCGGCGAACATTCGAATAACAGAAAATCTCAAAGGCAGTGCGATCGTGATGTTCAAAAAGCGGCAAGAGGTTGCGCCCCACCACGTGCTGACAAAAATCCGGGGATACATAACCGATCCGCAAACGGCGTTGGCTTGTGGGCGCTCTATCGTTTGAAAACATCAACGGGCGCAGCGGAAGGATATATTGCTGATTGAAAGCCGCCAGTTCATCGCGAATGGTGGTCGCGCTCGAGGCCGGATCGTAATGCAAAGCAAAAATCAAATTGCTATGTGCTTCGGCAGAAGGTTTCAGGGCAATGGATTGGCGGAAATAGTGGATGGCCTGGGTGATTTGGCCATTGTCTTTGTAGGCATTGCCGAGATTGTTAAATGCTTCGGGGTAATTCGGATTGATGGCGATGGCTTGCTGCTGGGCGGTGATAGCTTCGTCGAGCCGACCAGCGCGGTGCAATGCAATCCCTAGATTGTAATGAGCTTCTGCATAACGCGGGTCCAGCAAAATCGCTTGCTGATAGGCGGCGATAGCTGGATCAACTTGACCTGATTCTGCCAGTGCGTTGCCGAGATTGCTGTGAGCTACCACATGATTGGGATTGAGACAAATCGCCTGCTGATAGGCGGTGATGGCTTCAGAAATTTGTCCCTGCTTGTGCAGAGGAATGCCGAGGTTGTAATACGCGTCAGCATAGTTGGGATTGGCAGCGATGGCGCGGCGGTAACTGGCGATGGCGGCGTCGAGTTGGCCAGTGCGCTCCAAGGCAATCGCGAGATTGTTATGCGCTTCGGCATAATCGGGTTTGAGCTGGGTAGCACGGGTGAATGAGGCGATGGCTTCAACCATTTTTCCCTGGGCTTGCAGGGTAATGGCGAGATTGAAATGAGCCTGCGGGCTATTGGGTTGAATGTCAATCGCTTTTTGCAACAGCTCCGCGGAGGAGGGGTATTGTTGGCGTTGCGAATGGAGCGTGCCCAGGAGAAACAGGGCAGCGAAATGGCCCGGTTGCGCGGAAAGGATCTGCTGGTAGATTGTCTCAGCCTCGGCGAATTTGCCGGCCTGGTGCAGCGCGAAGGCGGATTGAAGCTGTTGATCGGGAGACATGCAGGTATTTTAAGCGTTTGGTTGACTATGCTGCGAATGAAGAAGTGGATTCCTGGCGAGATTACTTTGGCGCTGGTTATTTGCTGGCTGGCCAATACCTGTGTGGCGGGGATTACGTTGCAGACACGAGGCGCGGTAGTCCAAGCGAGTAACGGCCTGATAAAAGTAATGGTGAATCTCAGCAGCGGACGGTGCGATTACCTGGATGAGACCGGAAAATGGCAAATAAAAAATGCGAGCGCGGGATTTAACAGCATAGGTACGGACCAAAAATATTTTAGCGATAGCTATACCGCGCATAAGCTGGAAGAGCCGGGATTGAAAGACGAAAAAACGGCGTTGGGAATGGCGAAAGTGTTTTCCATTCGCCACCGCAAGGCGGGCGCGCCGGATATGGAACAGATTTTTACGCTGTATCCAGGCGAGCCCTTTGTATTGGTGCAACTTCGCATTTTGAGTGACCGAAATATGCGATGCAACTGGATCGCGCCGATTGTTGTTGATAGCGCGCGATACGAAAAGGGTACGAAGATTTTGGAAGCACCTTATGACAATGATAACTGGCGCTGGTATATGCCGCATGCACTGGATGGATCGAAATTCGCGGGGACAAGCCATGAGTTCTCAGCGATCTACGGAGCAGATCACGGCGGAATTGTAATGGGATCCATCACCCATGATTTCTGGAAGACAGGAATTGATTTTCAGATTGGCCGGCAGGCTGGGGTAATCGAAAAACTAATCGTGTATGGCGGGGCCAGCACGGATGATGTCTGTCCGCATGGTGCGATGGAAGGGAAACGGATCATTTCATCGACGGTATTTGCAGGGTTTTACGCGGATATTCGCCAAGGGCTGCAACGTTATGGCCAAGCCAACGCAGCGATTGCGCCGCCGCTACCGTGGAAACAGGGCGTGCCGGTTGGATGGATGACGTTTGGAGCGACGGGGGTGAATTACACATTGCCGCAGCTTGAAGCGACATCCGATTTTCTGCGCGCTCATTTGCAGCATGCAGGGTTTTGCGATGCCAGCGGGGCCGATTGCATCATCATGGATGGGCACCGCGGAGGGTTCGATGAATCGCATTTGCGGCGCGCAATTGCGCATATTCATCAAAATGGGCAGAAAGCGGGTTGTTATCTTTCGCCTTTTATTTATTGGCTCAGCAGCAAACATGATCCGATGGATCAAAAGTTATATGGAAGCAACGTGACCTACGCGGACGTGGTGCTTAGAGATGAGCGGGGGCAACCGATTCAGCATAAGCCGGATTCCTATTCACTGGATGTCAGTCAACCAGCAGTGTTGCAAGCGATAGGGAAGCAGATTGATGATGAAAAGCGCCTCGGTTTTGATTATTTCAAATTAGATTTTCTCACCGACGGATTGATGGAAGGGCATCATGCTGATCCGCGAATTCATTCAGGAGTGCAGGCATATAACCAGGCGATGCGGTTTATCGCCGAGCGCATCGGCCCGGATAAATTCATCAGTCTTTCCATTGCGCCGACGTTTCCCAGTCAATATGCGCACTCACGGCGAGTGTCGTGTGACCTGTACGGGCAACTGACCGATCACGAAAACGGTTTTCGTCCGTTTGGATCGACTGAATATCTGTTGAATTGTGTCACCTACAGCGCGTGGATGGCGGGATCGATTTATCCATATAACGATCCCGATGAGATGTCGCTTTACCGCTTTACTGACTCGCCGCCAATTCCAGAAACGTGGGCACGAAACAGAATCATGGCGTCCATTGTGAGCGGTGGAAATCTTGTGGATGCGAGCGATTATTCCGATCCACAGGCGGCAGCGCGCGCGCGGCAATTGCTGACGCACAGGGAAATTGATGCGATCGCGCGCGAGGGAATGGCTTTCGAACCGGTAATGGATCGAGATGCGGCGGCGGATTTATATGTTCGACGTGAAAAGAATGGCTGGCTGGTGGCTGTCTTCAATTTTGATTCGAATGCGCCCCGCGAAGCGGCGATCGATTTTAAACGGATTGGCTTACCGCCTGGACCGGTTTATCGTGCAGTTGATTTATGGAACAAACACTCGTTAGGCAGAAGCAAAACGATGGTTAGCGTACATGTTGCTGCCGGTGATGCGGCACTATTGAGAATTGATCGAGCGGAGTGATGGCATGAAGCGAATGGCGTATTTGTTGGTCGGGATTTTGATGATCGCAGCAGTGAAGGCGCGAAGCGAGGTGGCGGACAAAGCTGCTATTCGCATAGTCCAGAAGCGATTTGTGCAGGCCATCTTGCCGACGGATTCGCAGGAGATTGCGCGTTTGCTCGAGCTGGCAGAGAAAGATGCGGTGACGCTGCGCGCAGAGGGCACCTGGGGCGATATCGATTATGCCAATCGGGATAGATCGGAATGGAAAACCGCAGAGCATCTGAACCGGGTTTTGTTTATGGCGGAAGCGGCTCGAATAGATCGCGATGCGGGGCATGAAAATAAAAATCTGCAGGATGCAGCACTGCGCGCATTTACAAATTGGCTGGATAAGGATTATCAGAATCCGAATTGGTGGTGGAACCAGATTGGCGTGCCGAAGCTCACCGGGCAGATCGCATGCCTGCTCGGAGATGTTTTGCCGGCCAAACAGAAACAGCAGGCGATTCATCTCATGCAGCGCAGCGATTGGAAAAAATGGACCGGGGCGAATCTGACCTGGGGAGTCAGTGTTCAAATTATTCGCGGATGTCTGGAAGAAAATTCCGAAACGATTGCCCAGGGCTATGCGAGGATGTATCAGGAAATCCGCATCGTTGGCCCGCGCGAGGAAGGGATTCAGGCGGACTATTCTTTTCATCAGCACGGCGTTCAGCTTTATAACGGCAGCTATGGGCTGTCATTCGCGACAGATGTGGGGCAGCTGATTGCTTTTGCCAACAGTACGCCATGGGAAATTTCGCACGAGAAGATGGCGATATTTGCGGGCTATCTGCTGGATGGCGAACAATGGATGATGCGCGATGGCGAATTTGATTATTCAGTGTGCGGCCGCGTAATCACCCGCAGGCAAGATACGCACGATAGTTTGCATCCAGCCCTGGCTCGCGCGGTAGAACTTCTGGCGGCGGAGAAATCCCCCTGGCAAGCGCAGCTTAAAGCCTTTGCGGATCGGATGGATAAAAAAGGCGCGCCGCTTGTGGGCAATCGCCAATTCTGGTGTTCGGATTACATGGCTCATCACGGAAGCGGATATTTCGCCTCAGTGAAAATGCTTTCTGATCGCATGCAGAATGGGGAGATCGTCAATAGCGAGGGACTCAGATCGCAACATCTCTCCGATGGGGCGAATTTTCTTTACATAAGAGGCGATGAATATCAGAACATTTTTCCGGTGTGGGACTGGAGCAAGGTTCCCGGGACGACGGCAATTGCCACATCATTGAAAAAGAATTCAGCGCGCGAGGTCGCTCAGCGCGGCGGCAGCACATTTGCCGGCGGCGTGTCAGACGGAAACTATGGAGCCTGCGCGATGGATTTGGCCAGGGGAAAAATTCACGCCCGCAAGGCGTGGTTCTTTTTCGATCATGCATACGTGTGCCTGGGATCGGGGATTGATTGCGATGATGCTAGCGGCGATGTGGTGACGGATGTCAATCAGACCCTGCTGCGCGACGAGGTTACAGTAGGAAAAGGAAAGGAGAATGACACCACGTTGCAGGACGGCCAGGGGCCGGATGACCGCACGGATATTCATTGGGTTTGCCATGATCACGTGACTTATCTTTTTGCACCGGGACAGCGGGTTTGTATCTGGGCGGGCGATCAGAGCGGGCGATGGTCGAACATCGGCGCAGGCTTGCACGGTCTGGTGAAGTTGCCTGTGTTCAATCTCTGGATCGATCATGGGAAGAATTGCCGGAACGGTTCATATGAATACACGGTCCTGCCGGGCGCGGATCGGGCGGTGGATCCGAAGCTAACGGTACTCGCGAACGGGGCAACGCAAGCGGTGTATGATCCGGAACATGGCTTGGTAGAAGCTGTATTTCGTGCCGACGGTTCGCTGAAAACACCCGTTGGTAATTTAAGCGTGGACCATGCCTGTATGCTGCTGGCAGAAAAAACGAATGCTGGTGAAACCGTTTACGCAGCGAATCCCCCAAATCAGGCGCTGGGATTAACGGTGCAATGGGATGACAAAAAGGTGACCCTGCAATTGCCCGGCGGTAATCGCGCCGGTGCGAGCATGCGCGCAAAGATGCAATAAGGCTTCTACAAACAAATTTGTTTTCTGCACGTAGCATGGGCGTCTCGCCCATGT